>NZ_JH636434.1:1503065-1868074 GCF_000255655.1 Schlesneria paludicola DSM 18645 | reverse complement strand
TAGACACTCGACAACCAGGAGCCGACTTCCGCCAGATCCCAGTGAACCATTCGTTTCAGCTTGTCTTTCAGTTCGATGAGCTTGCCTTTGAGCTTCTTTAACGCCGAGATGCGGCGGATGGTGAAATCGCCCTTGCTGGTTTTCCCGCTGATGTGCGTGAATCCCAGAAAATCGAATGTCTCAGGAGGACCTTCGCCGCGTTTTGATCGTCGTTCAGCCGCAAAGCGACCGAACTCAAGCAGACGCGTCTTCTCGGGGTGCAGTTCCAAGTGAAACTTGGCAAACCGTTCCTTGAGTGCTCCGAGGCAGCATTTTGCATCGATCTCCTCTTGGAAACCGAGAACGAAATCGTCGGCATAACGCACGATGATGACTTCTCCCACCGCATGGCGCTTTCGCCATGCGGCCACCCACAGATCCAGAACATAGTGAAGAAATACGTTTGCGGGCAAAACAACGGGGTCAGGACTCTTTGATTTCGAAGCGATGGGCTGATTTCTGAGATGCCACGACCACCACGGGGACATCTATGAAGAAGGGATTGTCAAGCCGGTGAGAAGCAGATAATGTTTTCCCAGCCCGTGGTGTTGATTCTCCTCGTCGTCAGCGTCGGTCGTAATTCCTCTGCCCCTTCCGCCGCGCGTGCGAACCTGTGGTTGATTATCTGATCCCGAGGCAACGGAAGTGTCCGTACGGTGAAATGCCTTCTTGCGGTGGTTGTTAACCTTGGTGGGTTTCCATCAAGGAGCTACGAATGTTGCGAAGACAAAAAGACCTGACGCTGGAGCGTCAGTGGCGTGCACAAATCGCGCAGTATCAGGCAAGTGGCTTTAGTATCCGCGAGTTTTGTGGCCGGTAGGAGTTGGCGGAGCCAACATTTTATTCTTGGAAGCGGGAGCTTCGTTTACGCGACGAGGCGTCGTCGAAAACGCCGTGTGTCCCGCCGACATTTATTCCCGTGACGCTGTTGCCCGAGGCGACGGTATCCGCAGAGGTCCGCTGTCCTTCGGGACACGTGGTCTGTCTGGCGGCCTGTGAAGTCTCTGCCCTGGCGTCCCTGTTTGCGGCCTTGAAGGCGTCTGCCAGCGAGGAGCCATCATGCTGAACTTCTCTGGGACGAAGGTCTATCTTTGCCTGACACCAACGGATATGCGGAAGAGTTTCGACACGCTTGCAGCCCTGGAGTGGGAGCATCTGCAGGGCGATCTCTTGTCGGGCACATGGTTCGTCTTTCGCGGCAAGCAAGGGAATCGGCTGAAGATTCTTTATTGGGATCGTGATGGATACGCTGTCTGGCAGAAGCGGCTCGAGTAAGGAACCTTCGAGTTTCCCAAAGTCATCGGCGACGCCACGGGAGTTTCGATCACGGCCACCGAGTTATCTCTCATTCTGGGCGGGGTCGCACTCAATGCAAAACGTCGCCCGCGATATGGCAAATCGGAACAATTTTCCGCCACGGGTCCAATTTCGTGACACCTTCGGCGGGGATGATGGGTTTAAGTTATCATGCCGGATGGAACCGCGAGACCGAAATCATCGATGTCCCTGAGTCCGTGAAGCAAGCGACGGGTGGCATCTGGAAAATGATCGGTGAAGAGATCAGCGAGAAGCTCGATTATACACCATCATCTCTGTTCGTCCGCCGGATCGTGCGTCCCAAGTACGTGGTGCGTTTCCCGGGGAGTGATCAACCTGATGAAATGAAGATCGCCGAATTGCCGCCTGAGGCGTTGCCAAAGTCCAAGGCGGCACCGGGACTCGTTGCCGATGTCATCGTCTCGAAACTGGTCGATCATCTGCCGCTGTATCGACAGGAACAGCGTTACGCTCGGCAGGGTTTCCCGATTGCGCGTTCGACCTTATGTGGCTGGCTCGCCGAGGCGGCCGAAGTGCTGACCCCGCTGTGGCAACGCCTCAAGGATCAAGTGCTGGCAGCGAACATTGTGAACACCGATGATACGCCGGTTCCGGTACAGGATCCCGGTCGCTCGCATTGCCGCACCGGCCGTATCTGGGCTTATGTCTCGAAACATGGCACCGTGTACGATGCGACGGCAGACCGTAGCCGCGATGGACCGCTCGCGTTCTTGCAGGGATATCAGGGCTTTTTGCAGTGCGACGCATATGCCGGGTATGACGAACTGTTTCGAAGGTCGAACGGAGCAATCATTGAGGTCGGCTGCTGGGCGCATGCGCGGCGAAAGTTCGTTGACGCCCAGAAGACGGGTCTGCGCGAAGCGCAAGAAGCTGTCGTGCGAATCAAACAATTGTATGCCATCGAGCACGAAGCGAAAGAAGTTGAAGTCGCTGCGCGCCGATCATTGCGCCAGGACAAATCCATTCCGTTGCTCGCATCGCTCAAAGACTGGCTCGATCAACTGGCCATGAGCGCCCTCCCCAAGAGCCCACTGGGAGAAGCTGTCACCTATGCTCGCAATCAGTGGGGTGCGCTGAACACTTATGTCACAGATGGTGCACTCGCAATCGACAATAATCTCGCCGTACGCGTGGTCAAACCATACGCTATCGGTCGCAAGAACTGACTCTTCTTCGGCAGCGATGACGGCGGACGTCGCTTGGCAATCCTTTCCAGCTTCACGGCCACTTGCCATCAATTCGGCATCAATCCCTGGATATGGCTGAAAGACATTCTCAACCGCCTTCCTGCCACACCCGCAGATCAACTCGCCGCTCTCTTGCCCCAACCCCCTGCGAAGTGACGCCCGGGCCATTCTTCCCACAATTGATACCTGTCCGCCGCCGAACGGACACGCCTCGCGTCGGACAGTCGACGGATTCCTCGCTCTATTAGAACAGAAATCGAATGCATCCGACTCAGAGGAACTCGGCCTTGTTCCTCATCTCGCGGGCCAGTAATGCCGTGGCGAAGGTATTTTTCCGATGCCGCTCGAAGAGAATCTCAAGTTGCTGGAGTGAACTGGCCGGCACCCAAATTCCCTGATTTGGAATGTCGAATGCGGCAATAAATAACCGACAGTTGAAATCAGTCCAGGTTGCAGGTTCTTCGACCGTAGGACTCGATTCGACTCGACGGATGCCAAATTCATCCGAGAGTCCACGTCAGAATCTGTTGCGCCGCATGGACTTGTGAGATTACATAAAAACAACAGATAGGTGACATTCAAGGGCACGAAGTTTGGAATACTTGGTTTTTCGGAAAAATCAACATTGGGGCAAATTTGGCTTTCATATTCATGGAAACATCACTGAATTCGATCTCGAAATGAATGTCGTCGTATCCAATGCACAGGCGTCTTCCCTATGCACAGCATAGGCCGGGTTTCCCGGGGAAATTCGCCCCTTCGCCTCCGCTCAGGTCCGAATTTAGCCTCGACGCCTGCGCCCGCTTTTGATGTCTGACGATTCTCCCTAAATCGTCAAACACGTGACGTCGCCATCCAACGCGACGTAAAGAAAGCCTGTCGCCGATCCATCGCGACAGCCACCACAATGCAACCCGTACAAACACGATTGCGACACAATCAGAAGACTTTTAGATCACTTTGAAAGTTTGCGTGAGACCCAACACCATGCAGAATGAGCCTATCCGCCTCTGCCGGTTCGTAGGCCAGAAGCAGCAGTTGCTCCCCCATCCAGAATTTGTAGACCCGAAGCCCCGAAAGATCGCCCAGCTTCTGTTCACCGATACTTGGGAAGCGGACGATATCTTGAATCACCCTATCGAGATCGAAGTTGTGATGAAGATTATGACCTCTAACCATGTTCCTAAATGTTGGGGTCACCTGCCGATGACCTTTCAGGAACGAATTGCGACGCAATGGAAGCGCAAGGACGACGGACCAACGCTTCATTAGGCGACAATCTCAGGTACGAGACCAACAATGAGGGCCCTTACTTCGACAACTGCGATGCGTATGCATTCCAATCGATTGCGGGAACTGTCCCGAGCGACTGAAGCTGGTTGAGCAGCCGGAACAAAAAGAAGACCAGGGCATTGTTGGATTTGCAGTAGGTATAAGCCCCACCCTGCTCAAAAGTATCAAATGCATGCCCATCGACGGCAAGCCCACAGTCCAACCTGGAAAGGCCCTTCAGTTCGGAATGGCAGGTCTCAAACGACGTTGAGAATCCCTCTTTCCAATCCGCATCAATGGCGAGGATACCGGCAAGAATCTCGAAATGAGGTTTGGCGGGATATGAGCCGCCAGCATGCGTAATCGGCACGGAGGTTCGTTTCAGCCGACGAACTGATTCGGCTTTCTTGCCCGCATATTCGAGATACCCTTTGTCGATGGTAGGCTTGCATTCGAATACGGCATAGACCGCTTCTGCCGGTATGTAGCGATGTGATTCGCTATCCAAAAGGGTTGGTGTGTATTGACGGTCATGTACCACCACGTCGATGGAGTCCGATACCTGCCCGTCGCTATCAAGGATCGTGGCCTTGTGGACCGTGTAACGGTTCGGCAGGTAATTTCTTAGCACCTCGATGAAGTATTGTTCATTGACCTCGCCACGATCGCCGTCATGGACAATCCGATCTGACGACCGAAGTTTTGCAACGAGGCACGACTGCTCACTTGCAAACGCACGCTGGAGAAACTCCATTCCGCGCAACTTACTCAGGTGGGACCCAGGCATGCTTTTACCTCTCATTTACGACAACGGAAACATAGGGCCGAACACTTCGGTCCGCCAGACTCTCAACGCCTCGCCGTTCTTTCCCTGCCGTTCAAGCTGAATTGCCTTCGCCGCCGCGTCCGAACCTTGCCGCAGTTTGATTTTAGCCGCGTCACGGGCGACCTGATCCATCGCGTCACTAACCGGCGGTCCGAGCCTGGCCGGGTCTGCCCAGGTTTCATCAAGGCGGTCAGCAAGGCTCGCCAGAAAAGCCTTGATCTCGAAGCGATAGTCGCCACCAAACGGAGGATGCAATAGTTCCAGGGCCATCACTTCAATCAGGAATGACGGCTTGACCGGTTTACCCTGGTTGGCATTCCATTTCTTGGTCATCCGGACGATCCCCTTCCATTCGCCGTCGTATTTTTTCTGCGCTTCCACCGCCAAATCGTGATGGACTTGGGGGTTCGTTTCAGTCCAACCAGAGGTCGTGGAGGTATCCGGGATTTCGTAGTGATTGTTTTTCGTGAATGCGGGCACCACGTCAAAGCTCATGACCTTGCCGCCCGTATCTTCATCCTCGTTCGTAGTAACCCCGAAATCGACCGTTACCGATCGGCGCTGACGCGACACTTTGTCGCGTCCATACTTCTCAACCAATGCGTCTTCGAACGCTTTCAACAGGTCACCGGGCGGTTTGTCGCGCCGGTGGCGCTCCTTCTGGCCAAGCACGCAGAATATGTCCACGTCCTTCAATGGCTTTGTTTTTGTCCATCGTTTGTACGAGCCAGTAAGGAAGTCGTTTTCCACGTCGAACATGGTCTTCAGGAAATCCCGGATTTCGTTATGGCGTCGTGAAGCGTCATCTTGTTCACGGTCGCTCAGTTCAAGTCGACTTCGGAATTTCTTAAATGCTTCGGCAACAGTAATCACTTTACGGCCCTCCAATATGCGGTTCCCGCCCCCAGCCCATTTCCGTCGATCGTCGTGCCAATACTTTGCCGGACGAATCCGTCCCGGGACCGGAGCGTCGTGCCCCTGAAGCCTTCAACATCCGGGCGACCGCTTTTCGTGCATAGCACAATTCGATAGTCGCAATCCGATGGCCATTGCCCGGCTTTAAGGATGTGGTATTTGATATCGTCTGTATTCACCCACATGGCGCAATCACCAGCAGCGCCGTAGAAGATGTCGAAATCCCAGGCACCAATCAGGGCGTCGGTTTTCGGGTTGTAAACTTCCAGGACAACGGTTTCCAAATCGCGGGAATTCAACCAGGTGTTAATCCCCCGTTGCAGGACCTTCCAACTGGATGTCAACTTTTCAGGGCTGAGCCCGCTGCACCTGATAATTTCTTTAATCGCCATCAACATTTTATCCGTGACGAAGGTCACGGAATGCGCATACGTGTAACCGCTAACAAAAGTACTCATGGTCGTAGAAATGCCTCCATGTTTATTGCCGCTTCGGTGGCAGCCGACTTTTTCGACGGTTCCTCATCATCTTTGACCGTTTCGTTCTTCTCCCGAACCGTCACCCGCTTTGATTTCTTGGCAAGCGCATCCCTGACCCACGAGACATCCTCCGCATCCGCTGGCAGGCTCATCGACCAATCACCTTCGGTTGGGCACTCCGCCAGTGCAGATTCATTGGCGTCGTCTCCCGCAATAGCATCGTCGTCATAGAGACAATACATCCGAACACGCGGACCGTTACCACGTACAACCATTGCCGCATCTTTGGGTGATTCAGTCGAAATAATCGACGACGCAATCCCCTCGATACCGATCAATTCCCGGCGAGCCGCACCATCCGTGGGGGCGATTAAGTCTACGATCACCTGCCACGCATCAGCCGCACCGCGTTCGGGCGTTGCCCGGATTCGACGTGCCACCACAGCCATTGCAATTACTCCTTGATAGATTTCAGTTCTTCCTGGGCCTGTTTCGCTGCTTGAAGGATGTCGGCGGCAGTCAATCCGTTCGGATCAATTGCGGTCTGCTTACGAAGTGCGCATGCCGAAATCACGAGCTTGCGGATGCGTCGCCCATCAAGGCCAACGCAATGCTTCGCAGCACGCATGAAATCGGCATCCTGCGGAATGCGCCCCGTGGCGGGGAACGACCTTGCCAGCTCCTCCACCGCTGATCGCAGAATGGCGCTACACGCGTCCGCTCCTGGCAGGCCGATGTTTTCGATCAGGTCGGCGCGGGAAAGGAAGGCACCGTCGACAGCTCGGGTAAAATTGCTCGTTGCGATGAATAACAGGTGCGGGTATTTCGAGGCGAGCTGGTCCAGTTGTGCCAAGACAGCATCGGTTGCCCGGTGTACGTCGATTGGATTCGCATCCATACTCATTCGCCCGCGATCAGCCGCCAGAGTTTCCACTTCATCAAGCAGAACGATCAACGGCCCGCGTTCGGCCTGCTCTGCGACCGTCTGGCCGAGCAAATCACGCACAGCCCGTTGGCTCTTGCCGAGGGCCGCCCCGGTGAGGGCATGCGGTTCAACTTCGATGTAGCGGAAATGTCCGAGCCTGCCGATTGCCTCAGCGGTTCGCGACGCCAGCCCGCGTGCCAGCGACGTCTTTCCAGTCCCCGGCGGCCCATGCAAGACGATCAGGCCATGCAATGGCAAATTTGATCGATTTACCTTCTCCCTGAGTGTGAAATTCAAAATTGCCTGCGATAGAAGCCGGTCCTTTTGTCCAGGATCAATGATCACGGCGTCCCATTGGGACATGAACTCCTGGTCAGGAAGCATTCTGCTATCGAGGACACCTACAGCATCCACACCACCCGACCTCGATCCACCCGATCCCGGCGCGATTTGAGGAAACTTTGCGATCCTGTTTTCGCCGTTTTGCTCGTCATCCAGTGAAGACTTTCTCATGCCATACTCCGTACGTTGATTTTGCTTTACCGCCCCCGACGCCACGGCGTCCGTGTGCAGTAAACAGTAAACACTATGGCCGTGAAACGCAAGCCCACATCAAAATAAAACACCTGATCAGTACAATCGGTATAAAGCCAATAATCAATAGACTTTCTGTCTCGACACTGTTGTCTGCGCTCAGGTCAGCGGGTAGGATTTAGCGTGTTCGCTGTTTACTTAACAATAATCTTGAACTCAAGAAACCAGGCCATGCGTTTTGCCGGGGCCGGTTTCGTCGCCGCGCTCAATGCGATGTTTCGAAAAGCCATCTATGGAGAATCTTGAAATGGCTAAGAAAACATTTGGACAGCATCTTCGTGAGAAGCGAGTCGAAAGAGGTTTTAGCTTGCGAAAGTTCGCAGAACTTGTGGGAATCAGCCCAACCTATCTTTCGCAGGTCGAGCAGGACAATGTTGACCCACCAACTGCCGACCGTGTGAAGAAGATGGCGGAGCTGCTGGGCGAGAGCATCGACGAATGGACTGCCCTCGCCGGTCGTTTAACTGAAGACCTGCCAGACATTATTCGCGAATCTCCGACGGCTGTCCCCGATCTGCTACGCGCCGTTCGCGGCCTAACCCCTGAACAGTTACGCAAGCTTCGTGAAAATGCAGAACGCATGCAGAAGGAGGGGCAGTAATTCATGCCAAAACGGCTGTTATCAAGTTCCGGTCCTAAGTTGCCATTCCTGACTGATCGCGCATTCGAGGACGAAGCAGCAATCCTGCTCGCCGAATATGGAAAGAAGCATGGACCGGTTGTCACGCCACCAATCCCCATCGATGAAATCGTCGAAATTCACTTCGGGCTAACGCTTGAGTTCCTTGATATGCAGAAACTCTTCGGCGTTCCTGATGTTCATGGCGCTTTGTGGGTCAATGAAAAGCGTGTGGGCATCGATCATCGCCTCGACCCGTCCGAGAATCCTCCCATGCTCGGACGCTACAACTTCACACTCGCACACGAAGCCGGACACTGGCGTCTTCACCGCCAATTATTCCAGCGCAACGCCAATCAGGTTTCTCTGTTTGCAGAAGGTGTGGCCCGGCCAGAATATATCTGCCGTTCGAGCGACACCGAACCCATCGAATACCAGGCGAACCGCTTCGCGTCCTGTTTGCTGATGCCCCGCGACATAGTCAAACAAGCCTGGGAAGAATGGCGCGGAAACCTGGAACCCATCTACCTGCCCGATCTGCGAGCCGGGAATACCGAGGGTTTCACGGACGAATCTCTCATGGAAACTGCGGTCCGTCCGTTTGCTGCCTTATTCCAAGTTTCCGCCGAGGCCATGCGAATCCGTGCAGAGCAATTGGGATTGTTACTAAGGAAGCGAGAGGCACTTTTGTTCTGATTTTTTAAGTCCTCCCAGACAACTGTTGATCACCTTTGGTCGCTTTTTGTCCAAAACGATTTGGACCGCCCAAACCGCAGAAATCACTCAAAATCAACCCACCCAGGCTTTGTACGTCATGAAGTGCCTGCCGCCGAAGGCGAGGTCAGATCAAGGATGATCAAAGTCGTCGACATTTTCGCGGGCCCCGGCGGCCTGAGCGAAGGTTTCTCCACCGTTAAAACCGAGTCCGGCGAAACCGCTTTTGATGTTGTGCTCTCGATAGAGAAGGATGCGATTGCAGCCGAAACGCTTCGCTTACGATCCTTCTTCCGCCAGTTCGGACCGAATGTCCCTGACGATTACTACCGGTGCCTTCGTGGCGAACTCCACATTGATGCATTGTATGAGGCACACAAGCAGCAGGCGAAAGCAAGTGAAGCCCATTGCTGGAATATTACGCTCGGGCCGGGCGGCGAACCAACAGAGAATGTCTATCAAAGGATCGTCAAATCTCTGGATAAGAGTTCGGATTGGGTTCTGATCGGGGGCCCACCGTGCCAGGCGTATTCCATCGCTGGCCGTTCACGAAACCAGGGCAATCCCGACTACGTTCCCGCCAACGATGCGCGGCAGCTCCTCTATGTGGAATATCTCCAGATACTGGCCGAACATCGACCGGCAGTTTTCATTATGGAGAATGTCAAGGGCCTGCTTTCGGCAACGTTGAACAACATCCGCATGTTCGATCGCATCCTGGATGACTTGCGCGACCCGGCCATAGCAGTCACGCGCGAAGGGCGCCCTTGCAAACATGTTCGCAAGGGCGGTTACCGAATTTATTCCCTTTGTGATGGACGGCTTTTTGAGAATGCTGAACTCGATGGAGCAGTCATCCGCACCGAGAAATTTGGAGTCCCGCAGGCGCGTCACCGCATCATACTTCTGGGTATCAGGGATGACATCATTTCCGTAAATCCGAAGAAGCTGAAGCCGCATAAAGCGGTTTCAGTTTCGGAAGTGCTGGACGATCTGCCGAAGCTCCGTAGCGGTCTCACGCCTAAGAGTGCCGATTCCGACACTGCATGGGAGGAAGGGTTGCGCGGCCAGATAACCAGCCGCTGGGCAAATGCCGGTGCAAAAAAAGCCGACAGCGATGAGCTGGGGGAGTTGATACGAAAGCATCTTGGCGAAATCGTCGTTCCCGAGGCGGGACTTGGCGGAGATTTCATTGAAGCGGAAGTAACGTCACAATACGCCAAAAGCTGGTTCTGTGACCATCGCATCAATGGGGTGTGCAAGGAGCTGCCAAAATCCCTCATCAGCGCATTGCAGTCCTTTGTCATCACCTGCGCTGCACGCCGTGTACGAGGCCAGAAAGATGCCCACAATTCGATGCTAGTGCATGTCACGCGGTTCAATCTCGTACAGACCCAGGTCATGGATCTGATCTATGCCGAACTCGTCCACATGACGCGGATGCTGGAATACAACACCGGAAAACAGGCGGTCCAGTTCGTCGGGCAACTGGAAGAACTCTGGAACATGAATTATTTGCCAACGTCCGCGAATATAAAGATTGATGATCCCCAGATGACGCCACTGACCTGGAAAGAGGTGCGCGCTGAGCTTCTCACCGCGATTACCAGAATTGAAGTACGAGGTATCAACGGGGATGCGGGCGGCGTTTTGGACTACGATGATCCGTCAAATGCAACTGGTCTGAACGTCGTTGCCGTGGGCGGTGACAAGCTATCGCGAGGTCTGACGCTCGAAGGGCTTTCGGTAAGCTATTACATCCGTCCCGCCAAAAACTACGACACGCTGCTCCAGATGGGGCGCTGGTTTGGATATCGGCCCGGTTATGTGGATCTCTGCCGCCTCTACACCACCGGCGATCTTGTTGGCTGGTACGAGCATATTGCGGTGGCAAATGAAGAGTTGCGGCGGGAATTCAACTTCATGGAACTCAGTAAGCTTACGCCTGAGGATTACGGACTCAAGGTTCGGACGCACCCGGACGGTCTGAATATCACTGCCGCCAATAAAATACGACATGGCAGGCGAATGCAGGTGTCATTCTCCGGCCATCTTGTGCAAACAACGATCTTCCACAAGGATGCCAAAATCCAGGAAGGCAATATGAAAGCGACCGAATCCTGGTTGCGTTCATTGCCACAACCGCAATCCCTGCCGAGACGGGTTGAATGGAAAAATGTCCCGGCAGCCCGGATCATAAGCTTTTTAGAGAGTTTTACGGTCCATCCGCTGTGCCGCCTCGCTGAATGTGACCTGCTGATCAAATACATCCAGAAGCTGCTTGGTTTCGGCGAGCTTAAAAACTGGACGGTGGCTCTCATATCGAGCAGCGAATCCAAGGCGACGAAAGAAACCCACGCGGCGTTGATGGTTGTCAGGGGCGCGTCTATTACGGCGGCCCGATGGGGTTCGGCAGCAAACACTCCATGCCGAAAATCAAACTCGACCTGACAGCCGATGAACTCCTCGTTGAAGAGCCGGTCATGACTGCGGTACGTCATGACTACAGCGATCTTCCCGACGGCGGAATTGAAATCCAAAGTTACTCCTATGCTGAAGTCTTTGCCGAGAAAATTCGTGCGTTAAAAGAACGTACCCGCCCACGCGACCTCTACGACGTTGTCAATTTTTACCGCAGGCCGGAGTCCGCCGATGTCGCACCGCAGGTCAAGACCGTCCTGACCCGGAAATGTGCGTTCAAGAATATCACCTTTCCAACCCTCCCTGATCTCGACAGCCACAAAGATCAATGTGCAACAGGCTGGAAAGACCAGCTTGCACACCAGCTCCAGGCGTTACCGCCATTTGATTCTTTCTGGAACGAACTACCAACATTCTTCGCGTGGCTGGACAATCCAGAGGAAATTCCAGCGACGCTCCTGCCCGCGATTGCATTACTGCAAGAGGGTGAGGCGATTGCCAGCGGCACTGGGCAACTCAGCACACTCAATCGCATCCGTTTCGCAGCGGTCAACCGGCTCTGCGTCGAAATGGTTTACCGGAAAGACAACGGTCAGCAGACCACTTACCTCATCGAACCGTATTCACTGCGGTTCACCGCCGAAGGCAACATGGTCATGTATGCCGTGAAGCTCCCAGCGGGCGAAATACGCAGCTTCCGAACCGATCGGATTATCAGTACGAAAATCGCGGAACAAGCCTTTACGCCACGCTTTTCCATCGACTTCATTCCAGAAGGCCCGATCCATCATAGTGCCCGGCAATCAACTGCCCAAAGCCTGAAGATCCCTCGCCGATCAACGCGGACGCCTAAACCTCGCGGGGGACCGAGGTACGTTTTTACCTGCCCCATTTGCAGAAAATCGTTCACCAAATCGACGAACAATTCGCACCTGAATGCCCACAAGAACAGGCAAGGGACGCAGTGCTCTGGGCGAACCGGCATCTACAAGACAACGAAATATTAGGGATTTTATCGAATGGCGTGATGACTGGCTTTTTGTGACCTGGATCGAGAACGTGATCCCGAGTCGCCGCTCGTCATTGGCTGCATTCGCCGTCAATAGCCAAGATGATTTAGGACTCCGATGGCCTTACGACCTATGACATGATGCGGTCCCACTCATTCGCTTTGACGGCATCACTCGGAATGGCCATCCCGAAAAACGTGTGATGGCGATAGAACAGCATGAGGCAAACCACGCACTCGATGTGATCGTTTCTATCGTCGCCATCGAATATGTAGCGGCAACGAAACACGTCATCACCGAAATCGTTCCACGGCGTCATCGTTCCGATCAAACTCAGGTAAGGAGCCAGACTCTGTTCGTCAGCGACCATCGCCTTATATGTGCAATCAACCGGAAGTGGGCGATCTTTAACGGTGTAGAAAATTCCCCGCATGACATTCTGGAGCACGCGCTTTATGCGTTTCCATTCGACGCGGAATGACGGTGCCATCCCCAAGAAAATACCTGATTGCGTTTCAAGCGGGCGAAGTGCCAGATCCTGGAATGTGCGGCGAATCGTACCAGGCCGCTTTTCCATCCGACGTTTGAACTTACCCTTCTGGAGCTTCTGAACCTCCGGGTGATGGGTCACCCGCACATCGGAAATGAGCACGTCACGGAAGTACTCATTGTCGGCAGCATGCTTCTTATTGCATGCAACGTGGGCAGGGACGGTTCTTGTCAGGGTCGGACGATTGTCGTTCCACAGAGCCTTTGGAATAAAGTGCTCAACATCCATTGGTCCTGCGGACTCATCCTTTCCGCAGAATATGCACAGCTTTGGTTTTCCGTTCATGAATGCCTCCTTCAGACAGCATGACCATCAGACAAAATCCAGGCAATACTGGTTCGCAGGAAGTGTGGAAAACGACCATATCAACGAATTCTCCAAGTTGAAAAGCCTCCTCAAAACCCAGACACATTTGATCGTTGCGCTTGTCTGCGATGGGAGCAGCTTGCAATGCCGTGTGCGTGATCTGCAAATTTGAGCCGAGTTGACGTTCTGTCCATGCAATCCGGCAATTTAACTGATGGCGCATACTGGGGTCGCCGAGGAATTGAAATCGCTATTCGGGCGTGCCCCTTTCGGGTCGGGCTCTCCTCTGCGATGAAGACATCTCCGCTACGATCCGCTCACGCAAAAATCACATTCCGCTGATATGACTGTCTTGATCCGTCGGGCCAGGGGTCCCCCCCTTCGAGCCCTAACCCGACGGACGAAGACGGCAGAACACACCCAAAAGACATCGGCACCCACGCTGAGCAGTACGGATGGCTTCGCCACTGTGAGCTTGTTTGCAGAACCCTTCCGCTCCGGTCCAAATCCGGCAGTGTTGTTGCCAGACCAGTCGGGCGTGTAAAACCGGCTTCCGATCGTCGCCGTTCGCTGTCGCGGAGAATTGTGAAATGTACGAAGAGCAATTCGTTGCCGAAATCCTCGAACAGATATTCAGCCTTGGTTTGCACGTGCCGCGCGCGTTACGTGTCTCACAGTACCTTGAACGGACGTACGACGGTGAAACGATGCCGAATCCGTCGGAATTCATCGAAGATTGCATCGATGAGTTCGATCTGACCATTGAGCCGAATCCAAAATGGGGCACGATTTCTCGTACCGCAGGGGCCGCACACAAATGGCTAGCGGTTCACGAAGCTGGCCACGCAATCGTCGGATTGAAAGTGCCACTCCTGCTTACGGGAGTCAGGTTTAATCGCGGCGGCACAAAGGGTTTGGCGATTCTCCACGATCCCGACTGGCCCAATTCGAAAGACGAAGAACTCATCAGCCACCTGATCGCGGTCGATGTCGCAGGAATCGTCGCAGAGAATGTGATGCAGGTTTTTCACGATGGCTGCGACGCTCCCGAACCTTACCTGAGCACCTATTATGGTCGAACTGACCAACCGAGTTGTTCAAGTGATCTCATCGACGACGCAGACCCGAAGGCGGCGCATCTGGCGTTCCTGATTTGCGAAAGAGAGGGAATAGATCCTGCCGCTTTGAGTGTCGTGGAGGCGAGGACGATGAAAAAAACGATCCTCGTACGCGCAGAAGATGAAGCGGAGAAGATACTGCGCGAGAATCCGGAGATGTTGAACCTGCTGGCCTGTGAACTCCTGAATGGTCCTATGAGAGGAACGGCGGTCAAACGCCTCGTTGATGCAGCGGCAAAATAATCACCCGCGCACGAGGAACGATTCTTGAGGCCAAAATCAGTACCAACGCAGGTTGAACGGTTGCAAACCGGACTCACATACTGATCTCATATTTTAGCGACGGGAGATCGTCTTTTCTGGACACCAAGCGAGGCACCTGTGCAATACTGGATCACAAAGGAATGCGGTGGCGGGTGGGGCGAAATGTCAGATGCGTCGACCAAAGCATGGGGAGTATCTGACTCCCAACAGAGGCTGGCAAAACGCGTTGAACCGAGCGATATCCTTCTGCACTACATTGACAGCGTTCGTGCCTGGGCTGGCTATTCAACCGTTACGGGTCGAATGGAAGCGAATAATCGGGATTCTGATCAGGACTGGCGCGACGCGATTCCATCCGTGATTCCCATTCAAGCGGAAGTGTGGCTCAGCATGCACCAATGTGAAATAACGAAAGAGAATACCGATCTGCATACCATGAAATATCACCGCAAGAATGCATTCACATCAATTCCAGCAAACGCGGCTGAACTGATCGTCGAGGCAATCGAGACGTCAAAAAACAAACAGTGCGTCGCGACAGCAGAGTTCCAGAAAAGTTGGGAAATCGACGCCGAAAACTATTACTGGACGATTGTGAGAAGCAGGTCAAAGGGTCGATGCTGGCTCTGTGGAGAGACCGCGGCTTCGTGGATCGCCAGGCAATCGAAGTTTCTGCCCATCCAGGAATCTGTCGCGAAGGAAATTGGTGAAAGATTCCTGGACATGGCTCACATCGCCGCACGACACAAAAAAGGCCGGATGTCCCCCGACAACATTCGAGCGCTGTGCCCCAATTGCCATCGGATCGTCGACCGGATTCCCGACGAAGCCCGCAAGCTATTGCTGAGCGCAAACGAAACGAGCGATCAAGTCGAAAGTCATTGCCCTGCGTAACGCGGACGAAACCGGCATTTCATTTTCAAAAACAACATTTTCATTTGTTCTGAGAGCGACTCCAACTCAATAGGAATCATGGTTATCATCTTCCAAAACTCACGGTGTATTCGAGTGCTGTGAAAGGTATTGGGAGAACGCCAATTTCCAACGATCTGAAGTGTTCGCGATGATGGATACATCAGATAGTGATCGCCTCAATCTTCTGGAAAGACTGGTCTTCGAACGAGAAGCTCTTAAAGAACTACCTGTTCCGCCAGAAATTCTGGAGGTTGATGAGGTTCGGATGGCACTGGGAAAAGATGCTTTGTGCATCGGGCAGATCCAATCAGACGGTTTCACGCGGGACTCGATCGCAAGATTGTTAAATGAACTCCGTCTGACTCCTGAGCAAATTCGCGTGATGACGGACTGGGTTTCACTCGAAAACAAGATCCTGCGACACCTAGGCGCAGGACAGGAATGGCGCAGGACAGGAATGGCGCAGGACAGGAATGGCGCAGGACAGGAATGGATGGCTCCCGAGAACGACGCGAAGGAAATCCTGTCGTGTGCTGCGGCCGTTGGCGTACCGCTCGGGACGCTCTATGCAGCGGGCATTACCGGGTTTTCGGCAGTTGGAATCACATCGGGATTGGCGGCAATCGGAGGGTATACTGGTCTCGGAATCCTGGGGCTCAATCCAATGACTGCGGGAATTGCTGGCCTTATCATCGCCGGTGTTACCGTCAAAAAAGTGGCCGACTTTGCACTTGGAAATGCCATTGCGGGGGCTAAGGCGATCCAGGCTCAGATCGAACAACATCGAAATGTTCAGTTGAAGGCGGCGAATCGGCTAGCCGGAGACATTCCCAGATTTCCGTTACTCGGAGGCATGTGGGGTATTTTCCGCAGAGGCCGAAGAAAAAAGCTGGTAGAGGTAATGCGAAATTCCTTGCTTATGCTGGAGAATGGCGTGCAGGAGGCGAAGGGCCCGAAGCGTGATGACTGACGGAAATTCCTTGCGACGTTTCTCAAATGGCTGGATAGCTGAAGGTATCCCGTGTCGGCTATTGAGCCTTGCTGACTGAAAGTATCCGAGTCCCCTCCTCCAATGATTGCAGGCTAGAGTTCATCTAAATGAACCAGTTTGTAACCGGCTGTGTCCCAAAGAGTGCTTTACCCAGCGAGGTGGACGAACATGGCCGAAGCCGACTGGCATATCTTTACAGATTCCGACATCAACGCTTACCAGGGCTACCTGCCAGACGAGTGGGGCGAAAACACGATCGGACCGATCCCGGAGGGCACGGTACTTGAGCGGTTGCTGCTCGATCTGGCGCTGGCCTGGCGAAGCGCCTCGTATACGGCACAGTTGCCAGCAACGTCGATTCGGGCGATGCACGCGGCGGCCATCGGGCGTGCCAGCTTCAGTTCGCCGGATTCGAGCATCGTGGCGTACTCGGAGAAAATCATCGCCCAACTCACCGGTATGGTGCCTGAGTTGACCGAGAACAGGGCATTGCGCACTCGCCTCATGGAGTCACTGGCGACCATCGCCTGCGAATTCCGCGACCGCGCGAGCCAGGTCGGGACCAGCATCCCTATAGATCCAATATGGGCGGATTTTATGAACGATCCAGCATTCAGGCTGAGCCTGTGGTCATCCCAACGGATCGCGTTCGTCGCGTTCTACAATGCCTACGAAGTTTTCCTGATAGACTGCTTGAAGGTGTCGACCGGGCTAACTTCACTGCGAACGCAGATGGAGGAATTCCGGAAGGCACTGCGAAACTCGCTCCGGGAAGACATCGCCGACCCGTGCTGGTTCCATGGCGAGATCAACATCGCGCTGCTGGTCCGCCACGCCTTGAGCCACAACGGTGGGCGACAGACCGAGGACCTGAAGAAGCAGAAGTTCGACATCAAGCTGATTGGCGACAACCTCCAGATCGTACCCGAGGACAACCACTGGATGTTGCGGAGGCTGCGGAAGGCCGTTGAGAAGGTGATCGCTGTAACGCGGGACGCCCCGAAGTTCATTGCCCCTGCCGCCGAGCTTCCGAATCCGCGCGAAGATGAAAACTGAGTCGAAGGGCCAGCCCCCCGTAACGCCGCAACGTTCGCGGCTTACCTGCATGAAATGTGAATCCGCTACATGCGAAGCAGGACTGGTCTTGTTTGGATGGGTGAGTTAACGCACCACCCCGATCACGTGGACGTGGCCAGTGTCCAACATCATCTGCAGAAATTGGTGCGAGCGACGTTGACTCCACGGTTAAAACCGACTGCCCATTCCGGCCGGGCGCATACGATGGTTCTCCGACATTTTGCCATCATTTTTGAAGAATACCTCGGATTGAGTTTTGCAAGTATTTGCGAAGTATTTTGTATCCCGGTCCATCATTAGAGTAAATGCAATGCCGAAAACGCAAAAGGTCGAATGGGATATGGACCGTCCCTTGGGCTAGCAGAATTACATCCTTGCCGAGGGTGTGGGCGATGCCAAGTTCGTAGAATACGTTTGCGTTGCGACCGGTGATGTCAGCTATCACAATTCGGGCAGCAGCAATCGACTCATAAATATCAATCATTACATCGTGACCAAACAAATCATCAGCCCGTAAGCATCGTAACGGATGATCATCGATCCCGGTGACAATCGGCTTGATTTCTTCCTTCCAGATGTAGTCAGACCAAGGCTCAGTGAAGGGCATCAGGACAAAAACCAGATCGTCTTCGGGTTCGAGTTCACGTTTGTGGAAATAGGGCGTGATGGTAACTGATAATGATGGAGCGGCGAGTTGAGCCTCTGGCGATGGTGAGTTAGGGGAAGTCTGGCCAACGCCAAGCAGCAATTCTTCGACGTTAACTTGCAGAACTTTCGCGATCGCGTGGAGAGTATCAGGTTGAATTCGGTTATTACCCGATTCAAGCCGTGAAATCGTGGCGCTCGACAAAGCCGAATGCACAGCAAGATCACGTTGACTCATAGCTTTGAGCGTACGAAGCCTCCGGATCGCGTCACCGTTTACTTTCATTTCCATAGGGGCTCGGACTCACGATCTTTATGCAGAAAACGTCACGGTCAGCCGTGCCGCGTCGAACGACGTATATCTCAAAACACGCGCAGGCGGCAGCTCAGCGGCGACTGAATAGGATATATGTTTTACTACCGTCGGCCCATTTCTTGAAGACGTAACTTTGTCAGGCTGTCATGTTATCTCCAGGTTAGAGTAACTCCAACAGTCATCGCCTCATTCCGTTCGGCAAGAGCATCAGCCAGTCTCTCTAGCTTTGTCGACTATCGGCCAAATTGACAGACGTCCAACCGCGAAAGGATTCGTGTCACCCTTTTTAGCCCGCTTCCTATTTCTCAGCGCTCATTTCGGCCATGATACGGTTCAGAATCGCCAGCTCGTTAACCACACAACCTTCTGTTCCAATCGTTTCCTCGGACATCGCACGCGTTTCAAGATTTGTCCACTGCGTCTCTTCCCAAGTCACCCCAAAGGCAACATACGGCCAAGGCAAATCGCAATCTTCAAATTGACAACAAGTTAAATCGATGACGCCCGGACGTGCTTCTTCGCTAGTCGAATCGAATCGCAACCAAGCGTGTTCTTGTGGGATTGGAAAGCGATCCCCAGATTCACTAATGCCAGAAACATGTGTGACCGGGTAATGTTTCTTGTTGAGGAAAAATCCGAACAATCGCGATGACATACGGCATCCGCCATTCGGGAACGGTCCGTAAACTAAACTCAATCCCCAATCCTCTTTCACGAGTTTCTTCAGGACACACGAAAATTCAAATGCGTAGACCTGAATTTGAGGCAGGGAAAGCATCCTGATGTCCATGAAACAAAACTTGGGCGTTTCGACAAGTGGAAGTGTGACAGGACATTCTTGCAAATCCGCGCCCGCTGTGTCGATCATGACGACGTCACATCGCCAACTCCCGCCATCTGCAAATAGGGTCAGAACGGGCAATTCAAATCCGATTTCGGTTCGATTCCTGTCGTTTCGAGCACCCGACGCTGCAAGCCCTGTTCGCGTTCCAGTTGCGCATGGTTTGGGAAAAGGTTAGTCTTCCGTTTCGAACCCGACATGGAACATCCGGTTTATGTCGGCCAGCAACTTGATGTCTTTATCGCCGAAACCAACGACTCTGTGTCTGTTTCCTCGCCACGGCCCTGACGAACGTTCGGGATCTCGCGCCTGAAGCGAATCCTCTTGGGGACGCGTTTAGCACCAACTCTTTGCAAGAGCGCTTGAGACGGCCGGTAGGAGATCCTGTTCACAACGCACTGAACGATGCGCGAGCTCAAGGTGAAATGTTTAAAAAAATGCGAGAAAGCAGACAAACATCAGACGCCCTCATATCAGACCGAATTTGACGTTGTCCTCACCGGCGTCGAGCGCTCCCTTCTCACTGTCGAATACGGTCATGATCACTTAAGTCCGTGAAATGCCTGCGACATCACGCATGCCATCCGACTGAGCGATCACGACTTTTTCGACGTGACTTCCAATAGCTAAAAAAATCCATTGTTCAGGCCACGGGGTTTCACCGTGGCCTGAACAATGGAGGTCGTTTTTCTATTTTGGTCTTGGCGATCGTGGCTTTGGGCGGTGTGTCGCCGGACAATTAGTCGCCGGCTGCGTACGTGCGATCAATTTGGCGGCGACTCGTTGTGCCAGGATTTCCAACAACCGGATCCAGGGATCTGCGGATTGTCGGTCAGGAAAGTCCTTTGACAATCATTCCTCCTTCTGCAAAAGAAACAAGACCCCGCCAAAAGCTTGGCGAGGTCTTTGTATGATGTGAGATTCAGTTTCAGCATGAATCAGTCAGTTACAGGCCGCTCGAATCCGGGCAACGGTTCGAACTGGTATCGAGGGTGCAGATGTCGCTTCCCCTTCCAACCACGGCTTGGCGGATCATTTATCGGTACCCAAGGGGATTGAAGCCCTCGTTCCCGCATGATTCGAAACAGCTTTCGCGCCATTCCGATCTCCCCCAGTGACAGGCCAAGCGCATAGCCCGTCGATACGACCGAACCGCGTTGTTCGATGGCCCCTAACTGGGGAGCATGCTGCACGTACGGCCTTGGTTCGAACAAATTTACCACCAAGCGTTTCGGGGATGCGAAAGACGGGAGTGAATGGCCGGCCAAGTGTTCGGCGAGCGGACTCAGATCCAGTTCCACGATCGCTTGCGGTTCAACATTCATCGAATCACACAATTCGACCGGACGAATGATGATACTTGGCAGAACACGACAGAGGAGTCGATGGGCCTCATCGTCTTTGCCCAACTCGGCAAACGTTTCTTCCACCAAGGTGGCAATTTCTTCCATCTTCGGAATCACAATCGAAGCCGGTCGCGGACGATCGAACTTGGAAAGTTCGTACTGGGCCGTTTTGCGCTCTGCGACATACTCTGACAGTTGGTCGCGGATTTCGGCGGAGTCACCGTGGTCGGCGATGAACTTCGTCAGATTTTTGATCTTCCGCGTCAGTTCGTTCACCAAACGTTCGAGCCGGGTCCGTTCCGCCTGGTCGTTGGATGAGTCCTTGCGGATGGCTGTCTCGAGTTGTTGTAGAAATTTGGACACAAATCCATCCAGGCTTCGAATTTCAGCTAGGACAGCGCGGCTAATTTCCCGTTGCGTCAAGTCGACATCGACGTAGAGGCTGTGCCAACACTTGTGATCCATTCCGCCACTGCATGTGATCTGTTGCCGGCCTGCAGACTGGCATGTCATGAGCATCTTGCGACCGCAGATACCACAAATCGCGTGTTGCGACGGAAAGAGAGTCCGCTTCGTCGGCATACCAAGTCGGGGATTCGGCTGCTCGCCATCTGTTGGCCGTCCCTTGTTTTTGTTCCGGTCCTTCACAAGGCTGAGAACGTGATCACGGTACGCGACATCCAAGAATGCCAAATGCGGGCAGTGACGTTCCAGCAACTCTTCTGGAGGGGCTGGAATACATGCTCGCTTGCCCGACTTATTGATCCGTTTACTCTTTTCGCGATTGTGATATCGCATCCCAACCAGCAAGTCATTCTTGACGAACTTGCCAAGCAGCGTTCCGTTCCATTGCCGAGTCCGACAAGCAGGGCCGGTCGGAATGTTTTGCGAGTTCAACCAATCAGCGACTGCGGCATACGACCCACCATCTTCAAGCCGCTGAAAGATTTTGCGGATGACTGGTTCGGCCTCTGGATCCTTCTGAATTTCATCGTCGGTTTTGGCGCCGAGAGGTCGAATGTACCCCCAGATCTGTTTGGGCAGATTGCCCCCTTGGACGAAGCGGTGCCGTTGTGTACGCCGAATTCTTTTTGAAGTGTCCTTGTTGTAGCTCTCGTGCCGCATCGTCGCAAAGTAAGAATTCTGCATCCAGTCGTCTTTTGCCGTGTCGACGTTATCATTTATCGCAATTAATCGCGTGCCACTGTCTTCACACATTTCGCAAATCTGAATCGCGTAATTGCGACGACAGATGCGTCCCAAGTCTTCGCAAATGACAACATCCCACTCGCCGCTCTCGATCAACTCGATCAGCTCAAACAACTCAGCTCGATCGAGACATTCTCCACCTGCCTGCGTCTTGATTGAATGGACGAAACAGGGAAATGTCGTGCGATCACGAATAAATCCTTGATTAAAGGCTTCCTGATCGTCATTACTTTTTCGGTCTTGCCTTGGGGTCGAAATCCGAGAAACGGAAACGACACGCAACTCATTTCCACGTCTCGGCACAAATTCATCATCACGGCATCGTGACATTGGACGGGTCTCCCGAACCAGGATTAAGTCAAAAACATCACGAACTCCTTTCTTGCTGCACTGAGTGGCTAGCTGGACTTCTCGATAAACGTGGTCCCGTTCAATGCCGTCACCGTGAACGTGGACCGAAATAGCGACTCATGACGAACTGAAGCGAGTAGTCAAATCACATGATCAAAGTAGGCGGGTTCGAGAAATGCCAAATGTCGACACTCGCGATACCACACACTTTGCTGGTTACCTTGCATTGACCAACACCGTCGGGTTATGCGAACTACTTTGCGGATCCGCGTTCCGTGAGGATTGGCTGATGAACAAAATGCTGGACCATAGAACTGTTCCATGTCGCTCGTCGGGAATAGTTAATGGCCGTGTTGATTCAACCAATCTGCAACTTCAGAGCAACTGGCACCTTTTTCAATGCGGCGGAACACCGCACGAATGATCCGTTCCGCTTCAGGGTCTTTTCGCAATTGACGGTCTGTTTTAGCACCGAGTGGTTTCGCATACCCATATGGGGGCAATGAGAGAGCACCGAAGGTGTTAATGGGGGAATCATTTGTCACTGGCAGGGTTCTCCTTGAGTGGACTGGGATCAGATCTTGCTCATCTCCACACATGAGAGATGACACGCGAATATCCATTAATCACCTGATTCATTGGAGGGAAATCGTTTTGAATCCGTTTCCCCCTTGGACGATGATTGAGTGTCGAATTCGTCAACTGAACTCAGCCAATGCTGAGCAAGTTCGAGCGAACGAGGGTATTGAGAAATTGCCCGCGCAATCTCGCGAGCATGGGTTTCTGGTCTTGAGTGCGTGTAGACGCTTGTCATCCCAAGTGCGCCACTGGTACCCGAGGGTTGGTGGCCCAATGTGATCTGACGTAGTAGCGGGTCGACGTTGGCATCCTGCAAAAGCGTCGCGAACGAATGGCGCCAACTCTTAGGGCAAGTCGCATATGGAAGTCCGCACCGGGTCGCAATGCGGATGAAAGACCTTCGAATTTGATCAGAATCAAATGCACCAGCGTCTCGCCACAACTGCCGTGAGAGCTGCTGTTTCGCTTTTCTGGTCAATGGAACACCCGAATTCTTTGAAACCTCCGAAGTCAATTCGGCAAGAGCGTCGCGGAGTCCAGACCGATCGATTTCGCAAGCAGCCGGGAACCCGGCGAACATCGGGCGACGAAATACCACACCAGCCACGCGATTGCCGATCACTTGGCGAAGCACTGCCAGGAGGATCGGGTGCAAGGGAACACTTCGTTCGTTCCGTGTCTTGACCGACCAACCAAGTTCCGGTTTGTTCCGAACATGCAGCCATCCGGCACGAAGGTCAATTTCTTCGATCAGAACGTGACACAGTTCTCCAGAGCGAAGACCCGTCTTGGCCTGTGTGAAATGAATCGGAAATTCCCAAGGTTTTGCCGCCCCGAAGAAACGCAATTCCGTATCAGCATCGAAGACAAAGATTGGCTTGGCGTCTTCGACCCGCATGCGTTCGATCCGAAGCTCCGCAAACGGATTGGTCGCGTAGGGCGGCAGGTGTCGTTGCCGTTGTGCGAACCCGTACATCGAGCGACAGTTTTCAAGAATATTTTGAACGCCCTTGTCGCGAAACTGGCGTTTGGCCGTGTTCGGGTGTCCGTTTGGTGACACGCAGCAAGCTCGCAAATACTCAACGAAGCCCGCCGCCGAAACCTCATGGGCTTTCGGTTGACGTGGCAAGCTGTTCGCGTAATTCACCAGATGTTGTATCGATGATCGGTACCGACCGATTGTCCCCAGCGATGAGCGCAGGACGTCCTCGTGGTATGCCAGAAACATCGAATGCAATTCAGTGACAACGACCGGACGGAAGTCGAACATTGTCTGTGCCGAGACGGTCAGCTGCGCGTTGATCTCTGAGGCGACCCGCTCAGCGGTCGTGCGATCAGTCCCGATCCTTTTACGAACCGGTTGATCGACCTGACGGTAGTACAGCCACCAGCAACTATGATGAAAATAGACAGAGACACGTCCGACGCGGAATCGTGTGCACCGCCCCCGCTTCGCAGCATTTGGTTTTCGAGTGACCATAATCCCCTTCCGTGCACAGCGTGTGCACCAAACGTGCACCAGGAAGGGAGTTCGACAGTCAAAAGAAAACCGCAAGTGACTATTTTATAGTCACTTGCGGTACTGGCTAAATTTAGAAAGCGGAGAGGGTGGGATTTGAACCCACGGTACCCTTGCGGGTACACTGGATTTCGAGTCCAGCACAATCGGCCACTCTGTCACCTCTCCGATGTCTAAATTATAGTGGTTTTTGGCTTTTCTTGAGTCCGCTGCAGAGTTGTTGACACCCGCATTGACACCCAGTAGGCTGAAAACCGTCTAATTTAGACGATTTTGACACCCGGCGGCGGCAACCGCTGGGTGTCTTTGACACCACCCCAAACGTTACTTGAGGCGAAGTCGTGGCGGATAATAGCAAAGCGCCCGCGAAGGGCAAACCCAACTTGCCAGCAAAACCGTACGCGGATTTTCCGCTATTTGCCCACCAGACAGGGCGATGGGCCAAGAAGGTTCGCCAGAAGTTGCGGTTCTATGGCCGCTGGGGACGAACGGTATCCGGCGAGGTCATTCCCGTTGAGGACGGAGAGAAAGCAGCATCTGACGCTTTAGCGGAATTCCAGCGTTGCTGGCCGTATCACTCTCAAGGGCGTGAAGCCCCTGACACAGATGACGGCGCGTTTCTGACGCTCCGAGCCTTGGCGAACAGGTTCCTTGGAGCCAAAGAGAGCCGTGTTGAGAGCGGTGAATTGTCTCGGACAAGCTTCGAAGACTATTACCGAACTTGTGAAATGCTGATTTCGCACTTCGGTCGACAGAGGCGTGTCGACGCGTTGACACCCGAGGACTTTGAAGGCTTGCGGAAGGCAATGGCGACCGGGTGCAACTTGACGACACTCAGGAACAAGGTGAATCACGCCAGGATCGTTTTTAAGTTCGCTTTCGACTCGCGGCTCATTGACCGGCCTGTCAACTTTGGGCAATCGTTTGACCGACCGTCACGAATGCGGCTCCGAGCCACGCGAGAGCTTGCTGGTAAGAAGCTGTTCTCCCGCGAAGAGGTGCTATTGATCCTCGCCGCATTGGACGGTCACCCAATTGTCATCGAGGGTAAGTCGAAGCCCGTCACATGGCCTCGATCTTCAGTTATGCGGGCGATGGTTCTCTTGGGCTTGAATGGCGGATTCGGGAACACGGATTGCGCGAGCTTGCCACAAACTGCGGTGGACCTGAAAACGGGATGGCTCGAATTCCCGCGTCCCAAGACCGCGATCAAGCGACGAATTCCGCTTTGGCCGGAAACGGTAGCAGCAATTCGCGAAGCGATCTCAGTGAGACCTGCGGCCATTGACCCCGATGATTCAGGTCTTTGTTTCCTGACTGAACGCGGAACTCGATTCGTGCGAGTCCAAGCAAGCAAGCAGTCCGAGCATCGCATCGTCGTGATCAATTCACTCGCACGGCGTTTTGAACAGCTCTTAGACGCGATCAAAGTTGGCCAGCGGAAAGGGATCGGCTTCTACACGTTTCGGCACGTCTTCGAAACAATTGGCGGAGATTCGAAGGATCAGGTTGCAGTCGATTCGATCATGGGGCACACAGACAACACGATGGCTGCGACTTATCGCGAGGAAGTGGCAGACGAACGGCTTCTGGCGGTTACCAACCATGTGAGAAGTTGGTTATGGCCAGGACAAAGAGAGGCCAAGTGAAATGACCGGATCAATCGAACTGAATCGGAAGCATGATCACTGCTGCGGATTTCTCCGCGAGATTCAAAGCTGGCTTGCGATGACCGCATTCGCAAGCCGAATCCCAGTCGAAGAATCTCGGTCCGAGTTTCAAAAGTCTCTATCAGATTCCACGTTCGCGGCCCTCAGCAATCGCTTCACGGATTGGCAGCCAGAGTTTGACAAATGGCGGGAGAGAGCCGAAGCGATTCTTAGTGAGCCAGATGCTGTGCTCAAACAGCGTTCGGATCTCGAACAAGAGTTTCCCGGCATGCTGTGGGACTCGCAAGCCATGCGGTTCATCAACGCGGCAATTGACGTTCTGGAACCTGCGATTTTCCATCGCGGCGAAGTTCCGATCGGCTGGCGACCGTCGACCTACGCTAACGTGAATCGCTTCCCTACGACTCCGATCAGGTCTGCTGCGGATTTGTTGCCGACGCTCAAGTCGATTCTCGATGACATTCGAGAGAGTCTGTCTTCCGGCTGGTCAGGCCGTGGTGACAGCTTGTATGTCGACGCCCGTCGCGAACTGCTAAATGCCCGTGATGCCTTGCGAGTGCTTGCGCCTGGCCATCCTGCAATCGCTGATGTCGGCGATGTCACGATGGATACGGACCCCGATGTCCTGAAAGGCAATCTTGATCGGCTGATTGAATCGCTGTCGGAGCCATCGAGAATCGACAACGATGCTTGGAGTGATTATCGGCAGCCAAAAGTCTGGAAACAGGTGTTCGGCCTAGATTCACCGCAAGGCTGGACGGCGTTCGCGAATAAATATCGCGAACGCGGCTTATTGAAGAACGATCCTCAAAGCGGGGCCAAGCTCGTGTCGGTCCATGAATCAGTGTTCTCTGAACGAGGCATTTCGATGCCGAAGAACTAGCGATTCGGCTCGATTGGTACTGATCAAATACTGACTAAGTACGGCATGTACTGAAGCCGTACCGAACGCGTCAGAAGACTATTTCAAATCGAAAAACGGACGCTAGGATACCGCCGTAGTCACGTCACTGACACGCAAACGAAAGGAGAACAGTTGAGCCTGACCATTGCAGAAGTTGCCGTCGCAATCGGCAGACGGCACCAAGCGGAGCCAGTTCCGCTGTGGAAAATGCGACGAGTTGTGGACGATCTGGATTCGCGGGGGCTGGTATCTATCCAGCGAATCGGAGTCTACCGAACAATTGACGATTCATCGATTGAGACTGTGGCCGAAGAGCTGCGAAAAATCGGCTGGCTTCGACCAGGGCAAGTTGGTTGCTAATCGCAACGCATTCACCCGCAGCCATCGCAGAGCGATGGGGCTGCAAAGTCGACAAGGTTCTTGGCTTGATCGCAACTTGTGAATTGGTCGCGATCAACATCGCAACCAAGAGAAACGGCAGTAAGCCGCGATGGCGGATCACGCAAGAATCGCTCGACGATTTCGAGCGGGCCAGATCGACGCTACCGAAGGCAGCCACCCCCGAACGTCGCAGGCGGGCGGTTGTGACCACGAAGCAATATTTCTGAATTTGAAACGTTTGGAGCCTTCAATAAATGACAATTGGTAGCAATCAGTAGGCGTGGCGGACACACTTCGAACCGCTGTTTTGTCAGCGGATCGTCCACCTGATCATATCATCGACTCAGCGGCAATCCCCGGTGACATGACTAACCTGGCTCGCTGGGTCTGCTGGAGATGGGAGCGAAATGGGGATCGGTGGACGAAGATTCCCAAACGTGCTGCCAGCCCAAGCGTAAACGCGTCATCGACTGATCCGGCGTCATGGTCTGACTTCCCGACTGCCGCTGCATCATCATTGATAAACGGCTTGGGAATCGGGTTCGTGTTTAATGGTGACGGTCTGATCGGTATCGATTTGGATGATTGCCGCGAGCCAGTGTCTGGCGATCTTGCTGGCTGGGCTCAAGACATCGTCGAGTGCTTTAAAACCTACGCAGAAGTGAGTCCATCCGGTACGGGTGTCAAACTGTTCGTTCGTGGCGTGCTGCCTGAGGGGTTTCGCAAGAAGCATCGTCGACCGGAAGGCGGTGAGGTCGAGGCTTATGATTCGGGCAGGTTTTTCACGGTCACTGGCCAGCGTCTGTATGGAACTCCAGACGACGTGAAGGATCGACCGAACGCGGTTAACTCACTGGCGCGGATGCTGGAGGGTTGGAAGCCTGAGCAACCGGCACCGGAACCGACACCTCGAAAGGAATCGAGCCCTGTAACCGGTGATCATGAGGCTGGCTTGCGGCGGGCGAAGGGTTATCTCGCGAACGTGCCGGGCGCTGTGTCTGGCTCCGGTGGACACAATCACACGTTCGTCACGACGATGAAGCTTGCCGGGTTCGGCCTATCGGCTGATGCGATGTTCGACCTGTTGGCCGAATGGAATCTGCGATGTGAACCACCTTGGTCGGACACCGAGCTACGGCACAAGATCGATTCGGCGTTGAAGTCGAATCCGGCACCTATGCCAGATCGACCGCGTGAGCCAGTGGGGGATCGGTATCCTGACGTTGATCTGTCGCGGATCATGGGTGGGGGATCGCAGCCATTGTCGAGCGTTGTCGACAAGCCGCAATCAGCCAGTCCAATCGTAATCCGCAAAGCGGGGGATCTCATCCGAGACTTTCCCGCCTTGCGGTCACCGATTCTGGAAGGGCTGATCCGTCGCGGTGAGACGATGAACATCATCGCCGCGCCAAAGATGGGGAAGTCCTGGCTTTCAATGGGGCTTGCGCTGTCGGTTGTCGCGGGGCACAAGTGGCTCGGTCGATTTTGGCCAACACGCGGTAATGTATTGATCGTGGACAATGAATTGCACCCCGAGACGTCATCGCATCGACTTCCGGTGATTGCGTCTGCGATGGAGATCCCATCGGCGGACTACAGTGACCGGCTTTTTATCGCGAACCTTCGCGGTGGGCTGCTGGATATGAATCAGTTGGCAACGCAACTGATTGGGTTGGAGGCTGGAACCTTTTCGCTGATCATTTTGGATGCGTGGTATCGCTTCCAGCCGACTGGATCGGACGAAAATTCGAACGGCGACGTGTCTCGACTTTACAATCTGCTGGACTCCGTTGCATCGAAGCTTGGATGCGCCTTTGTATGCATTCATCACAGCTCGAAGGGGAACCAATCGGGTAAGTCGGTGACTGACATGGGGGCAGGTGCAGGGGCGCAAGCCAGGGCTCCAGACTGCCATCTGGCAATGCGTCAACATGAACAGGACGGGGCGGTCGTTGTCGAAGCGGCTGTCAGATCGTGGGCTCCGATAGAACCATTTTGCCTGCGTTGGAAATTTCCCGTATGGGAGCCTGCCGACGATCTTGATCCGAAAGCCCTGCGGGTTGAGAACCCAAGGCGAGAGCGAAAGCAGGTTGATCTGAGTGGATTGCTTCATCCTAAAGCGATGTCGACGGACCAAGCAAACCAACTGAAGGTTTTGGAAATCCTAGAATCTCTGCCATGCGGCGAAACGAAAAGCTTGATCTCTGAATCCGCTGGCTTGAACAATAGAGTTACCAATACGATCTTGGCCGCGATGCTTCGCGATGAACAAATCACCAAGTGCATGGTCCAGAAAGTTCGGAAAACGCCCTACGATGGATTCCAGATTACGAGCGCCGGAATCGGTGTGCTTGAACGACTCCGACAACTCCGACAAAACGCATAGTTGTCGGAGTTGTCGGACCTAGGTTTTGAGGACTCCGACAAATGCCCCCCTCCGTAGGAGGGGGCATTGTCTGTCGGAGTCCAAAACCACGGCCAGTCGGGGTAGTTCAGGGGAAGTGATTGGTGGTGAAACCACGATCAAAAACGCGAATACATTCCTGAACGCGAAAATTACGCCATACGAGGCGTTTCCCTGCCGGGATGATGGATCTGCCGTGCGGAACATTGAATGGCCGCAAATCGCGTTTTGTGGCAAAAGTGAATAGTTGTATTATTAACATGAGTAGTCCGACAAGTCCGACTACCTGAAATGGGGTTTGTCGGAGTGCTCCTTCTAGTCCGACAACTGGGGTTTGTCGGACTACTTTGTCGGAGTCCGTTTACTAGGCGTTTTGTGTTCCGTTAGGGCACGTTGACGGCACACCACTGGCTCGCGGGAATGCCACCAATTGGACTCGGTTCACCACACATTCGAAAGGAACAGCGATCACCACGACTGACACCCAGGCCGAGCAGTGCAGCAACTGCCGCTTTGCCAGATCACTCGACGAACTGAAGGGCACGCACCACTGCAGGCGGTATCCGCCGTCGCCTCAGCAAGAGCCTGACGAAGACTTTGCAGGGATGACAGATCACCATCCGGGCTGGTGGGTTTTTCCGGTGATGACTGGCGATGGTTGGTGCGGTGAGTTCAGGCCAGCATCAGCGCCGAACTGACCTGCCAGCGCCGACCGGCAGGGGCGGGAGGGTGGTCGAAAACCGACCAGGGGGTCATTTTGTGGCCCTCCGCGAGTTCCCAAACCATCCCGCTCGGCTTTTTTGCGAATAGTTGCATCACGATATTTCGAGGAGATAGCGAAAAATGAAGTCTGGGCCTAAGCCCCAGCCAACTGCCGTGGCATCACTGGCAGCGGTTCAACCACCCCCGCCTGACCTTCTGGAGATCGTCCCAGACCCGCCAGACTGGTGCCGTGACAGCTCCGTAGAGCTGTGGCAAGAAACATGTCAGATCCTGATCGATCGAAATCAGCTCTCACGCGGTGATCTTAAGGCGGTCGAAGCTTTCGTCCTGTCGTGGAACATGATCGACATGGCACGCGATGAAGGCTGCGTACGCGATTGTGACAAGCTGATGTTGTCGGCGACACGCTTTGCCCGTGAACTCGGGCTAACGCCGAACGCGAGGGAACGGTTTCGTATTGTAGCTGGCTCTGACGAAGACCCTGAACGAACAGATGAGTTGGAGCAGTTCAAACGAGGCTGATTTTACAGAGGACATGATGAAGCGAGTTTCGGCGAACAAGCCACCGAAGAAATCACGGGCATGCAAATCACGGGCTCAGTACCCGCTGATGGTGACTGGTCCGAGCGACGCGCAGGGATTTGCCGACTGTCGGGAGCAAACCCGATCGGCGCTAATGATCCTTGCGACTGAGCGTATTGCGATCACGATTTTCGACGCTGTCCAAGCGGATAAACGCGAGATCCTGAAGTCGGCACTTCACGATTGCCCTGACATCCTCGGCGACGACTTTGAGCAAGCGCTGCTGACCGCGATCAAGCGGTGGGACTTCGGGTCGACAATCGAGAGGCAGGCAGATGAATAGTAGCCCTAATCCACCAGAATCGGAGTCGATGAAAATTTAGCCCTTACCAACCCCAAGCCTTCGCGGGCTTTCAACATTTCATCAATTCACCCTTAAGAGGTTTTTTCGAATAACAATCACGTCTTGTGTCGAGTTGGATCTTGCTGGAGAACGATCCTTCTCAACCGGTTCCGTTCGATGGATCTGGGAATCAGTTGAAGCTCGACGGAACCGCATTTTCAGATACCGACCTTTGGCGGTTTTGCTATCGACCATTTGGAAACCGCGTTGACTACTCAGCGATGCCTTGGAGCTGATTGATGGTTTGCGGCGTGAATGTGCCCGACTCGATGTGAGTCGGGCCTTGTTTTTAATTCGAATGGAGGTTTGTTTTTTGGCGATGGCAGTGAGTGAAACGGCATCTGACTTTCAGTTGCCGCACGGGCTTTTGGACAAGTTGCGCTCGGTCCGGTCTCCGATCGCAGAGCGCGAGGCCCGATTGCAGCGAATCGAGGCCGACGCGAAACATGATGCGGACTGTGCTCGGGCTCGACTGGTCGAACTGGCGGAACTGACCAGACAAGAACGGATACGCCACATCCAGAGAGATCCTGGCGCTGACCTGAAAACGCTCGACGATCGGATGCGGCAGCAACAGGAGTTGTTGCGACTCGCCGAACTAAAGATCGATTCTGTGGCTCGCGATCGATCTATCGGCGTTCCGATTGACGCATGGACAGAGGTTGTGGAGCAGTTTCGGATTGAGCTCGATCAGGCTGCCGAAGCCGAGCGTGTAGCCTTAGTGTCTCTCGGCAATGCTCGGCGGATTCGGTACTCGATCGCTGATCACCTCAGAAAGCTGGGATGCCCTGCCGTGATCGCGATCCGGTAGCTGATCGTTTTTTTGCTTGGTGGCGTGTGCATGGTGTGCGCGTCGTGTTTGAATGAGTTTTGTGTGAGGGAATTGATTTGACGGAATTGGTTTCGGGCGGGTTGGCGATTCAGCATGTCGACAAGCATCCATTGGTTTGTGATGCGGCTGAACGGCTGAAGACTTTGCAGTCTCGAGTTGATGGCTACCGGCAGCGGAATGCCGAACTGCTAAAGCTAGGTGCTACGCAGGCGGCACTTGATGCGGCCCGTGAAAAAGCCCTGTTTGATGACGACGATCCTTCGTGTCAGCGTGTCACTGAGATTTCTGGGTTGCTCTCTGAGTTCCGCGACAATGCTGGATTCATCAGCGTTGGTGAATCTGCGATTGAACGCATGGAGCGAGATCTTGCTTCCTCGGTCGTGAACCGAGCGCGTGAAGCAGTGATCGCGAGCGTGCGGCCCTATCGCCAAGAGATCGAGCAACGGCTGCGAGACGCGATCCGCGAAATGGTGTGCTGCTTCGACGATGATCGAAATCTCCAGTGGCGGCTTCAAAATGCCGGTGCCGCAAGCCACGGGTTTGTGTCGTTTGAGCGGATGGGCTTCGGCTCCGACAACTTGCATGATCGATTGACGAGCTTGGCTAATGAGCTTGACCGCTAATGAGCGGAACAAATCGAAAACGGACGGCTCTTGAGCCGTCCGTTCTTCCGGCCGAATTGCTCGACCGGTTGAAGAGCGTCCGCAGTCCAGCGCTCGACCGTGAAGCCGACTGGCAAAAACGCGATGCTGACGCCCAGCGAGATCAAGTTGCCGCACAGGCCGAGTTGAATCGGCTTTCTGCCTTGGAACAGCAAGAATTGAGATTCGCGAACTCAGAAACGCGTGCTCAGAATCTGGCGACCATTCGGCGGTGTCAGGTTTACGCCTCGGACAAGTTTCGAGCCGCGTCCGTGACGATGGATCTGATTGCCCGCGACCGGCAGACGCAGCAGGCCAAGGGGTGGGATGCCGTTGTTGAGACCTGTCGACCGTGGCTGACCGAGCTGGCTCGCGAAGAAATGGAGCTTCGTGAACAGCTCGGCACTGTGCTTTTGCGACGGTCTGCAATTGCAAAGCACCTTTACCGGCTGGGCGCGCCGCTTGGGATTGAAGTTCGATGAGTCAAACACATTTGGGAAAACGCATGGCAGTGGAATCAGCGAGCGGCGAGCGATTCGTCAACAAGGTTCTTGTTGACGCAAGCCGCATTCAGAAGCGGAAGATTAAAAAGCTTGAGACTGAAATTGCGGAACTGCGGTCGAAGCCGGCTGAGCCAAATCGTGTGAGGCTCAAGCTTCTTGAGATCGAACTCGGTGAAGCCAAACGATCCGGCGATGTTGTCACGCGGGCACAGATGGATTTACACGACTCGGAAGACGAGTGACCTAGCTGACGACGATGGTATCTGCTCCGCTGGTGACAGCGGGGCATTCTCTTGAAGGATTGAATCATAGGATTAGAGCGAAGATCGGCACCCGTGTTGCCGACTGCCGTAACTATCGAACGGCGATCAGGCGGCGGAAAAGTGCTGACCGGATATGCAGCCGTTTTTTACAAGCCTGGCATCCCCGGCACACAGTACCAGCTTAATCGTGGAATCGTTGAGCGCATCCGACCTGGCGCGTTCGATAAGGCTTTGCGAGAACGGCAAGACACCATTTGTTGCTGGAATCACGACGCAGACTATCCGCTTGGCAGAGTGTCATCGGGAACGTGCAGACTGTCTGTCGATAGCGTCGGACTGAAGTATTCCTGCGATCTGCCGCAGTACCCGTTTCCGCCTGGCTTGGTCGAACTTCTTGAACGCCGTGACGTGTCTGGCAGCAGCTTCCAGTTCGTAATGGGCGATGACCAGTGGGAGGAAGACGGAAGCTCGATCGTGCGATGGGTCAATGAGATCGCGCTATTAATCGATGTTGGCCCGGTGACAACACCAGCATACGCGGCTTCGACTGCCACGATAGCTGGATCACCACCGATACGTGCTGCCGTGCCTGCGGTTGGATCTGATGCGGTAGCAGTGAGGCTTCGCATGTTGGCGATCGACGAGGAGCGGGAACGCGATCGTGACGCGGTTGCGAAACGACTTCGGCAGCTTGGGCTCTAAAGACGCTCGACTTGGATGGCGGTTCTTGAGACCCGTGGGCGTGAGCCTGCGGGCTTTTTTGCTGTGCGCGAGTCTTCTAAACGTTTGGAAAGAAGGGGCCGATTGGTCCTCGCGCGGCGAAGCAAACGTGCTATCGTCTGTGCGGTCAGGCTAAACCGAGCTTAAAATCTTGCCGGCCATTGCTTTTCGTTGCAAACTGAGCGGTGGATGAACCTTTCTCTGGAGACGCTTGTCCGATAACAACACGCGATTGATAAAAAATCACACGGTTTGTACATTGCGATGATCATTGCATCCAGAAGTACAACGGGTGGAGCGCGCGTGAGTAGTACCAGGAGTCGGAAGGATTCGGCCCATCGCCAAAAGGCGATGACTGATAAAGAGTTTGAGTGGCAGGCAGAAAAGTGGAAGAAGAACTGCGAATTTCGTAAGCAAATTCTGGTTTGTGGAACGGTAATCGCCTGCATTTTCATCGTGTGCTACTTCGGCGTATATTTGCCGATTGAAGCATCTGCGGGAAAGCAGACATCTGTCCTTTATGCGATGAAATTTATTTCAGACGTGAAGCTTCATGTTTGGGCCGCTTGGGGAGCCGGGGCGGTTGGTGCTGGTTATGGAATAACTGAGCGAAGGAAAAGATTGTCGGAACGCAAAGAGAGGGATGAACGAATCAAGAGTTTAGAGATTCAGATCGACGGTAAGCGCTCGTCGAGCGGATTGAGCGTGAACGGTGAAATCCCGAAAAAGGAAAAGGCATCTGAATGATTGATACATCATTAACTCAAATGGTCGTAAGTCTCGGTTTCATCTTCGTGCTTTGGCGATGGGGGTTTGAACCTGTACGTAGAGACAATTTCCGATCTGATATTCGTCGCATCAGAGACGGTCTGTTCGACTATATGGTCCAGAACAACCGGTCCTTTGATGATGCGATTTATCGCGAGACGCGGGAAACGCTCAATGGAATGCTCAAGCTTTCGAATGCAATAAATTTTGTCGACTTCTTCCTCTTCGCGTACTTGGTTGAAAAACGGGGAAAGAAAACTGGCCCCAGTTTATTTTACCAAATGCCGAATAGTGCGTTTCGTGATGAAATTGAGTCAGTACGCGATGCAGCGTCACGACGGCTTCTGACATTCTTGTTGCTTGAAGGCGTGACTGGCGCGTTTGTGAAGAGTGCTTTCGTGGTCCTGATGATTGCAGATAAACTAAAGCAGACAAAGAACTGGGCCAAGCACGTTGGCACGCAAATTCTTCCGGAATTCTCTGCCCTTGGCCGTAGCCACTTCAGTGGGCGAAAGACATGCGAAATATGACGGCGTCTCCGATGCCGAGTTTTTGAGAGAGGTGCCTAAGACTAAGTTTAGGCACCTCTTTTTTATGGAGTAAACTCAGTTTCATCCATAGGAAGTCCGATCCGTCTCGACTTATCACCCATCTGGCCGCAAGCACGCACGCCATTATCAGCGCTGCATCGCCCGGCTTGCGTTTCCGGCCCCTGAAGAACTCTCGCACGTTCTGGCTCGCAAAGCGTGACGTTTTGTCTCTAGTCTGGCAGGCCGCAGAATGGGGAGCAACGGTCGACGACGGCGGGCCAGAGGTTTGCGGCTGCGAAATCCGCTAAGAACTCCCAAAACCAATTAGGAATGATTGGGCAGTAGCTGCTGGCTGGCGTCGAACCGGCTTGCCTGAATCCAGGCAAGCCGGTTTTCTGGAACTGATGTTCGCACCCTTGGATTGCTGAGAACTCGGCGGTGGGAGGAATCCAGCGGTTTGCGAAAGTATGGCCAGCGAACCTGCCCTAGTCGTAGCAATATCCCGAGTTGACAATGTACGAAACTACATATGTTTTGACAGTCATCGACAAGACGGATACGCTTTTTCAAAAGAGCATAGTCGTCATATCACTAATGTGAGGCAGCCCTTTGAACGAAGCCGACGCACCCGAACCAGACGATACCGAATCGGAAACTAGCGCAAACCCGCAGATTGCTGATGTACCGGCGGTTGTCCGCAAATTTACTGATCGCATCGCCCAAATCGAGAATTGCGCTGCGGCGCATATTTCTATGGCACTTTTGTCAAAGCAGTCTCGCTTGCAAACTACATTGAGGGAGGTATTTACGCTCGCTGGCAAGCAGATCCCCAAAATGATTGGAGGAAATGAGCAGGTCGAGGTAACCTATGAGGAGTATACGAAGATTGCGCAAATAATCGGGTCGTCGCATGATGAGATTATTGCGGAAGGTCTTTTCATACTTGGGTTTAGCACATTTGACGCATTTATCGGAAACCTCCTGCGGGCGATTTTCTCTCAATCGCCAGAGTTAATTTACAAGCTCGAAGAAAAGGCAATCAAGGTCGGCGATTTCCTCAAATGTAAAACAATTGAGGAAGCTGTTGAAAAACTCATCGATAGAGACATATCCTCATTACTAAGAGATAGTTACGACGAACAATTCACAAAAATCGCTAACCGCCACGGCCTGAATACGATCAAGGCTTTTGAATCCTGGCCAAAGTTCATTGAAGCTGCTCAAAGACGAAATTTGATTACGCACTGTAACGGAATCGTAAGTCAGCAATATCTCTCTGAATGCCTTCGCTGTGAATTCAAAATTCCTGATAACGTAATCGAAGGCACTCAGCTCAAGATTTCCGGAGAATATCTGCAGGCATCTCTTGATGTTTTGTACGAAGTTGGCCTGAAATTAGCTCACACATTGTGGCGAAAAACTTGCCCAAATCAAATTGAAAAATCTGAAAAGGCTCTCACAGACGAAGGATTTAAGCTATTACAGCAACAGAAGTTCAGTCTGGCCAAGACGATTGGGCTATTCGCAATCGGATTGCCAAACGCGAAAAGCGATTTGCAGAGTAAGATTTCCCGTATCAATTGTGCTCAAGCGATAAAATGGTCTGGCGACAAGCCAGCAGCTTTGAAGATTTTGAACAACGTTGAGTGGTCAGGCAGCATACGAGACTTGAGATTAGCTGTTGAGGTTTTACGAGAGAATTATTCTAATGCGGCCGATCTGATGCGCGAGATCGGAAAAAAAGGCGAACTCGTATTGCGTGTCGGCTATGAGACTTGGCCTGTATTCCGTGAGTTTCGTGAAACGACCGAGTTCAAGAACGCGTTCCGAGAAATTTACGGCGACGATCCTGGGGTCGTCAATAATGTTGCATTTGCTTCACCAGAATCCAATAATGATCTGCAACCGAACATTGACAAGGAGATATTCGCGATGCCTTCCGAACAACCCGTAGAGAAGAACTCAAGTGACTCTGACAGCAAGCGAGAACTCGCATAACTTGCGGGGATCGTGAGGAAAGATTTAAAAGGCCCTGCGTAACCTCGCAGGGCCTTTTTGTTTCTGAGGAGGCGACTATCCTCAGATTGTCGAGCTAAGTTAGAACAAGTCAAACGGCCGCACTTGCGTATCGACCACTGGTCGACAATCCTCCTTATTTGTCTTGAATTGAAGGCAAACGCAGTGCAATCGATTGCACAAACGACGGGAACACAGCCCGCCATCCGTTGAGCTACATCACTCCGCCTTCTTCTTCGCAGCCTTTTTCGGCCACGGCTTCTTGGCTGCTGCTGCTTTCTGGTTGGCGTTGTAACGCTTTCGAATCTCAACCTTTGATTCAACGCCAGCGACAAACGATCGGAGCTGAGCCTTGGCATCAACCTCTGTTTTCTCTGCCCACTGGATGACTTCTGGGATATGCAGATTCAGTTGCGTTGCGCTGTGTATCAGCACCTGAGGCATTTCAGCGTCTTTCATTGACTTGGCGACGGCGCGGAGCCGATCGCACGCCTCAGTCAATTCTGCGGCGATACGCTCAAGGTCTTCTGGAGAATGCTCGTTTCTGGCCATGCCCTACTTGAATGTGTCGCACATAATCATGCAAATGGGATCTACTGAAGTTGCTACTAAAGTTACAAAAACGGTTGACCGACTCTTTATGCGGTGTTACAGTGACTCTCGCCACAACGAAGCGAGAGCGTTTTAACTCACGCAATACAATTTGATTCGCCTTTCCGACCCCTCGCGGTCGCTTCGTTGTGGCAGACAAAGCAATCCGCGAGGGGTTTTTCGTTTTCATGCCGGATGGCGGCTCTTAGCTGCCGTGCGTGCCTACTGCTTCGCGTTTTGACGCGTTGAATCTGAGCGGGCAAGCCGTACGCAATCATTCTGCGCTACCGGTGCGCCCTGACGACGCCTACGCGTTTTTTGTTTGTTGTCTGCCATATGAAAGAGGCTTTCCCCAATGCCATTGCGCCCATCGTCTATTTCCGTTCCCGGTGACTGGGTCAGATTCGCGACAGAGAAGAGCATTTTGAAGAGACTCGGGCCGGTTTGTGCCGTCCTCGAAATCAAGATGTACAACGAGTTTTCGCCGAAGCGGATTGACTCCGTTCCGAGCGACATTCTGCAGGGGCTGCCATTGGATTTGGCAGTCAAGTTTGCGAGGGAATTGAACCAGTCGCTGTTCACCCATCAGAAAAACAGATGGGCATGCATGGCGCTGAACGCCGCAGTTTTCTTCGTCCGTGACATGCCACCTGAAGACAGGCCAGCCGATCCATCGTGCTTTCCGATCGGTGCCCGTTTGGGCCTAACCTACGACGAAGCTTTGGAGATTCAGAACCGCGAGAACTTTGCCCGCGAGCACAAACTGCTACGGCCAGATTTCTGGACAGTAGCCTTGCGGCCACTCATGACGCGCAGCGAACTGCTGGAAATGGGGACCGCACTATGATGACCCTATCGCAATTACCGACCAAGCCAGTCAAGTTTGATGTAGAGTTCGCGGCGCTATTGGAGCGTGAATCTAGCGACGGACGGCGCGAGGATGCGAGCTATCTGCCGTCACTGGAGCAGATCGCGGAGGAATGCCGGGCAATTCAGGCCAGTTGGTGTGACGAAGAGCGACGCTTGCGATCACGGGGAGAACTGTACCAAGCGGTCAAGGCGGGCCAAAAGCATGCGTTGAAGCTGGCAACGGCGAAAGGCGGTTGACCCATGTCGGCAACCGTCCCGCGAGTCCCTGGCATCCTGATCATCTGGCAGCAACCGCACGGTGTGCCATTCGACGCAGATGCGACGATCGAAGTCACGATCACCAAAAAGGGGCGTGACTACCTGAATCTGCACCGATCAAAACTCACGCGTTCAACGAAGGTCACTCGTTATGAAAAACAAACCAAACTGTGTTCATCCAAGCGATAAGTCCATGTCCGAATGCTACGGCTGGTTCCGTGAAACCTTGCAGGCTGTTCCCACAGGCTGGATCGCTGGCGGAAGTCTTCGCGACTACTTCCAGCGGAAGCCCTGCAACAGCGATGTAGACGTGTTCTTCCGCAATCCGGACGATCTTGCCGAGGGAATCTGGACCATCGAACGGACGAACGCCAAAAGGATCTACGACAAGCCGAACATCCGTGGATACATGTTCAAGGGGCAACATATTCAGTTGATCAAGAATCGATTCTTCGCGGGGCCAGAGGAAACGATCGCGGAGTTTGACTTCACGGTCTGTTGTGCGGCGATCGACCAAACCGGCTTGGTCTACGTACATGAGGATTTCTTCGAAGATCTGGCCGCGAATCGGCTTTCAATCAACCAACTCGACTTCCCCCTGGGAACGCTTGCCCGGTTGCCAAGGTACATCGGCAAGGGCTTCCAGCCGTGTAAGGGAACGCTGCTCAAGCTGGCGAAAGCCATGCAATCCGTTGACTTCGCAAACCCGGTCGAGAACGAGCTGCAGTTCTACTCGCATGGCGGGCAGCGGTTCGGACGGTTTGAGGCAGTTGACTCAACTCCCAAGCGAGAACTGGTCGCGGCCCTGAGCCACGAAACGCCATTTCCGTGGTTCTAGACATCCGTGCGAATTCGTATGGTGCTCGATTGAATCGATTGCGATCGTTTCCGCCCCGCCCGTTCATTCTGGCGGGGCGTTTTCGTTTATGCTGGTGTCGGTCGATGCGACACTCGTGATTGTCTTCGAATCGTCAGACAATCTGAGCTTTATCGTTAGTATTTCAAGGCTAGTTATGGTCGTTAATGGCTGCTTGTAAGTGTTGAGAATCCATGGAATTATGAAGTCTCGAAAACTGATTGCGCTATTTAAAACGGGATCAAAGTGCAGGGCCGCTTCTCCAGCGTTCAGGCTAACATTGGATAGCCAGCGTTTTTCTTGGATGTCGAACACGCATCCGTATGTGACAATGTCTCCAACCCGCGTTCCCGAGTGGACGATATGGCATGTATCTCCCTCTGTCGGGTCTACCCAGCTTAGTGACCCCCAGACGGGAAATTTGTGCGGAGTGTGGCTTGAAAGCTCCCTGTCTAAGTGTTGGATGTAATTTCGAAGCACTTCGGCTTGTTCAGTCGAACGCAAGAACCGCTTAAGTTCTGGGTGCTTTTGGCTTAGTCCAGGGACGTACTGCGAAATCTCTCGCAACCTATGCACGACATCAACGAACGACCAGCAGGGCAAGAATGCTGACGATAATTGCTGAGACTCTGTTTTCAGGCGAATGCAGGCAGGCCAAATTTGGGAATGTAGTCGTTCAAGCATCGCAAACGACATCCCGAGCGCATCAAGGCAAAGAATGAGCCTCGGATCTGTATCGGCACGCATTAAGAGACCTTTCAGTCCGGAAATTAACTACTATTTCGGAAATTTCCCCGGATCTTTGGGCCGGGTGTCTTTGACACCCACAAGGGGGTATTTAGGGGTGTTTTCGGGGGGTTTTTGCTAACGGCGGAAATCGCGATTTAGCCTACGAAAAAAGGCTTTTCCCGTTAATTCGAGAAAAGCCTTGTTGCGATTTCGAGTCCAGCACAATCGGCCACTCTGTCACCTCTCCGTGAAAAACGGAGGGGGAGCCCCGACCGTTTTTCGAAGGCCGGATAATAGTCGGGGGCTGTTGTCAGCGCCAAGTCTCCATTGAGGAAATGCGCAGATTCTGAGCGACCGTGACGTGCATGTTCTGGCGAGAGTGCCCGTTTTTGCCGGTTTCATCGTCGAAAACGAGGTTCGTCTGCTCAAAATGAGGGGTGATTTCTTTCCGCCGTCGAGAAGGCCGTGTGGAAAAACGTCTCCTTCAACCCGATGAGTTTCGGCTGAATCTCTGCGCTGATGCACTGACGGTTTGCCAAGCCTTTGTCGGACGACTTATCCTATGGGCTGTCGGGGCCGTGGTCCCGCTTTGCGATTGAAGTACGCCAATGAGATGCTGGAATGTTTACAGGATTGGTTGAGTGCCTGGGGCGCGTCGTTTCCTTGACCGAGGAGCCGGGTGGGGTTCGACTGGCAATTGAGGCGCCTGCAACCATGCGTTCTCTGGCTGCTGATCCCGGGGCTCAGAATGCCTGTGGTGACAGTGTGGCCATCAATGGCTGTTGCTTGACGATCGTGGCGTTCGGCCAGAACACGTGGGAATTTCAAGCGGGGCAAGAGACGCTTTCGAAAACCAATCTCGGCGCGTTGCGGCCTGGCGACTTGGTCAATCTTGAACGGTCATTGCCTGTGAATGGTCGGTTGGGTGGGCATTTCGTCCAAGGGCATGTTGACGGCGTCGGCGTTGTTGATCAGCTAGACCGCGATGCCAAGTGGATTGCCATGGGGTTTCGAATTCCCGCGCCGCTCGCCGAACTGCTCGTTCCTAAGGGATCGGTCGCGGTGGATGGAGTGAGTTTGACTGTTGTTCTGGCCGAACCTGAACGGTTCACCGTGGCGCTGATTCCTCATACTCTGTCGGTGACGACGCTCGGGCAGCGTGCGGTCGGGCAAACGGTCAATATCGAGACCGACATTCTGGGGAAATATGCTCGCAAGTTCATGGCGGGATTTCAGAATGTTTGAATACGACCGGTGCTGATCACATTTCATTTGTGAACCGTCTTTCTGTTCGCTGCCCCTTTTGGCTCGCCGGGATCGACTACGGGTGTGCGGATTTTCTTCAGCGATTCGTTCCCAAAGACTTTCGGTGCGAACGGAAATTCTGAGATTCCGATTTGACGACCTTCAAACCTGACCTAGGTTTCAGGTGGAACCCTTGAAGCGTCTTCGATTCAGGTGTCACGGACGATGCTGGCCTTCTCAAAATGAGAGTCCAAGCTGAGAGCAGAAGGCGGTTCCTGGTCTGTATGACCACCACAACGTGAAGGCTTCAGCAAGTGAGTCGGGCTCTACCACCCATTTCGGGATTCGGGCCGTGTCTTGAGAGGGATAGCAATGAACAAGTTCATGACCAGCGTTAAGAATTTTCTCGTTTCGGAAGATGGTCCAACCGCCGTTGAATACGCGGTGATGCTCGCTTTGATCATCGTCGTTTGTATCGGTACGGTCTCGTCGATCGGTACGAAGGCCAATGCCAAGTTCCTGTCGGCCGCCAACGCCCTGTAATTGACGATCGAAATCAGGGGACAGGCCACTCCAACAGGATCGCCAAGCTATTCCGGTGGTTTGGCGGAACCAGCCCTCGTGATTTCAATGAATGTCATTCAGGCGACTCGGTCCGCCTAGGAACTCAGCAACCCGGTCGTCATTTTGCGACCGGGTTGCTTCGCTGACCTCGCCCTGTCTTTGAATCTGCCGTTTGCCACGGTTTCTTGAAGCAGTCGCACACGTCGAAATGACTCTGAGATTTCGCTTCAATACCCGCTGATTGATCGAAGGTTGAACATGCTTCCTATTTGGTTTGATTTGTCTAGTAGCCAGCTTCTCCAATGGGCCCCCGCTGCACTTGTGCTGCTAGTGGGGATGGTGAACCTGGCCACCGGACAGCAACGCGGATGCTGAAAACCGATCGCATGCTGGCGGGAGCTGGAAGCTCCGTCGACGCCGCCCCTCAACTGCTTTACGAAAGGTGATTGGACATGGATTGGCTGCAAGTTTTGTTGGTTCACTGGGATATCACACTCGTCTCAGCCGTTTTGATTTTTGCCGCCTATATCGATGGGAAACAGCTTAAGGTTCCCAACTGGATTACGTTTCCGATGGTGCTGACGGGCCTGGCCTATCACACGCTCGCCAATGGCTGGTCGGGTTGCAGTGCCAGCCTGGCAGGAATTGGCTGCGGATTGCTGTGTCTGTTGCCGCTGTACGCGATCGGTGGAATGGGAGCCGGCGATGTGAAACTGATGGCGGGAATTGGCGCCTGGCTGGGTGCCGCGACGACCTGGAATTCGTTCTTGGTGACGGTGATCGTCGGTGCCTTGATGGCCATTGTGATGGTGGCATGGAGCGGACGGATTCAGCACCACGTGACCCAATTCTTCCACATTGCGTTCGAAATCATGACGATCCGCGATCCGAACAAGCTATTCGCCATCGCCAAAGAGCGCAAACCTACGATGTCTCTGCTGCCCTACGGCATTCCGATCTGTGTCGGATCGCTGATGTACTTCGCATACGCCGTGGGTTACGGCTTGATCTAAAGTTCGCAAAATTTGGAAAGGGCTCGCGTTTCCTTGGCGCGAGCCCTTTTCTTTTAACATTTCTGAGAATTTGCCGCCGTTGTCCGGCAGGATGCAAAACTTGAACTAAGTTTGCTCGGGAGAGGCCGAGTGGAAAGTATGACGCCACTCGCGTGATACATGCCTTCTTTCCCTTCCAATACGTACTGATCGCGTGAAGATCAGACTCTTGATTGACGATCATGACGGAGAGTCGACGGAAAATCAGTCCGTCGGTCGCCGAAAATGACGTTCAAGATCTGGATTCCTTCAGCAGCGACAAGTCGGCTGAATGCCGGATGGCATTCGACATATCCAGTCAACTGCGGGATCGTTGAACTCATTGGCGGCGGAGACTTCACCATGAAATCAAAACAAATGATGTTGTTCGCAGTCGCGATCGGCTGCGGTCTTGTCGCAATGATTGGCGCGCAAGCGATTTTGTCAGGGAACAAAGCCCCCGAGCAGGAAATGATTAAGATCCTGGTCGCATTAAAGGATATGGATCCGGGAACGCCACTCGACGAGACCAATGTTGGTTTCAAAGAATGGCCGAGGGAGAACGCTCCTGAAGGATCGATTACCACGAAAGAAGAGTTTGCAGGGCATGCAATCAAAATTCGTGTGTCACCGGCGATGCCTGTTCTGATTCCCTATCTGGGCCCCAAAGGCCAGGTCGGTGTTGCCAGCATGATCCCTAAAGGAATGACTTTGGTCTCGTTGCCTGTCGATTCGACGCAGACACACAGCGGGTTGCTGAGAGCGGGCAGTTACGTGTCCGTCTCTTGTGCGATTTCTCGTCGTCTTCGGGACGGACAGGAAAGCACGTCGATCAAGACCGTTTTGAAACGCGTTAAGGTAATCGCGGTTGGTGACAAGGTTGCCGGAAACGACGTCGCCACGAAAGATCCGAACGCCGTCAAGGTCGAGAACATTTCGTTCGTGACCTATCCACGGCAGGCGAAACTTCTGCATCTGGCCAAGGTGGTCAGCGCAGGTCGACTTCAGTTCGCGCTACTCGGTGAAGAAGACATCGCGAGCGAAGACGAACAGGACCTTGATGAAACGATGTTGGCGCAACGATCAAGAGAACTCGAGAACGCCTCCGACATTCCCGACGAGAATTCAACGATTTCGAAAACAAAAACACCTCCGAAAGAGCGGCCGATTGGATCGAGCTTTTCCGAGTACCTGAAGCAACAACCGGTCGCACCTGAAGTTGCCCAACTTGGTAAGAACCCTTCACGGCCAGTCTGGCGAGTGGAGATCTACAACGGCGACAAGAAAGAGATCTATGAGCACGATCTTCCGGATGGTCATCAACCGGTTGCACCCGCGACGAATCCGACAATCGGAGATCAATGGGCATCACCGTTGATGAAATTCTTCAGCCGCAAACGAACACCCAAATCAGAGATTCAAGAGACCGAAGCGACACCCGCCAGAAACACGCCAAAGAGTCCATCGAGAGATACGAGCGCGGCAGTCCCGACGGATGCCATGCGACAATAGTGCTGCGTCACAAACAAACGAATGCACTTGTCAATTGCGATGATTTTCACAACGAGCTTTCCGAACGACAGTGGATTGAGGCCATCGGTGGAACCGAGACTTCAATCGCTTAAGACAAAAAGATTCAGAATCGAGGAACAGGGATGTCAACGATTCAGCCGACGGGCCGTGCCAATTCCGATCGAGTGTTATCTCTCGAGAGCTGGTGTGGTTTTGCATTTCGCCAAATGACGTCACGGCGGTTGCCGTGGGGTTGTGCTCTGGCTGCGGCGTTGCTTGCGCCTGCCATGGAGTCGACCGCACGCGGTCAGGATCCGCCCGAGAGTCCTGCTCCGTCGACAGTTCGCCGTGCGGCAGAAGACGATCGGTCTTACGAGGCGGTGAAAGTCATTTCGCCGAAAATGCGGGTCAATCTGACCGAGAAGTTCTCCAAAGATCTTGAATTCAGCGAATGGCTGAAACGGGTCGACGGATTCGACGACAAAGTCATCAACGTAATGTCGCTGGGGCACAATCGTCTGCGAATTCGCGGACTGACCCAAGGTGTGACCACGATGGTGATCACCGGCGATAGTGGGCAGCGATATTCCATTGAAGTTTACGTCAGCGGCGACGCCCGCTTGCTGCAGGCCGTGCTCAAAGAGAATTTTCCCGACTCGGCAATTGAATGCCGGGCCCTGTTTGGGGGAACCATCCTGCTGACGGGGTATGTAACAGACAATCAGACGATCGCGCAGATTATGGATGTGGCGCGCGTCTATGCTCCAGACGTCATCAATCACATGCGAGTTGGCGGGCCACAGGAAGTTCAGGCGCGAGTCAAGATCCTCGAAGTTCAGCGTTCGAAGCTGCGAACGTTTGGGATCAACTTCCAGGCATTGACGCAAAGTGCGGTCATAGCGAGTACGCCAGGATCGATTACGCCCATTACAAGTCTGGTCAATCCGATCGGGGGCGGTCCGAGTATCGGTCAACAGCCGAGTTCGACCAACCCCTTGTCACTGACCGCGGGATTCAGCGGAAATCACTTTGCCTTTGATTTGTTTGTGCAGGCCTTGAAGGAAGAAGGCCTGTTGAAGGTGATGTCGGAACCCGTACTGGTTGTTCGCAGTGGCGAAGCGGCCCGCTTGGAAGATGGGGGCGAGTTTCCGATTCCAGTTCCTGGTGGGCTCGGAACAGTGACGATCGAGTTCCGTGAATTCGGGGTCATTTTGCAGACGCTGCCGATCGTGATCAGCCCGACACGCGTCAAGCTGCAGGTGACGGCGGAAGTGAGCGACAAAGATACGGCGAACTCGATTACGTTGCAGGGCACGACGGTTCCCGGCATTTCGAAACGAAAAGTTCAGTCGACTGTCGACATGAATTTCGGCGATACGATGGTCGTCGGCGGATTGATCTCGACCCGAGTGATGGGATCAAATTTGAAAACGCCGTTCCTGGGTGAATTGCCACTGGTCGGTGCGATGTTCCGAAAGACGATCTCTCAGCAGTCGGAAACCGAGTTGATCATTCTGATTACCCCGGAATTCGGAAACAGTATGCCATCGGATCAGGTTCCGCCTGGCGGTCCAGGGATGAATACGACCGTTCCGACCGACCGCGAACTTTATGACTATGGTTTAATCGAAGTTCCCAAATACGGTCCAGATTGCGGCACAGAATGCGACGGAAACTATCTGAATCGATTTCAGGGAGATTACCAGCCATCGCGATCCAGCATTCCGATCTCACCTGCGGTGACGCCAACGCCGATTATGGGAACATCGCCAAGTTCCGGAATGGGGACACTGCCTAACCCGACATCGGGTGGATTGATTTCACCATCCGGTCCAGGGACGACCTCCCCTGTTCCACCACCTCCAAGTACCGAAAACGGCTTGTCGCGACGGACGCGATCCGCCAAACCCCCATCTCGATCAAAACCCCCGACAACACGGGGATTGCAGGATACGGATGAATCCTCGGTTCAGCCGGCTGGATTCAAGAAATCCCCGAAATCGGAACGCACGACAGAAACGCAATCGAAGAGTCAAAAGCGAGATGAGACTGGCCAGTAATACGAGATTGGCGACTTGACCAAGACCGTTGGCCGTTGATTGCTGTTAGAGGCCGAGCAGAAAGGTGTTCTCAAACAAAGAGTACCACGTGTCAGACAATTTCACCGGACGGTCGACCCCGTCGCAGCGTTTCGACCGCGATCACAGGCCATCAGAAAGCGTTAAAGGTTGTTCCATGAAAAGCGTTATCCGACTCGCACTCGTTGATCCAAACGATGCTTCGCGGAACACGCTGAAGCCATTGCTTCTCGGGATTGACGCCGTGTGGCTGGAAGCGGAATGCTCACGCTACGAATTCTTCCCCGATGTCTTGAAGCAGACTCAGCCTGACATTGCATTGGTCGCCATTGATTCCAGTCCGCAGAGCGGGCTGGAGGTGGTGGCGCACATTCATCAGAACTATCCCTCGTGTCAGATCCTGGTACTGAGCAGTTCTCAAGAAGGTACTCTGATTCTGCAGGCGATGCGGAACGGGGCGAAGGAGTTTCTTTCCAGTCCCCTGAAATTGGATGATTTCCTGGCGGCGCTCGAACGGATCCGGCTGGTGATGGGCAAGGCTCAGGGCGATGGACAAGTGCGTGCCAGTCAGGTGATTTCCGTGGCAGGTGTTTCTGGCGGAATCGGGTGCACATCTCTCGCCATCAATCTGGGATGTTGCCTGGCCCAGCACCCTGGTCGCAGCGTTTCGATTATCGATCTTGATTTGGCGCTGGGTGATGCGGATGTGTGGCTGGATATTATTCCCGACTACACAATCCAGGATGTTGCCGAAAACATTACTCGACTGGACTACTCGCTGCTGCGTCGCTCGTTGACGAAGCACGAGTGCGGGGCCTTTTTATTGCCGCGACCCGTTGAGATGGAAGAGAAAACGCATATCGGTGCCGATGAAATGCGCCGGATGATTGCGCTCTTGAAAGCGACCTTTACCCATTTGGTCATCGACCTGAGCAAGAGCTACGGAGCTCTCGATCAGGCGGCAATGGCAGCATCGGATGTGATTCTGATTGTCACTCAATTGGACCTGCCGTCATTGCGAAATGCGAACCGGTTAATGCAGTATTTCAAGCGACAGACGGGCCTGTTCGAGAAGGTCAAGATTGTGGTCAATCGTATGGGCCTTGAGGATAGTTCGATCAGCTTGTCGAAGGCGCTTGAAGTTCTCGGTCACGATGTCTTTGCACAGATTCCAAATGAATATGGCACGATGGTCGAAGCGAGAAACAATGGAATTCCATTGATTTCGCAGGCACCCAAGTCGCGCCTGACAAAAAGCATCATTCAACTGGCTCGGAATCTTGATCAGGCGACAGAGGCCGAAGACGCGCTGGAAGAGAAGAAGCCAACGCGGAAAGGTCTGTTTAGCTTTCTGGGCGCGGGCGGCAAATAATTGCGAACACCGTTCGTCCCGTTTAGTGAGACACGATCTTCGTGCGGAAACCATTTGAAACGTTGGTCACACACGTGCTGACCAACGTTTTTTTCTCATTCGGGCGTCGGCTGCTTCAGAGCCGGGTGTCTTGTGTGCCAGTCGCTGGATTTCTGACACGCGATTGCCGCGGCAAGGATGGAGTGTTCGTTGAACGCACGTCCCGTGAATTCAATTCCGGTGGGGAGTCCGCGGTGACCGAAGCCACTGGGAATGGTGATTCCCGGTAGTCCGGCGACGTTAGCGGCCGCACTGAGCTCCGAACAAACGAATCCGCGTGACCATTGAGAGAATCGCTGTTCAATGGGTCCGGCTTCGGTGCTGAGTGTCGGTGTGACGATCGCATCAAATGGGGCGATGATGTCGTCGAGTGCGTGCTGAATCTTGGTGCGAATACGCAGGGCGTTGATGTAGTCTTTGGCCGGAATGAGCATATTGGAATGCGCGCCCCAACGATCTTCTGGCGCGGTCAATTCCCACGTGTCGCCGCTGCGGACAAATGATTCAAACGCGGCGGACATCTCGCTCGAAATGATGGTCGAAGCCACCACCGAATACGGAAGATCTGGTAGCTTAATTGTCTCGACGGTACCGATTGTCCGCAGCAGGTCCAGCATGGCGTTGTAGTTTTCCAGAACCTCGAGCTGGACATCGTCGGGGGGGGCATCGAGCACGGCGAAGTGAAAGCCGGATTGTTTTGGTTCTGGCTGTCGCTCCCATCGATCTGGAACAGTCGTTTCGTCAGCTCGATCGGGACCGGCGACGGCGTGCAGGACAAGGGCGCAGTCTGCTGCCGTCCGGCACATCGGGCCGATCTTGTCCATCGTCCAACTGAGTGCCATGGCTCCATGTCGGCTGACGCGGCCGTACGTCGGACGCAGTCCCGTGACGCCACAATATCCCGCGGGGGTAATGATTGATCCCATCGTTTCAGTGCCGATCGCGAACGGAACGAGGCCCGCGGCAACGGCCGCACCAGATCCCGACGACGAGCCGCCTGACCAGCAGGTCCGGTCCCAGGGGTTTCGTCCTGGACCGGTGAAACTGGCGTTGGCTTGCTTGTAGCCGAACCCGCCAGCCAGTTCGACCATGGCAAGTTTGGCGCACAAGATGGCGCCGGATTCTCGCAGGCGGACAACAACCGTCGCGTCGTCATCGATCATCTGGTCTTTGAGTGGCGCGGCGCCCCACGAAGTGGGAATTCCCTTCGTTGCGAAGAGATCCTTGAGTCCATAAGGAATTCCGTGCAGCGGTCCGCGATCGCGACCATCTCGTAATTCGTCGTCGGCCTGCCTGGCTTGGGCAAGTGCCAAATCGCGTGTCGTCCTGACGACGGCGTTGAATTCTGCCCCCCAACGTTCCAGTCGTTCGAGAGAACTCTCGGCCAATTCAATCGCTGTCACATCTTTGTTTCGAAGCGATCGTCCAAGTTCGGCGATCGAAGCGAACGCAGTCGAATCAGACATCTCGATGTTCCGGAAAGACCTACGTGGCGACCAGGATCGGCAACTCAGATCGACACAGAACGTTTTACCTGTCTCCGTGTCGGTCGCAGGAAATCTTAGTTCACGGATGACCTTTTAACACGGACGGCCTCGGGGGGACCGAGGCTCGCCGCACTCGTGGGCCGGTTACTTCTGTTCTGACAGGAACGTGAACATCACTCGCAGGCTCATTGTGATGTTCGCCGCGAGTTTCTCGACGTGCGAATTCAGGTTCGGAGCTGGGCGAGCAATGACGATTTGCTCGAAAGTGGTGCGATCGTACGCAAAATTGCCGACAGTTGAACAGGCAAGGCAATCTGGGCGAATCTGCAACATCAAAACCTCGTCTCGACAGGATCTGAGTAAAGCTTTAGATTTTTCTTGGATTCCAATCGATATCGGATTTTCACCTCTTTTGATTTCGATCGTCGTAATTCATCAATTCAGTTTTCGGCCCGATGAGTTCGATGTTCCAACTTGTCGACAGCTCAATTCCTTTTTCAACCAGGGACGGTTGAATGGTTCGCATTACCAGATTGAACGTTTGCCTGGCGGCGCTGCTCGTCTCGTTCATCGTATCCGGCTGTCAGTCGAACAAGTCGATGATGGCGTGGAAAGAACGTAGCAAGCCGAAGCCGAAATTCCAGGGACTGGAAGGTCCGGACGAGGTCGCGTATTGGCCTTATAAAGTGGATAAATCCGGCAAAAAAACGACCCCGATGCCGGATCAGATCAAGGACAAACTGGCAAAGAAATCGGAAATCGAGAAACGCGACTCGCAGTTGTCCGACCTGATGAAGGAAGGCGATCAGCTGAGTGCGAATGGACAATTCGAAGATGCTCGGTTGGTTTACATGCGTGCGCTGATGGCTTCGCCGGGCAACGCCGCCGTGCACCATCGACTGGCCGTCGTGGCGGATAAACAGCATCAGTATTCTGCGGCGGATGAACACTATCAGGCGGCGCTGCGTTCAAGGCCGCGCGACGTGAACATTCTGAGTGACCTTGGTTATTCCTATACATTGCGTGGAAGCCTGTCTCAGGCGGAACAAACGTTGAAGCAGGCTCTCGAAATCGACCGCCAACACCGCCGAGCGATGGCCAATATGGGGTTGGTCTATGCCAAGCAAAATCGCCGCGACGATGCGCTGGCCATGTTTCGGGAAGGGGCGACCGAGGCCGAGGCACAACAGTTCATGGCCTCGATCTTCTCACAGAACTATGGCGAGCCTGAAGTTGCTGCGAGCGGTCCTCGGCGAACTCGAGATCGGAAGGGTATGACCTTCGAGCAGATCCAAGATGAAATGGCCCGCGAGGCGCAAGACGCCAAGCGAAAACGTTATGAAGCCGACCAAAAGGAATTGGCTCAAGCTCGTAACTCGCAACAGCTTGACGAAGAATGGAGTGAGCAGCCCGCACCGCGTCGAGTCGCTTCGACACATCGGGGCGATCCGAACCAGAACCCGTCGGGGGCGTTCGCCTCAAACGGTGAATCCCAGTCGGATGCCTTTGCCCATCACGACACACAAAATCGAGACGGGCAACGCCAGAATCTGGCGGGGGTAACACTTTATCCGTCGACGAATGATCCAGGCGCCGGGGTGACGCCACATGACCCGTCCTTCGTCGGACAGACTCCAGCGGCAGGAGCGCAACCATTCACCATTGAACGCGGTCGTTCGTCGCTCGCACAAAATCCGCGGTCACGTTCGTTAGATCCGCTTGTCCAACAGACGCGTGGCCAGCAATCGATGATGGGGGCACGGTCGAGTCTGGGAGGCGATTCGGCCAGCCAGCTTGCAACACAATTGGGCATGAGCGTCGGACCTGGAAGTCTATTCCCAGTGATGGATGGGGCCGTAGGCGAATCGCCAACGCAGTATGCGAATCCTTCCACCGCCAATCCTGCCTTCACCAATCCCGCTGTCACTGCACCACCAATGGGAATCCCGGCCGCCGCAGTACCCGCCGCCCCAAATGGATCGATGGCCGTACCAGCACATTCGTATGACACGCGCTTTGGTGGTGAATTCCAACAGGCTCAGTCGTATCAGAGTTCGAACAGGTTTGGTGACAATCAAATTCAGCAGACGGCAAATCGAAGTTTCTCGACAACCTCTCAAGCCGAGAAAACAGAAGCCGGACCAGCCATTGCTCCTGCATCACCGACCTCCAATTGGGGATCTCCGAGTGACTGGCAAGGCGGTTCTGGCGAGCTGCCTAGTTGGGCCAATCAGCAGCCCACAACGGGGTCAGCGGGAACCGGACAGGATTCGGCTGTCGGGCAATCAGCCTGGGCACAGAATTCCGATCGACGCGTGAACACCTTGGACTCAGCGGATTTCTCGAATCAGGCGAACAGCCGCGATCAATTCTCGTCGGATACGACTCGTCCCTATAGCGGAAACTGGCCCGCGAATGCGAACTCGCTTCCCAATCGACAACCCTCGAACGTCATCATCAATGGTCGTTCTTCGAATGGCCTTGATGCCCAGAACCAATTCGGCACGCCCACCAATCAAGCCGGATCAATGCCGCCAACGGGTTCAACCGGCTCGGTGCCTCAGTGGCCTTACACCCCGAAGTAATCCCGAACTTGCCATCGACGACCTGGCAGCAGTGACGCACCGCGTTTCGATTACTCGACATAGATGAATTCATTGAGGCAGAACAGGATCTGACAGAAATCTGTCAATGCGCGACGGTCGCTGAACGTCGGATCGAGTCTCGAATACGCGTCGCGCTGCCCACGCACAAATTCGAGCGATCGTGCGAATTCGGTATTCGACGGGGGACGACCAATCGTCGTCAGGTAACCTCGCCGAATCGCGGAATCCAGTGATGCGTGGGACTGAGCGAGCAATTCCGTTGCGCATTGCTGCGCTGCCTGGCGTACATGCGTGTTGTTCATCAGAAGCAAGGCCTGGGGCGCGATCGTAGTCTGCGGACGGTCTGCAACGGGCGTCGTACCGTCAGGGGCATCGAAGACTGTCATGGAAGGCATCAATTGGCTGCGCTTCATGGTGAAGTACAGGCTTCTTCGCCGGTGGCCTTCGTCCAATTGACCGGGACCGTAGAGGCGATCGTCGAGTCGATTTCCACATGCCAGAATCGCGTCACGAATCGACTCGGCATCCAGACGTCGCCGGGGCCGATGCCAGAAAAGCCGGTTCTCGCGATCGACGCTGGCCCGAGCTTCGTCCTGGTCGCAGGCCTGCTGATAAGTCCCACTTATCAGAATCTGACGGTGGAGTGGTTTCAGTTCCCATCCACGACGCACAAGTTCATTCGCCAACCAATCAAGTAGTTCAGGATGTGTTGGTCGTTCACCCCGTGTGCCGAAATCAGACGGTGTGCCGACGATTCCGCGTCCGAGATGTTGTTGCCAGAGCCGATTCACAATGACACGGGCGAACAGGTTCCCGGCGCCCGACTCTCGATCCACCAGCCAGTTTGTCAGTGAAGTCCTGCGAAACGACGTATGCCATCCGGCCGGTGGCTGTTCCTGAAATCGAGTGGACTCGTCGGACGTGGACAGTAGTACCTGGAGGAATCCTGGTGTCGCGATGGCGTCTTTTTGGTTCGTTTCCCCTCGTCGCAGAAAGTAGGTCTCGTTTTGAAACTCGGCCTCGGCTTGCGTGTGAAGCGTCACGGCCGGTAATCCTTCGGTCGCAACCAAGACCTTTCGAATTCGAGGCTGCGGCGCACTCGCGGCATGGGTCGCGCGTTGACTGTCGACGGCTTGCCAGCCGGCGTCCTGTGGTTTGAACCAATTGTGCAGCTCGGCTCTCTCACTGTCGGTCCAATCGGCTTGCCGACGCAGCAGCAGCGATTGGATCGCTTCATCGCGCGCACCGCCGACCGTGGCGGGAAGATCCGCTTGTGGAGAAATCGTCAGTCGCACCCGTCCCAACGAATGTTGAGTATTTTGTTTGAACTGCAGCGTGATTGTGACAGCCGTACCTTGCTCCGTTCCAATTGGCGTGGCGGTAGAGAAGACGGCGGCGTGGTTCTTGCCAAATTCGGGGTCGACGGCCCAGCCGGTGTTCGGATCATCGTCGATCGTGGCCGTCACTGGCAGTTGATTTTGTTCGAACGTTGCGATCACAGACTTCAGGCTGACGGGTGTCGGCTCATTGGTGGCGGAGTCGTCGTACGGTCGCACTGCAACTTGAAAATCGGTAAGTGCGAAGTTTCCATTGGGAGCTCGGCCCGGTCCTGATTGAGCGAGTGACGCATCGGCGAGCGCTTCGAGCCGGAGGGATTGGATGTTTTTCGATTTCGTGACGAACTCAATCGTCCACACATCGTGGGCAGGATTGGGGCCAGTCACGAGCCACGACCCGTCCGGCTGCCGTGTGAACACCGCATTTCCCTGTGATCGAAACGTGATCCCCGACGGAATCAACCACATAGACTTTTCGGCCGTTTGATCACGCGTGGCAAACCATTCGGCAAATCGCGTCGGCAATTGAGATGTTTCGTAGGCGCGAACCGCTTGGAGAAAAGGTTCATGTTCGCGGTCAAAGTCAGCTCTTGCACGCTGATATCCAATCGGATCGAAATCTAGTTCAACCTCGCTGCGAATTGTGGTTGTGAATGTGGCCAGCAGTCGGTAGTAGTCGGCTTGCGGAATGGCATCAAACTTATGGTCATGGCACCTGGCACAGCCAATCGTCAGGCCCAACAGAGACGTACCAATTGTGGACAGCATGTCGTCCATTTCGTCGTAACGATGCTTCTCGACTTCGTTCTTTGTGATTTGCGTCGAATGAACACCCGCAGCGAGATATCCCGTTGCCATTTGAGCCATGCGTTCCTGAGGCGCGAGTTCGTCTCCTGCGATTTGCCATCGGACAAACTGGTCATAAGGCATTCCCTCGTTCAGGGCTTGCACGACGAAATCGCGATAGTGATAGGCCGAGGGGCGGTCATAGTCATGTTCAAAACCATGGCTTTCGGCGAAGCGGACGAGATCGAGCCAGCGACGTCCCCAGCGCTCGCCGTAATGCGGACTGGCGAGTAATCGATCGATCAAACGCTCATAGGCATCGGGCCGTGAATCCTCGACGTATTGGTGCACATCGTCGGCCGAGGGGGGGAGTCCGATCAAGTCGAACGTGACGCGACGAATCAACGCGGCGCGGTCGACAGGGCCATTGGGATTGATGGACGCGGACTTCAGTGCTTTGAGGATAAAGGGGTCAATCGCCGACTGGGCCCATGCGTCATTGTCGGAAACCAGTGGTGGTGTGACACTCGTGAGTGGCTGATAAGACCAGAACGACTTTGCCTCGGCATCCACTTTTCGCCGCGTCCAGGCGGTGGGATCAGTGGATTGCGTGAGGAGTGGCTCGTCGTAGGGAGCCCCCAATTCAATCCATTCGATCACCGAAGCAATCTCGGCTTTGGAAAAGGGGGGGCCATCCTTAGGCATATGGGGTTCTTGCTGATGTGAAATCAGCCGCGCGAGCAGACTTTTTTCGCCGCGCCCGATGATCACCGCCGGTCCGCGTTCGCCACCGCGAAGCAGGCCGTCTTGTGTTGCCAGGTCAAATTTTCCTTCGGTGGCATCACCCCCATGACAGGCAAGGCAGCGTTGAATCAACAGGTCTCGGACCTGTGATCGAAACACCTCCAGGCCTTTTGCACGTTTCACAGCATGATCGGCATCAACGGTCGGTGCGTCGTCGACAGCCCATGAAATGGACGCACTGGCGATGAAAGTGATCAGGACGAACCATCCTGATTGGGTTCGCGAAGGCATGGGAGGAATGACCGAACGCAGGAATAAAGGCGGGAAGAAAACCATGCACGGAATTGTAACCCAGGACTGGAGTCAGAAGCGAACGGAACGCGTTGCCGGTCTCCCCGAAGAGTTTGAGGACCTCCGCCGCTGGCCTCAGATCTTTCGATCGTGACGGATTGGATGAGCCATCTTGTGCAATCCAGAACACGGTCGATTCTATGGCGTGTTGACCGTACGCTATGCGGGCAAGAGCGACTGACGGTGAATGACATCGTTTCAGTCGTTGTCGTCTTCCTTCCGTTGAATTTTGAGGTTCACGCATGTCCGCTTCGCACAAAGTCGCAATCGTCACGGGTGGTGGTACGGGTGTTGGGCATGCGACATCGTTGCTGCTGGCGAAACAGGGCTACGATGTTGTCGTGAACTATTCTCGCTCGCGTGACGACGCAGAGCAGACGGTGGCGGAGATTCAAAAAGCTGGTCGGCGAGGTCTCGCCGTTCAGGCCGATGTCGCGGATGACGCGGCGTGTCGGCGAATGGTTTCCGATGCGATCACAACTTTGGGGCCAATTTCGGTCCTAGTGAACTGTGCAGGAACGACGCAGTTTATTCCCTTCGGTGAGCTGGATCAGGTTTCCGATGAAACCTGGGATCGGCTGTACAAAGTGAACGTGGTGGGTGCGTTTCATTGTGCTCGCGCGGTTCGTGATTCCATGCTGAAGGCCGGTGGCGGGGTGATCATCAATGTTTCGAGCGTGGCGGCTCAGTTGGGGCAGGGAAGTTCCATCCCCTATTGCTGCACGAAGGCCGCTCTCGACAACCTGACCGTGTCATTGGCCCGAACGCTTGCGCCGACGATTCGTGTTAACGGAGTTGCGCCGGGTTTCATCGCCGGGCGATGGACTCAAGCGGGACTGGGTGACAGCTACGAGCGGATCAAGACGGCCTATGAGCAATCACTGCCGCTGAAACGCGTCTGCACACCCGAGGACATTGCCGAAGGAATTTTAAGTCTGATCCTGGGGAGTGTACTGGTGACGGGGCAAACGCTGACCGTCGATGGCGGAATGATGATTTCCGGATACCAGGTCAAGTTTAGCGAATGATGCCATTCGACAATGCAGGTGATGTTTCCCGCACATGGTGATGATGTGCGGGAAACTGCCCCGGCGATTGGTCGCTTGGATCGAGTCCTTTTATTCAGGCTTCACTTCGTCTGATTTTGGTTCATCGACTTTTGGCTCTTCTGGCTTTGCCGCGTTGTCGTTGGGATCTTCGGGCTTCGCGTCACCCAGCTTCGGCTCATCGGACGTCGATTCTGCGGGAGTCGCCCCTTCGAGCATTTTCAGCACCGCGTCTTGATTCCAGATCTCGTCGTCCATTTGCAGACGCAAAAACGTCAAGCTCGTCCCTTCTTCCAAATCTGTGGTGACGGTGTGGACGGCCTTCCCTGTTGCGCGATAGGTCCCCTCGCCGATGACGACGTTGACCTTCTTGCCGTTCATGGTGACTTCGTGATTTTCCGACGACTTGATATCGATTGTTTCGCGCATCTTGTCTTCGAACTTGCCGCGAAACTGTGTGGATTGCATGTTGGCCTGAGCGGCGTCACCAATCTTCACTTTGACGTTTCCCATCATCAACTCGCCTTTGCCCTCTTTATGTTTGAATTCGGCGATATGCATGCTGAAAAACATGTTGTCGATTGTCATCGCCTGTTGAGGTGTAAAGTCGGGAAGCATCTCGGCATTCAAAATCTTCTTCGCGACGGCGGTCACTTGAGCCTGCTCTGTGGTGATTGTCGGCATGACCATGCTGAAAAACCATCCGCCGAGCCCGCAACAGGCGAGCAATCCGACGAAGCTGATTCCACCCACAATCAGGCTGGCCAGCATGCAACCGCTCATTCCCTTTTTCTTGGGGGGAACTGGGACTTCGGATGGTGATTGCGGGTCATTCCAGGAATCGCGTTCGGACATCGTGAATGTTCCTCGTTTCCGCAGGGGAGGGGCCGTTGACAGGGGACTTCGAACAGTTCGAAGCGGATCTTGTCGTTACTTGATGATCAACACCGATGTGCGTGTCATGGCATTTTGGCAAACAGAAATGTGAATTGAGTATGCCTGGAATTACTGCTAACGGAAAGTCGTCGACAGGTTGACTGACGTCGCGAACACAATAGACCCATCAAACTCAGGAATACAAGACACGAGAACGTGATCGAACGCAATTCGGATCAAGAAAAGCGGCTCCTCGAGTCGTGTCGCCATGGTGCCGTCGCGGATGGGTTGGCCGCAGACAGGCTTCGGATGTGATTTGGGTAATGACGCGTGGACATTATGCCAAAACAGCCCGCTCGACGAACCGCGCCAGGGCGGATCGAGTGGGCTGTTTTGGAGAGTGACGATGAATCGAACGGCGTGCGATTCTACTTTTCGTCGCTGGCGTACAACCAACCATCCAGCGGAGTGGCGTAGGTCAGAAGTTCGCTCGGCTGGAAGTAGATTGCCAACTCGCGTGCTGCGGCTTCAGTGCTATCGCTGCCGTGCACCAGATTCATTTGGCGGCTCATTCCAAGGTCGCCTCGGATTGTACCGAGGGGTGCTTCACGTCCATTGGTGGAGCCAAGCATTGCACGAATCACCGCGACGGCGCCCGGGCCTTCGACCGCCAGCGCGACAACCGGACCCGAAGTAATGAATTCTTCCAGAAGCGGATAGAATGGTTTTTTCACATGCTCGGCATAATGCTGCTTTGCCAGGTCGGTTGTCACTTGCAGCATCTTCATGCCGATGATTTTCAGTCCCTTCGCTTCCAATCGTCCGAGGATTTCACCCATCAGACGACGAACGACGGCATCTGGCTTCAACATGACGAAACTTCGTTCAATAGCCATCGCACAAGATTCCTTTGAAATGTTCCTATAGCGTCGACAAGACGGTCTGTCGCGAATGTCGGCGAGCGTACAGAAGTTTTTTTTGAGTTCAATCGATGAAGCGCGACTTTGTTTACGCTTTTGTCATCATTTGATGAAAAGTCTCGAACAGATACCCGCTGTCGTGCGGCCCGGCTGATGCTTCAGGGTGATATTGGACGCAGAACGCCGGGAACTCGCGGTGCCGCAATCCCTCGATGGTGCGATCGTTGAGATTCAAATGCGTGACTTCCAGAACCTTGGGTAGCGTTTCCGAGGCGATGGCGAAGCCGTGATTCTGCGAGGTGATTTCCACGCGACCAGTGTCTTGATTCAAAACGGGCTGGTTGGCACCTCGGTGCCCGAACTTCAGCTTGTAGATCTCGGCACCGCAGGCCATGCCGAGCAATTGATGGCCCAGGCAAATTCCGAAAATCGGGACATTGCCGAGCAGATCGCGAATGGTGTCGATGGCATATTTCAGGGGGCGCGGATCGCCGGGGCCATTTGACAGAAAGACTCCGTCCGGTTTCAGTGCCAGGACTTCGGCGGCGGTTGTCGTTGCGGGCACGACCGTCACGCGGCAATTGATCGCCTTCAAGTGTCGAAGGATGTTCCATTTCATCCCATAATCGATCGCCACAACGTGGCGTTCCGGAGTGTCTGTGGAGACCAGACTCGTACCAGACGCACCCAGATCCGAGAGACCTTCGCTCCAGTTGAACGGCTTGGCAGGTGTCACTTCTGCCACAAGATCCTGGCCGACGATCGAGGGGCTGCTTTGTGCTTTGTTGATCAGCGACGCATCGTCCAGATCGGTGGACGACAACACGCCGGTCATCGCTCCCCGAATTCTCAGGCGGCGCACCAGTGATCGCGTGTCGATTCCCTCGATTCCAACCACGTTCGCTTTGCGTAAGTAGCTGTCGAGAGTGTCTGTCGATCGAAAGTTACTCGGTTGACGGCAGAGTTCGCGGACGATGAAGCCGCGGATCGACAGTCCACGACTTTCGACGTCTTCGGTGTTGACGCCGTAGTTTCCGATCAAGGGATAGGTCATGGCGACGATCTGACCGCAGTAGGACGGATCGGTCAGGATTTCCTGATATCCGGTCATACTGGTGTTGAAGCAGACCTCTCCAAAAACCTCGCCTGTGGCGCCGAAAGCCGTTCCCGAATAGACAGTTCCGTCAGCCAAGGCCAATTTCGCAGATGGCAGAAGACTCATGATTTCCCAGAATGCAGAAAGATTTCCGAACACATCAAGCATAAGGAAACTTCCGCTGAAAATGAAGTGTTGGCGGATGGTGTGTGCTGTGAAATCTTGTATGGGGTGAGTTTCGCGGTCGCTGGGAGGTTTCTCAGCAGGCGGGCAGGAAACGAGAAAATCCCGCCTGCGGAACGGCTGTTGTTTGACATTGAGACTCAGTGTCAGTAATGTTGTGCCGACATGGCGGGGTTGGACCGCGTGCTCGAAGGCTCTGTTGTGATGGAGGCCTGAGCCCCGGTCCGACGTCCTGCACGTGCACCTGCTGCGAGAGTCGGCAGGTGTTCGCCATTTCGACTAGCCAGCCACCTTCTCGGTAGCCAGCCAACGACTCGGCCAATTTTCCAGAGTGTCGTTTGTTGGATTTCGATTTGAAGGAGGCTTTCATGCCGTGTTCACGCCCAGGTCGTCGCGCCTTTACGTTGATTGAATTGCTGGTGGTCATCGCGATTATCGCGGTCTTGATCGCCCTGCTGCTGCCAGCCGTGCAGCAGGCGCGCGAGGCCGCTCGTCGATCTCAGTGCAGCAACAATCTCAAGCAAATTGGCCTGGCGATTCACAACTATCACGACACGTATAATCAGTTTCCGCTAAGCTCCGTCGATTCGACGCTCTCGCGTTCAGGAGCGTTTGCCAGCATTCTTCCGTTCATCGATCAGGCGAATGTCTATCAAATCTACGATTTCAGTCTGGGAAATTCAGACGCGGCAAATCTGAAGGCGGTTTCGCAGCGAATCAATGTTTACTTGTGCCCGTCAGCTCCGTTCCGTCGCGCGGTGCCGATCAGCGGTTGCGATGCTAATGATCGCGCGCCAGGAACATATGCTGTGAGCACGGGAAGCGATGACCCATACGGCACGGTGGCGGCTGGGAATCCAAATAATGGTGCGATCGTGAATTGCGGGAGCGGAAAAACCGCGATGCGCGATCTGACCGACGGGGCAACCAACACCTTTCTTGCTGGTGAATCGGCCTGGAACTTTGCCGACTACACATTCACCTCGGGGCCTTGTAACGGGCAGATTCGTTGGGGCTTTGGCTATTGGTCGTCTCCCTATCCGTTGGCGACGGCGTTCACGACCAAAGGCCCCTTCAATCCAAAATCGCGAGACGGCGACAGCACACGGCTATCGAACTTCCGCAGCGAGCACATTGGTGCGGTCAACATGATGCTCAGTGATGGCTCGGTGCGATTCTTCGGTGAGAATATCGATCACAAGCTGCTCGATTCACTTGCTACACGCGCCGGTGGCGAAGTGGTTGGCGAGTTCTGAAATTGGTCGTCCTTTAAGTTCACGACAGGGTCTTGCGCCCGTCGCGGAGTGTCGCGCCGTCGATTTCTGTCAGGAGTTTTCAATGCTCACCGAAAATGTTTCACGTTCTTGCCTACTGGTTCTCGCTGCGGCGGGGCTGGCGGTCTGCGCGGTGGGCGGCTGCGGTCGCTCGAATCAACCCGCTCGCATCGCCGTAACGGGCGAAGTTGTGCTGGATCAGAAGCCGCTTGATTCTGGGCGGATCATGTTTATTCCGATCGACGGCACGAAGGGGCCAACGGCGACCGCATTTGTCAAAGATGGGTTTTACAGTTTCGACCGCAAGAATGGCCCTGTCGTTGGCAAGAACAAGGTTCATATCGAGTCGGTGCCCAAACTCGAGTTTGAGCTCGACGACGAAGCGGCGTATGCCAACGCGCATCGTGCCAACCATGGCAAGCCGGTATTGCCCCCGGAAAAAATTCCACCGCAATACAACCGCGATTCGACGCTTGTCGCCGAGCTGTCGCTGGCGGGGAATGCGGAAGTCAATTTTGCGCTCGAACGGTCTGTTGCGCAGCGTTCGCGATAATCGTTACGCGGGTCTGGACGATTCGTTGCGGCGAATCAACGGGTCCTCGGATCACGGCTTGACGTTACCAGTCTCTAATCTAACGTCCTCAGTCAATCAGGAAATTGAATTGCTATGAAATCGATTGAATCCGCACGACGGTTTTCCGCGTGGCGTTTGAATGTCATGTCATTTGGGTTTGTGGCGATGGCTGGGATGTTGACAACCTTCACGCAAGGCAACGATTCCAAGCCCACCGAAGTCACGGCCGTGTCGCTGATGAAGCAAGCGCACGATGGCCGCGCTGAGTGGCACGAGTTTCCCGGCTTCCGTGCGGCACTACGCGTCAGCGTGGATGGAGTTGCCGTCGAAGGGGCGGTCAGTGTCAGTCGCGAAGGCGACGTCAAGGTGGAATTGCCTGCGGGAGACTCGTTCGCCTGGGTGACATCGACGTTGAAATCGATCGTCGGTCATCGTCTCTCTAGTGATGGCGCGATCGAGACCGTTGCATTCGCCGACGAAAATACGGTGCACCCGTTGGGGCGACTGCTGAAATCGACGGAGGCTTCGGACAAAAGCTTGTGGCGGGTTCAGGGGGACTTGCTGACAGAAGTCCACCGTTTTAACGACAAAACCCGATTTGTCATCAGCGTGGTAGATGTATCGCGCAATGTCGAAGGCAAGCACCTGCCCAAAAACTTCAGTATCACAACGTGGGACGCGGTCTCGGGGCAGATACGATCCAGCCGACAGGTCTCTAACGAATGGGTGCGCGTTGGGAAGATCGATCTCCCCGTAAAATTGCGGGCCGTGATCTGTAAGGACGACGGGTCACGCCGCGTCGAGCAGATCGAGTTGCTGAATCCGGAACTCTTGCCAGCGAACGCGAGTGCCGCTGCGGCTCGCTGAAATGTCTTGATCCATAGTTTGCCCACGTCAAAATTGAACGAGTGGGCTCAAAGACACGAATACCCCGGATTGCACTCGCCCGTTTGATGCAGTCTTCCGCGGTGTTCGTTTCATTCCTTCTCACAGAGAACATCACAATGAAGCGCATCCGATTCACGCTGAGTCTAGTCTTATTTCTGGCGGCCTTGCCCACCTCTGGTTGGGCGCACTTCTTGTGGATTGCGTCCGGTTCGCAGGCCAGCGACGGCAAGGTTCATGTCTATTTCAGCGAGTCGGTTGCTCCCGATGAGCCAGAACTTTTGGACAGAGTTGCCAAGCTCAAGTTGTGGCAATGGTCACGCGACGGTGTTCGTACTGTCTTGGACGTTGAGAAAGACGCGAATTCCTTGGCGGCGACTCCTGCACAAGCGGCCGAAGCCGTGTTTGGGCTTAGCCATGATTATGGGGTGATGTCACGTGGCGGTGAGACGTTTCTGCTGAAGTACCATGCTACGTCGCAGCCAACCTCAAACGCCAAGAATTGGCGTGCGATCGGGAAGTCCGACGAACTGCCATTTGAAATCGTTCCTTCTGTCAGCGGACGAGAAGTGACTCTGACGGTCTTGTGGCAGGGAAAGCCGCTTGCGGATTCGCCCGTGACGATCAGCGGGCCAGGAATCGAAAAGCACCTGGATGTGGTGACCAGCGCTCAAGGGAAAGTGGGGCTGAGTTCAAATGCTCCGGGGCTGTATTCGGTTCGAGCGAAACAGATTGAAGCGAAGTCGGGTGAGCTCGATGGCAAAGGTTACACGTCGATTCGTCACTACACGACACTGGCACTCAGCCTGGCTGAAGATTCCTTTGCAGTGACGTCGACTGTTCCGGGGACTGTGTTTCCTGCGCTCGATCCAGGAATTACCAGCTTCGGTGGGGCCATCATTGGCGACGAACTCTATGTCTATGGAGGACACTTTGGGCAGCCGCATCACTACTCCATGGAAGGGCAATCTGATCGCTTGCTACGTCTGAATTTGGCGCAGCCTTCCGGTTGGGAGCAGGTTGCCCATGGGCCACGTCGCACAGGGCTTGCCGCAGTGGCACATGGTGGCAAATTCTATCGAATCGGCGGATTCGAGGCTCGCAATCAGGCTGCCGACAAACAGTCATTGTGGTCGATGTCGGACTTTGCGCGATTCGATCCCGTATCGAAGGAGTGGGAGTCATTAACACCGCTGCCAAGTGGACGATCCTCACACGACGCGGTGGTTATTGGCAATCTGTTGTACGTCATTGGGGGGTGGGAGCTTAGCGGAGAAGGGAATACCAAATGGCATGATTCGGCCTATGTCGTTGATTTGTCTGCAGAGAAGCTGGTTTGGACGGAACTGCCGAAACCACCTTTCCAACGGCGAGCGATCTCTGTGGGAGCATGGCAGGGAAAGGTCTATGTCATTGGTGGGATGCAATCGGAAGGCGGTACCACGACAGCAACCGCGTTTTATGATCCGGCGTCGATGACCTGGGGCGAAGGGCCGAAGTTGAATGGTGAATCGATGGATGGATTCGGTTCCTCGGCCTTTCTGTGTGGTCAGCGGCTGTTTGTTTCCACCTTCTCAGGCAGCTTGCAAGCGTTGGCGGACGACGGGCAGTCGTGGATCAATTTGGAAAAGCTGTCGCATCCGCGATTCTTCCACCGGATGCTCCCTTTGAACGATTCGCAACTTGTCGTTGTGGGTGGGGCGAGCATGAAGGTTGGCAAGATTCGTGAACTTGAGGTTCTGACGGTCGGAACGAAACTCGCGGGTCAGTAGTCTTGCCGGGGCGAGCGATCTCAGACACCGAACGGTCGAAACAGCCACCTTCAAAGGTGGCTGTTTTCGTTAAGGCGTTCAGAGGAGCCGTGAGAATCACCACCACGTTGCGATTCAGACATTGGCGTTCCGGGCCGGCGGCCTCGGTTGCTGATCTGAGGCAGGGGGATCGCGATGCATGATTCGCCAGGGCACCATTCGCTCGCATCGGCCGCTTGTCTGTCTGACTACTTGTTGAGGATCAGTTTTCCGTTGCGGGTCATGCGTAGCCGATACAGTTGGCCTTCATGCTCAATCAGGACTTCGTTCGAGGATTGGCTCAGGTCTGTATAGCGGAACGTGGGAGTCCCGGACGAGTTTACCGGAGTGGGGCTCGAGGGTGTGATCTCGTTTGCTGGATTAGTGTTACGATCGTCGCATGGTGGCATGATGAGTCGATTTATGGCGAATCCGGATCGAGACAATGCTGGGGGATTGTATTGAGATCGAGTCTCAGTGTCAATTTTATTCGCTTCGTTTCACTGATTTCAGCAGGGCGCGTTTCGTCGTCGATTCCCCACTTGGGCGTGGATCGCGAGAGCCGCGTTCTCGGAAGAAAGCGATTGTCTGCTCACGCTCGCGAGCTCGTCAACACGAGTACCGCCAATAACGCGAGCCGAGACCGATAAAGGATCGGCCACGGCTCGTGGTGAGGATTGCGGGATGTCCGCCGGGTTTGTCTCAGGCGTTCATGTGCCAGGAGAAGGTTTTTTTCGGGGCGGCCAACCGCTCGGCTCATTTCAGGGAATCAACTTGATCGTCTGAGTCGTAATTTTCGAGGAGGTTGTCACCATGACATCGGTGCCGTCTCCACCATCGGCGTTGAGTGTTCCAATCGTGCAGAGGGTGAACGCCAGCTTGTCAGCGCCAGATCCCAGCTTGATGGTCATGGTCGAGGAATCAACTCCAACGACGGAAAGACCGTCATCACCGTCGAGCAGATCGGCATTGAGTTCCAGCTTCCCAGTGTGGGGCACGCTGTACGATGCCAAATCATTGATCTTTGTTCCGTTCGCTCCTTCGACCTTGAGCGTGCCGGCCGAGAACGTGACGGTGAGCGAATTCGGATTGCTGTCCCCGGTCAGCGTCAGAACCTTGTTCGAGTACACGGCCTTCACCTTTGAGGCGATGCCCGACATCGTTCCAGGATAGGTACCGGAAATCGTGTACTGCCCCAGACTGCTATAGTCCGTGTATCCCGTGCTGAGCGGGCTTCCTTTTCCAACACCGTCGATTTTCAAGAAGTAGGTTCCAGCCGGGGCCGCGTAGTTAATTGTTGCCGTCACGTCGTCGATTGGATTGCTACTGGCGACCAGTGTGCCACTGTTCGAATACAGCTCCAGGGAAATATCCAGCATGGTGTTGACGGGTCCACCTTTCGCGGTGATGACAATGTTGCCGTTACCTGAGTTAATTAGAAACCAGTCATTGTCCGTTCGTGTCTCGATCACACCCGATTGCAACACGGTATAGGTATTCGCCGTTGCTCCTGAGCCGGCCGTGGCCGCGACCGCTCCGGCGGAGGCACGGGTGTTCGCGAAGTCATCAGAGCGATATCCAAAACCGTTCTGCGTCGAGATGATGGCAAGGTCGTCTTCCTGATCGTTCGCATTCAGGTATTCGCCCTTGCTCCATTGGACCAGATTGACGTAGTAGCCTGCGCCCATGTGCGGAGCCCAACTGGTGGCCCCTGAGCCGTGTCCAAAATAGTACTCTTCAACGGGCGAAGTTCGTCCGTCATGATGCAGTCCCAGAGTGTGACCCGCTTCATGAACCGAACAGTCGGCAATCAGTTTGGTCGCGTTTCCCAGGCTTTGAGGAAACACAAAGCATGGGGTGTCGGTATTCCAAGAGAAACTGGTGAGGAAGGCGACACCGCCTGCATCGGGAGCTGGCGAAGGAGTGGACACCCCGATGAGCACTCGGATACCCCAGCGGGTATCGCCCGTACCGGAATTGATCAGATCGGCGACAGGCGGCTCTTCCGTTGTCACGTCGACATCGAACGGTGAATAGCATTCACTGACGCGGAGAAAGATCTCCTGAATCATGGACAGTTCGGTGCTTGAGAACGCTGGCGTCGCATCAATCGAGAATGGGGCGGTGACGATTTCGGTGACCGTTGATGAATTCCACTCGGTATCTTTCGTCGAGTGTCCCGTAAAATCGAGGTAGATTCGCTTTGTTGCTGCGGGGCGACTGTGTAGCAGAAACGTGTTTGCGAGTGGGAATGCCGTTGCGTTCGTTCCGACATTGACGGTCGTGTTCGTGCCGGCGTTGTTCGTCGTGTTTGCCGCAAGTTTCGGTGCGGTTGGGATCGGGCGTGCCGTGTTGATCTTCGGTGAAATGAGCTTTGTTAGAGTCTTTGTTGAGGCCGCCAGCAGGTCCCGGTTCTGGGCAAGACTTACCGTGCAAATGAGGCCGCAACACATCGTCATGCGCCAAATCACGGACGCAATCTCGCTTGATCCGACACCCTTTGCCGCAATTCTTCTCATCGTGTTTCGCCCTCTGAATCGGTGAAGTTGCGCCGTACAAATCTCGGCCGTGTCGGGTTGAATTCAGACAGAAAAGTCTGACCAGGCGTCATCGCCATTTGCAAGGAAAAAATGACAAAATCGTTATGTTTTGACCCAGAGTAATAACGACCTCACTCCGCAGAATTGGAACAACCCTGCTGACGGAAATTGTGTAATGAACTCGCATCAGCGGATGCAGCCATCGATCTGCCGAACCTGAAATCAAACAGGTGGCCAGACGCGAAATGCAACATCGAGGCGATTTGTCTGAGATCATCGACTATTGGACATTCGCGATTGTCGATTTTCTCCTGTGGTCGTCGTAACGAACTGAACTTGCAGTCCCGTTACATTCGTTGCCATGCTCCTGATTCGCAAAGGCGGCTAGTTTGACGCGACGCCGACCAGTCATGGTGGGGCCGGGGTTGCGGTTCTCGAAATGTCTCTAGGCTACGCGACAGCCACGCTCTGCATATAATCGTCGCGTTCGAGACGTCGCAGAACGCTTTCGTGAAGGTCAGTTTTTTTGAAACGAATCGACCGTGTCTGGCTGAAGGCCATCTATCAAAAGGCAATGAAAGCACGATGTACTGGCTGAAGCGATTGTTGACACCACCGCTGATCGTCTTGGCATCGTTATTGATCTGGTGTGAAGAGTCGATCTGGATTTGGCTGAAGCGGCTGACATCGCTCATTGCGATGGTTCCGATGCTTCGATGGCTCGAATCGCGGATCGTTCGGCTGCCTCCGTCGATCATGCTTGGGATTTTTTTTCTGCCATTGGTGTCGCTCTTCCCTCTGAAGCTGCTTGCTGTTTACTGGCTGACCCGGGGATATTGGTTGGCCAGTCTCACCCTGATTGCCGCAGCGAAAATTCTGGGAACGGCTGTGGTCGCAAGAATGTACGTTGTCTGCCAGCCGCAACTCATGTCGATTGCCTGGTTCAAGTGGTTGCATGACTGGTTTACGACCACGCGCGATCGGATGTACTCGGCCCTTCACGCGTTGCCGATTTACCAGCGGGCTCGTGCGCTGTTGCTGTCGATTCGGCTGCGCGCAAAGAGACTGTTAAAACGAATCAAGGGGCCTCGAGGAATCTGGTTTCGTTGGCGGGCGATTCAGCGCTGGCGTCGACGTCAGAATTCGCTGCCGGAATCGCGGAAATCCATCGCGGGTAACGATTCGACTTGAGGATGGCTCGACAAAGCGGCGACGTTGTACAGTCGGGGGGGGGCGCTTCGATTTGTGGGCGAGCCGACGACGAGGCCGATGCACAACGCAGATCAGAACTCGATTTCGAACGTCTGCTTTTCGTGCAAGATTTTCGATTCGACGACAATCGTGTCGCGCACGCGAACTCCACCGCCTGGGACGGCAATTCGAATTTCGACGGCACCCTCTTCGATGTCGAATTGTTCCGAGGCCCGAAACCGGATCACTTGCTTATAGGTGTCCGTTCCATTGACCATTCCCGTCAAATCCGATCCCCGGTACTTCTTGATCTTGGACGGAAGACGCAACTGGACCACGATGAAATAGTTCTCGTTGGGCTTCGGATCGCGCGGTTCCGTCCAGGCGCTGAAATGTCCCTTGGATTGGGCATAGCCGGGAATGCGCGGGCTGGCCACACCGATCGAGACGCCGTCACCCGAGTCTCCTTCGCCGTTTCCTTTGCCGCCGATCCCCATGCGAATCTGTTCCGTCACTGGCGCGCCCACGCCCAATGATTCCAGCGCCTGACTGGCCGCCGCGATTTCAATCGGCGGCGATTCGCCATCTTCGCTTGGCAACAACGTGTCGAGAACCGTGTCCGTCCCCAATTCCTGGCTCTCACCCAATATGCCCCACAGTGCGATTCCATCGTGCTTCGTGACGTTGGAAATCAAGATGAATGCCAAGATCAAGAGGACTGCGGTGTGGACGAGCAGCGAAACCAGGACGCCAATCGCCGTCTCGTTGGTGATCCACCGAATCAATCCATGCTGGTTGGGTTCGATGGCCAGGTCCGCATCAGACGCGAGCGCCAGATTTCCCAGTGTCGCGATGGCGGATGACCTGGACGGCGCTTGCTTGGTGGGGCGGAGCGGGGGGGCCGTCGCGTTTTTTTCGGAGGATACGGTCTGGCTTGTGGATGTGGCGTTTGTTTCACCACGCTGGCGACGGCGTGCGGCAAGCCATTCGGGCACATCTGCCGATGAACCGACGACGGGCAGAGGTCCGGAACCCTGCGTATCATCCGATGAAAGGGCCGAGGCTGCCATATCGCCGCCTTGAGGAAAAAGGTCGTACGTGTCAAAGTCACCGTTTCTTGGCCGTCAGAGGGCTGATGACAGAGTCTGCCGATTATACGTCGTCTGACTGACGAAGTTGACTTCAAAAATGAATCAATGGTGCGCAAAAATGAAAGACATTCGCCGGATCGGAGTCACACGACGCTGGTCGGATATCGTCGTCCATGGACCAACCGCCTATTTTGTGGAAGTGGCAGATGATCCCGCACAGGATATGCGCGGCCAGGTCACTCAGATTCTCGCACAAATCGACGGGCGATTAGCGACCCTGGGCTGTCACCGGACTTCGTTGCTTCAAGTGTTGATTTATGTCGCCGATTTGGCCGATGGGCCAATTCTAAACGAATTGTGGGAGGCGTGGGTCCCCGAAGGGCATGCGCCAGCGCGTGCGTGTGTGCAAGTCGTTTTGTCGCCTGGTTATCTGATTGAGATGGTGGTGACGGCGGCCGTAGACGCCTGAGCGTGTGGCAGCGTTGGTTGCAGCCACATATCCGCCAGACCGATGGCCAGAAGTCCGAGGCTGACGACCGCGTTCACGTTGAAGAACGCTTTGTTAACGTTGCTCAAATCGGTCGGCGTGACGAGCGAATGCTCATAAAGCAGCAGCCCCGCGACAGCGATGCAGCCCACCAAGAACAACGTTCCCAATCCAGCGACGTACCACAGTCCGAACAGGCATCCGATCGTCAACAGATGGCTGACGAAGGCGGCTCGCAATGCCTTCGGGATTCCCCAGCGAGCGGGGATGCTGAAAAGCTGGGTCGACCGATCGAAGTCGGCGTCCTGGCACGCATACAGGATGTCGAATCCGCCCACCCAGAAGAAGATCACGGCAGACAGCAGCGTGGGCGTCACGGCGACTTCGCCGCGAATTGCAATCCAGGCTGCGAGTGGCGACAGCATCAGCGCGGCCGACAGCCAGTAGTGGCAGAAAATGGTGAACCGCTTGGCATAGGAATATCCGCACAGAAACAAGAGGACCGGAACGGACAATCGAAGCGGCCAGGGGTTGGGCAGGAAAATCAGTGTCGCCGCAATGAAGCCTGCGGAACTGAGCAGCGTAAAGGCCACGACGGTGGAAAGTCCGAGCAGACCGGCAGGAAGATGCCGCTGGGCCGTCCGTGGATTTTGCGCATCGAACCGACGGTCAACGATCCGATTGAACGCCATGGCTGACGATCGAGCAAGAATCATGCAAACGACGATCCCAACAAGTTGCGTCAGTGAAAACGGGCTATCGGGAAGTCGCCATGCAAGTGCCGCCGAGAGCAGTGCGAACGGCAACGCGAAGACCGAATGGCTGAAGCGGATCAATTCCAGCAAGTGGCGAATCGTTGAAAGCATTTCAAACCAGCAACAAATTGGATGAACGAGTGGGATGTCGGATTCTAGTCGTCGGTCATCAGCGCGACGAGCCGAACAGGCGACGGAATTCGTGAATCGTTTGTTCGGCGGCAGAAGGGGCATCGGGCCATGACAACGCTTCTGCAGACAGGTAGCCGCCGTAGCCGATTTGTTGAAGCGCTGCGACGATCGGAGCGAAATTCAAGTGACCACATCCAGCGGGACGACGGTTCGAATCCACGAAATGAATGTGCCCGATCCACGGCCCTCCGCCGCGAATTGCCGCCGCCAGATCGGACTCTTCGATATTCATGTGGAACAGATCCGACAGAAGTTTCACGTTGTCGGACTTCAACGACTTCATCAGGTCGACTCCTGCAGAAACCGTGTTGACCAGATTCGTTTCGTAACGATTAAGAGGTTCGTAAATTAACGGCACACCGTGTTGACGGGCGTGTTCACCAAGTTCATTGAGAGCCTCGGTCAGCCAAGTCATGGCCTGATCCTTCGAGACTCCGTCGCCCCAGCGCCCCTGCATCGATCCAATGATTGCCGGCGCTCCATGAACGCCGCCGAAATCGATCATCGATCGAATGAAATCGATGGCGCGACGACGAACGTGAGCGTCCGCGCTTGTCAACGTGAGCTTGTGCTTGACCCAGCCCGCGCCCGTTCCGACGGCCGCGAGTTGCAACTCGTGTGATGTCAGTAGAGATGTCAGTTCCTCTTTGGAAACCGCGTCGGGACAGGGGGCGAACAATTCGATGGCGTCGAATCCCAGTTCCTTGGCCTGTCGGCAAGCGGCCGGCAGGTCGTCCCAGAAGACAAACGGACCACCTTTTGATTCGGTGACGAGGCTGACGGTGACGGCGGAGCGAATCATGAGTTGTTCCAGCGTGATCGATGTTAGGCTTTTCGCGTGGGGCACGATGAGCGAACCCGGCCACATTGCACCGGACAGACTGCGTTCTGACAATCGTTCCGTCCGGGCCGGTGGCCTGAAGCGGAATTTGACGCCTCACGCCGGTCGGTGTCGATTGATCCTCCCAGCCATCGAAACCGATTCAGGATTCCGCCAATAACGCGGTGCGACCGAGTCGTTGATGGTTGCCGTGAGAATGACTTCCATTGACGCGATCAATCCATTGCGATCGGCACAGTTCGTGCAATTGTTATGGACAGAGTTTGTCTGCGAATTGGGTTTTAATGTCAAATACGACGTAACCCTCACAAGCGGAATCAGATCAGGCATAATGATCAGCGTGAAATGGTGACGAATTGTCAACATGACTCGTCACTATTTTGAACGTTTCGTTTTCGATGTTTGACGTTTGTTGTCAGCGAGGCACGGCATCAATTCCTTGTCGTTGCAAGTTCGCGAATTTTGTGTGTCGGGGCCCGGCGCCAGTTTCGGCTATTTTCTTTGAGTTTCGCGAGACTGCGGCGCTGTTGCCGAACGTCAACAGCGCGGATTCATCGATTTCTTTTGGCGTTTCGGTACGGCCGCTGCTTTGTGTGGATGTGGAAACTGCTTCATCTTGAAGACTTCCAATCTCTCGCGAGAAGCGATGTTCGTGCTGGCCAGCGCGAACGTCATTACGGCGGAAGCATGCTTCCGCCGGACATTGTTCAACAGGCGAACTCTTTCGCCTGTTGAACGTGACCTCAATGGGTGGTTCCCGGAGAAGGTCGACGTTAGAGCCTCAGAAAATCACAAAGGAACTCAGAGTATGTTGCGTCAATTGTTCAACGACGAAAGCGGTGTCATCATCTCCGCCGAACTCGTACTTGTCCTTACGATCGCCGTGCTGGCGATGATTGTTGGCCTCAGCGAAGTCGCTGTTGCCGTTAACACCGAGTTGAATGATGTGTCGAACGCGATCGGGGCTCTCAACCAGTCCTATGCGTACACGGGATTTTTCTCGTGCGGCCTGAATGGCAAATTGAAATCCCGCTATAGCGGTACGACGTTCATCGACAATGGACCGGATGACTGCGATCTCAACAGCAGTTGCGACTTGGTTTGCGGTGCTTCGAGTGCCCCGACCCTCGAAGGTAACTCGTTCTGATCCCGCTTGATCTGACAGTCAAATGGCCAGGGTTTGAATGGGACGGCTTCTTTTAAACGGCCGTCACTCCCGGGCGAATTCAAAATCAAAAACCACGTCGAACGATCCCTCGTTTGACGTGGTTTTTTCGTTGGCTCGTGTCGATGTTGCGGCTCTCGTCACACCAGGCCGGGGAGGTCGTTCACTGTCGGCCATTTGGGGTGACCTGGTGTGTACGAGAAGCAGCGTTCACAGAGACGACCGTAAACGACAGATACGCTCGATCAATGCGTCTTGCCCGTTGTGGCAGGAGCGGCTGAAGGTGTCTGCACGGGAGCTTTTGAATCGAGTTCTTGATCGGGATCAATCTGAACCTTTAGTCCGTCCGACATGCGGTCGCCGGGATTCACGATGACCTGATCATCGGCTCGAATCCCCGTCGAAATGCCGACTTCTCGTCCGAAGTCACCGGCGACTTCGACGGCGCACAGCCGTACGGTCTCATCGGAATCAACGACTGCCACCTGAGTACCCTGTGCATTGAAGACCAGTGCCGATGCGGGAATCATTAAAGGCGGATCTTGGCGTGCCACGTCCATCTTGACTTGGACATAGGACCCTGTCAGCAACGCACGGTCGTCGTTCGGAACCTGGATTTCCGTGAGCAATGTACGGGTGGTCGCGTCAATGGCCCGCGCCGTGCGGGTGACGGTACCCGGAAATATGCGTCCTGGGATTTCGCGGACGATAATGTCGGCTTTCATTCCTTTGGTGACACCAGGGGCGTAGATCTGCGGCACATTCACGAACACACGGACGGGATTGGTTCGCGTCAGTTGAAACAGTGATTGGCCGGTGCCGTTTCCGGATGTGACCAGTTGTCCGGTGTTGATATTACGTGCGGTGATCGTCCCGGAAAACGGGGCGGTGATTTCGGAAAAAGACTGTAGCTCTTGCATATGCTGCATATTGGCCGTGTTGGCTTCCACAGTGGCTTCCGCCAGTCGCAAGTTCGCAACGGCAACGGCTTGGTTGCCTTCGGCATCGTCCAATTCCTGCTGCGACACGGTATTTTTTGCAACCAGCCCGCGCAATCGATTGGTTGTGATCGTGGTCAGATTGACCGTCGCCTTCGCGCGCTCCACCGACGCCTTGGATTCCGACAGAGCCGCCTTGCTCTGTTGAAGCTGCGCGAAGACTTCCGGCGTACTGATTTCGGCCAGCAATTGTCCCTCGTTGACCTCGTCACCAATATCGACCAGCCACTTTGTGACGTAGCCATTGGTGCGAGGGTAAAGAATCGTTTCTTCCATCGCCTGGACGTCGCCGGGCAGCATCGCCTCCGTAATGGCGGGCGATTGCCGGGGCGTCATGACGCGGACGCGTGGTCTAGAGGTTTTCACGCGATCGGATTCTTCTGCCAGGACGGCATTCGAATGATGACGTGGTACCGAGCCGAGCAGAAACAGCCCTCCAAACCCGGCGGCCGCGATCAGGATTGTCAAAATCAACGACGCCGCGGACCAGGTTTTCGTAGGGCGTTTCAGCTCAGGCTCATCGTGATGCTCGTGGCTTGGTTCCGCACGACTTGGTTCCGTATGAAGGGGACGATGCAACGGTTGAGGTTCCCCTGACTTGGGGGAATGAAGTTCCGTGGTAGCAGTCATTTCATTTTCCTTGACTAATCGACAAGCTCAGGCTCAGTCACGACTGGTTTCGGATGTCGTCTCAGAGCGCTGTAAACGACAGGCACTAAAAAGAGCGTGGCGAACGTCGCCATCATCAAGCCGCCGATCACGGCTCGTCCCAGTGGGGCATTCTGTTCTCCGCCTTCGCCCCATCCCAGTGACATCGGCAGCATCCCCAGGATCATGGCAAGAGCGGTCATGATCACCGGACGCAATCGGGTCACTCCAGCGGACCAGGCCGCGTCTTCAGGGCTATGGCCCGCCTTCTGCTGATCATTGGCAAACGTGACCATCAAGATCGAGTTCGCGGTGGCGACCCCGATGCACATGATCGATCCCATCAACGAGGGGACGCTGATGGTGGTTTGGGTGGTGAACAGCATCCAGATGATTCCGCACATGGCCCCGGGTAGGGCCATAAGGATGATCATCGGGTCGAGCCAGGACTGAAAATTGACAACCATCAGCAGGTAAACCAGGATCACCGCGAAGACAAGACCACTGCTAAGTCCCTGGAAAGAGGTGTTCATACTTTGAACCTGACCTCGCACCGAGATCGTCGTCCCGCGGGGAAGCGTGGGGCGAATTTCTTTCAATATCTTGTCGATGGCCGTTGAAACGCTTCCCAGGTCTGTGCCTTGCACTCCGGCGAGCACGTCGAAGCTTTGAGCAATATTGTAGTGCGTGACGTTGGTCGGTCCGAATGCGTGCTTCACACTGGCAAGGTTCCCCAGCAACTGTGACTGCGTCGTCGCGTTGGTTCGTGTCACGGGCGTATTGTTCAACGCGTCGATCGAGTCGATTTTGAACTGCGGCGTCTGCACCACGAGCGGATACTGAACGCCCGATTTCGGATCAAGCCAGAAGTTTGGTGCGGCCTGTCCGCTGGAACTCAACGAGACCAGCAGATTGTTCGATACATCGCGTTCCGACATGCCCAACTGGCTCAGCAGCGTGCGGTCCGCCTGGACATTCAGCTCGGGGGTTCGCACAACCTGCTGCAAGTGGGCATCGACGGCACCGGGAATCTCCGCAATTCGATCGCGGATCTGCTGGGCAATCGCGAAGTTTTTCTCATAGTTCACACGCGGACCGACAATCTGAACGTCGATGGGGGCCGCCAAACCAAAGTTCAATACCTGCGTCACGATATCTGGGGGCTGGAAGTAGAAGGTCAAGTCGGGAAATTGTTTGTTCAGTTCAGTACGGATTTTTGCGATGTAATTGGCCGTCGGAGCGTGATGATGTTCGAGTGTGACGAGCAATTCACCGTCGGCGGCGGACATCAGCGAACCGTCGCTCAAGGCAAGGTTAATACCACTGTTTGGAATTCCGATATTGTCGATGATCGTCCTGAGTTCCGATGGCGGAATAATCTCGCGCACGACTTCGCCGATTCGCCCGAACCAACGTTCGGTTTCTTCGATTCGCGTTCCAGCAGGGGCTCGCACGTGCATCCGAATCTGGCCGGAATCGACGCTCGGAAAGAAATCTCGTCCCAGGCTTGGTAGCAGCGCTGACGATCCAATGACCAGTGCGATAAAGGCTGTGACGACGATCGATCGATGCGCCAGTGCGCTGGCGAGGCATCGTCCGTAAAAGTCGCGCAGCTTGTCGAAGTAGCCGTTGAATCCATGATGGATTCGCCAGATCAATCCCAGTTTCACAGGCTTATGCGGGGCAGAATCGTTTTCCGATTTGCCGCCATACATCTCGACTTCCGCGGCCAGCAGGTAATGAGTCATCGTGGGGATCAGCGTTCGGCTCAGGAAATAACTGGTGAGCATCGCGAACACCACGGCCATTGCCATAGGGGTGAACAGCGATCGAGCGGCACCGGTGATGAACACCACCGGGACGAACACGATGCAGATGCAAAGTGTCGCGACGAACGCAGGTGTCGCGATCTGTTGTGCCCCGTCGAGAATGGCGGGGACCAATCTTTTGCCCAAATGAAGATTGCGGTGGATGTTTTCGATTTCCACGGTCGCATCGTCGACCAGAATCCCCACGGCGAGAGCCAGTCCGCCCAGCGTCATCACGTTCAGGGTGTGTCCGAGAAATGCGAGTGTGATGATCGAGACGAGAATCGACAGTGGAATTGAAATCACCACGATCAGCGTACTGCGCCACGAGCCGAGGAAAAGCAGGATCATCATGCCTGTCAGGGCCGCGGCGATGGCCCCTTCGACGAGCACCCCATGGATCGAACTCTTCACGAAGATCGATTGGTCGGACAACAGCGTTGCACGCAAACTTTCCGGCAGGGTTGCCATCACCGACGGAAGTCGGTTCTTCACCCCGTTGACAATGTCCAGCGTCGAAGCTCCCGATTTCAACACCGGTTGAAGCACGCCGCGTTTCCCGTCCACGCGTACGATGTTGGTCTGCGGCGCAGCGCCGTCACGAATTTGAGCCACGTCGCGAATGAAGATCGTGCGCGTACCGACCGACTTGATCGGCAGATTTCCAATCTCGGCTACGATCGACGGACTGGTGTTCAGTCGTACGTTGTATTCTTGCTCGCCGATTTTTGCGGTGCCCGAGGGGGCGATTAGGTTCTGTGCAGAGACGGCGGCCGAGACATCGGCTGGCGAGAGTTTCCAGGCGTACAGCTTCTCGGGATCAATATCGACCATGATCTGCCGAATGGTTCCACCATAGGGATACGGGATCTGGGCACCGGGAACGGTCGCCATCCCGGGACGTAAACCCGTGGTCGCGTAATCGAAAAGTTGCTGCTCCGACAGGCTGTCACTTCCCAACGAGACCTGCACGATCGGGACGTTGGCGGCGTTGTACCGCATCACCAACGGAGGGAAGATGCCTGGAGGCATTGAACGCAAGACCTGTTGCGACGTCGCGACCACCTGGGAGATGGCGCTATCAATGTTCACGCCTTCCTGGAGGAAGATTTTGACGACACTGATGCCGTTCAGTGACTGGCTTTCAATGTGTTCGATACCACTGACGGTCGAGACTAGTACGCGCTCGTAATTACCGACGACGCGCGTTTCCATTTCGTCGGGTGAGATTCCCGTATAGGTCCAGATCACCGCCACCACCGGAATATCGATTTCCGGAAAGATATCGGTGGGCATGCGGGCAATCGTTACCCCACCGAGAATGGCGATTAAGATCGCCATCACCACGAAGGTATAGGGGCGACGCAACGCAAGACGAACGATCCACATGGCCTGGATACCCTTCATGCGAGCCATACTTGGCGGGCCCACGCCAAGAATCTGACTCAGATGCCATTCCAAGACGTCTGGTGCGGTGATGAGGCACCGAACTGACTTGGGCGGCGAATTTCATTCATGACAAACAGCTGGCTCTCAACGTCTGTACATCCAATGCCTCGGATTCCGCAGGAGCCACTGCATCTACTACCGTTTCGCACCAGCGTTTCTTACACGACTCGGCATGGGCTCGTAAAAATTGACCCGCAAGGAGGCCGTCTCCAGCTTCAAGAGCATCGACGACCGGATCATGTTCGCGCGCCCGATCCGCTAAATGAGGCTCAGGCCGACATCGCAGGTGAAGTCGGACGCGTGCTTCAAAGGCAAGGTTGTCCCAGGACTGAATCAAGACGTTGTTATCGGATGCCACCACAATCGCCCGATGGAAATCCATGTTGTGGCGCGCGTAGGCTTCAATGTCGCCCTCACGAGCCGCCTCATGGATCCGAGTCAGCGATTCGCGTATCTGGATGACGTTCCCGAGCAATCGCGGTGCCGCCAGCTCGCCCGCCAGTTGTTCCAAGGCCCCGCGAACGGTATAGGCTTCCACCATTTCACGTTCGCGGATTTCTCTGACACGTGTCCCCCGATAGGGAACGCTGTCGACAAGTCGCAGCGATTCCAGTTCTCGCAGCGCTTCCCTCACGGGGGTCTGGCTCGTGTCAAACTCGCGTGCGATCTCGAGTTCCACCAACCGGTCACCGGCTTTGAGAGTCCCGTCGAAGATTCTCGACGTCAGGACCTGCCGGATGCGATCACTCATGCACTGGCGGTCGTAGTCCATGTGGCCGTCCCGGATTCCTAGCTGATTCGTAATTTATTTTCAGTAAATGACTTATGCCGCTTTTCGCCCGGTCACCTGGCACAACAAAACCTCAGATTGAATATTATCGATAATATTTAAGTGGTCAATGAGTTCATTCCTGAATTCAAGGACACGTTGGCGCCGCATTGGAATGCAACTGCCTTACAACACAGCAGTATGCGTGGATTCAGGTACCAATGCGAAAGGCGCACTTCGCCTTCCCGATAGGGCCAGAGAGGAGTGTCGACTCGCTCAAGTCGATTGGGCAAGTATCGGGGATGCCGCTGAGAGGGGCATTAACGGGGAAGAGCCAAAGGGAATTCGGTGGCGGCCGTGAAGATTCGGCTTAGGCTGCGGACGTCGTGAGACTCGCGTTGGCGTTTGCCGGCAGGTGTGAAAGGCAACACCGGCCCATCGGGGCGAATGCCCCCCGGTGAGCCGGTGACAATGTAAGCTACTGAAAGAAGGTTCAAGCCGACATCGGCGTGCGTTTTACGCTTTTGGCGACAGCACGGCCGTCATATTGCGGCCACCTTCCATCGAGGGCGTCTTTTCGACTTTGCTGATATCCTGTAGTTGCTCGATGATGCTGGCAAGCATTTCGCGGCCGCGGTCATGGTGCGCGTTCTCGCGTCCTTTGAATTGGACGTTGAATTTCACTTTGTCTTTGTGAGCGAGAAAATCCCGAGCTTGCTTCACTTTGAAATCGATGTCGTGCTCACCCGTTTTCGGGCGGAGACGGATTTCCTTGAGTTGCACCTGGTGCTGCTTTGCCGAGTTAGCTGCTTTACGCTTTTGCTCGTATTTGAACTTGCCGTAGTCCATGATTCGACAAACGGGCGGGCGTTCGTTTGGGGCGACTTCTACCAAATCAAGACCGGCATCTGTCGCGACCCTCATCGCTTCTGACGTGGGGATAACGCCCAGCATTTTTCCTTCTTGATCGACGACGCGAATCGGTGAAAGACGAATCTGGTCGTTAATTCGATGCGTAGTTTCGATTGCTGCTCTCTCCTGAAATTGATACGAAATTGCCCGACGGCTTTCGGGCGGTCAAAAAAGTGTTGCTGATAGTATTAGCCCGGCGGTCACGACCCGTCAAGAAGTCGATCGGCTAGGCCTTATGGAATCTTGCGGAAACCAAGGTCAAAAACCACGTCTTCGATCATCGGACGGCGGTTTCTGGTGGCGTGTCGTCCGAGTTCGCCGTTTTTGGCTTCGCGTGAACTGGGGTGGTCAGTACGATGGCTTTTCGGTTGCGATCTTGACCTGGGGAGCCACGAAAGACCGCTGCGCCATTAATTTCGAGGCAGATTTCATCGTGCGGCGACACCTCGGTCATCACGACATCGCCGCATTGCAAGGTTGCCAGTTCCTTTGCCGAGAGTTTGAATTGCGCGATGCGAGCGGCGACTTTGACCGGAAGTTGTCCCGCACCAGTGCGCAAGGAGTCGGCTGAATCTGAGGCGTGTTGCGCAAGGTGGCCTGTGCCGCTCAAGGCGAAGCGCCAGGGAACGCAAAGTTGAATCAATCCTTGATATGTTCCGCAGCCGATTTCGTAACTGACCAATGCCACTGCATCGTTCGCGGTCGCTTCGGCGAGCATCGTTGCGTCTGAGACAATCTGTTTCGGAAAAAGAGCGTCTTGGGGTGCGAGCCCGCTGATCAATCCCGGCAAGATTGCGGCAAACGCTTTTTTCAAAAGCTTCACTTCCACTTCCGTAAAGGGTCGAGTGTGATCGACGGGGCGCTGGTCGGCGTCCGCCTGGCCGCCGAGCATGCAGTCGATCGCGATGAGTGACAGGGTTCGTCCAACGTCCAAAAGCCAATGTGGGCCCGGTATCGACGCCTCAAGCACAGCCAAGCAACCGGGATGTTCAGACGTTGCCAGATAGTCGCGAAACGTGGACTGTTCGACGGCAAGAAAGGTGATTCGAACAGGTGCACGCAACAGCGATTTGAGACGCGTCTCAAGCTCGCTTCGATTCGCCAGAGCCAATCGGCGTAGCGTGTCGAGCTGTGATTGCCGGAGAGGTTCAGGGTGTTCGAAGTCGTACAGAGAAACGTCGCTGCCGAAATTGGCGGTAGCGGACTGCGGTGTGGACATGGCGCTCGGGAAGTTCACGGCGGACAGAATTGCTTCCACTTCCGACTGACTCAAGATCTGGCCCATCCCTGGACTCCCGCTCAACCGGCACTATCGAACTCTCACACATTGTAAGTCGGCACGATTCGAGACCAAGCCGACTCGTCGAGGTTTGCTCATTTTCGAATCTGCCCCGAACCATGCGCGACCCATTTATAGCTCGTCAGCTCCTTCAACCCGCAGGGGCCACGGGCATGGAACTTATCCGTCGAGATCCCGATCTCGGCTCCGAGGCCGAATTCTCCACCGTCGTTAAACCGAGTGCTGGCATTTACCATCACGGCTGCTGAGTCGACTTCGGCGGTGAAGCGATTGGCTGAACTCAAATCATTCGTGACGATCGTGTCGGTATGGTGCGAGCCAAATTCGTCAATGTGGTTGATGGCCGCCGTCAGGTCGCTGACGATCTTGGCAGAAATAATGAGATCCAGATATTCGGTTCGGTAGTCGGCATCGGTGGCAAGTTTTGCACCGGGGATCAGGCGTACCGTTTGTTCGCAACCACGGACTTCCACCCGTTGTGCGCGAAGCATGGCGGCCACCTTCGGCAGGAATGCCTCGGCGATTTCGGCGTGAACCAACAGGCATTCTGCCGCATTGCAGACCCCGGGACGCTGGCATTTGCTGTTTTTGAGAATCTCGATTGCCATGTCGTGGTCGGCAGATTTGTCGACGAACACATGGCAGATGCCATCGAAATGTTTGATGACGGGCATGCTTGCTTCTGCCGTGACGCGCTCGATGAGCGATTTTCCTCCGCGAGGAATGGTGACGTCGATGCGATCGCCGCGTTTCAGCAGTTCGCCAACGACCTGTCGCTCGGTCGTCTCGACGAGCTGTACGGCATGTTCCGGTAGGCCCGTTTCGACCAGTGCGTCTCGAAGGATGCGATGGAGCGCCAGATTGCTGTGTAACGCCTCTTTCCCCCCGCGCAAGATGACGGCATTGCCGCTTTTTACGCACAGGGCGGCCGCATCGACGGTGACATTAGGGCGTGATTCGTAGATGAAAAAGACAACACCCAGCGGAACGCGGACGCGAGTCACCAGCAGGCCATTCGGCCTCACGTTTGAATCGATGATTTCGCCGACCGGGTCCGGAAGTTGAGCCACGTCGCGGAGCGCTTTGGCGATCGTTTCCAAGCGAGCGGGTGTCAATGTCAGACGGTCGATCGCCGCGGCATTCAGTCCATGCGTCGGAGCCTGCTCAATGTCACGAGAGTTGGCAGAGATGACTTCACTCGCGCGTGAAACAAGTAGATCCGCCGCGAGATGCAGCCACTTCTGCTTTTGTTCTCCGTTGGCAATGACCAGTTGTCGTGCAGCACGCCGCGCTTGCTGGGTCAGCTGATCGGCGTATTCGGTCCATTCAGACATTTCACTTCCCTTGGTTGGCCCTGTCTGCCCGGCGATCGACGGCAAGACAGGCGCTTCGGCACCGTCAATGCCATGATAGGCAATCTTCGAAGATTGACGGAGGATGTTCCCCCGATTTCCCCGAGCGAGCCAGTATCCTAGGGCACTCTGCGATCGTCAATCTCGATAAAATTGCGAGTTGCAACGGTAGAGTCCCTAACTGTCAGGGCGTGTTTTTTTGACATTCGCCAGAAATCGATAGAATTGAGCAAATCCGCACGGGAATCCACCGGGCAAGGCGTGCGCCGACTGGACAAGGCCAACATCTACGATCAGTATGGCGTACATTCCTTAGAGGAGCGCGTTGCCTGCTGAAAGGTTCGTTGTACGATCTTTGTTAATTCGTCGGCGTGTTCGCGTTCTTGAGTCTTTATGCCTGTGCTTGGGCGATTATGAGAGTGACCCGGAATTGAGAGTGACCAAAATGTCATTGGTACGAGAAGCGATGACCGAAACATTGAATCGACCCGAATACGGGATGGAAGAATTCAGTTATCGTCCGGTTCCACCGCTGGTGGCCGTCAGCATGGCATTCACCTGCCTGTCGCTGCTCGCCGTCTTGTCTGACCTGCTACTCATTGTTCCGCTGATTGGGATTGTCTTGGCGTTTATCGCCTACTATCAGATTTCCCGATCACAGGGTGATTTGTCAGGCGGCGGGTTGGCCGTTTCGAGTCTGGTGCTCATGCTGGCCATGTTCATCGCATTTGGAGCGATGCATCTGCATAGTTATGCAACGGAAGTTCCGGAAGGTTATTCCCGAATTAACTTTACGTCCGATATCTCTCAGAAGGGTTTCACGTCAGAGGGCGGCCAGGCTGGAATTCATCCCGATGTCGCCAAATTGGCTGGAAAACCCATTTACCTCAAAGGTTATATGTACCCGTTCCGGGAAACGCATGGACTGAAATCGTTTGTGCTTTGTCGTGATGCGGGTGAATGCTGCTTTGGTGGACAGCCGAAACCGACCGATATGATTCTGGTGAATATGACGGAAGGGGCGTTGGCCGACTATCACGACAAGCAACTGGTTGGCGTCGCCGGAACGCTGAAAGTCGAACCAACTTATGATGCGAGTGGTTTGAACCCCGTGTACCAGCTCGATTGCAAGTACTTCGCACCTGCCAAGACGTGGTACTGATTTCGGCCGTTGTATGGTTGGTTTTCGCCAGTGATGTCGAGTGAGATGTGCCTGGCGATTGCACTTCAATGTGATGAAATTCCGCGTTTGCCCTTTTGTCGATGACACTCATGGTTCTTCAAACCTGAACGGAGAAACCTGAACGGAGACGTCGATGAACTTACCGCGAGCAGGCCAATGAACCTGCGGGTGATTCTTGCGAACCCGTCAGAACTACTGTGGTCATGAAAATCCGCCAGATTGCCCCGATCGTCCCCGCCTGAATGAGTACTGTGGCTGTAAGTTGGTGAGCGGCATGTCAGCCCATGATCGGGGCTGACGTGAGATGGATCGCAAAAGCCATGGTTCTGGAGTACGAACAAATGCCACACCAGCCGCAACAATCAGGTGTCAAAACTCTGGCGGTACTGACTCTTTTCGGGTCGTGCCTGTTGGGTCCGGGGTGCAGTCAGCAGGATTTGTCGCAGTATCGACCTGCCGGAAAGCACGATGGCAGCTCTAAGACTGAGCCAGCGGGGGAAGTCGCCAAGACGTCGGACGAGACGATTGCGAGTGGGGCATCTGAAGAGCCGCACAGTGAGCCATCCGCCCCAGTTGCCGCACCAAGCGTGACGGTCACCGAGAATGCGAAGGCTCCTTCGGTATCAATGGAAGACGTGTCCGCATCAGCGCTTGTACCCGTCAATGTCGTGGACGGAGCGAATGTGCGGTCACTTTTGAGTATCCCATCGGTGGAGCTCAAATCTTCAACATCTCCGAACGCGATCGAACCCACTGCGGCAATCGTCGATGTCGCAAAGTCCGTTGCAGAGCCACGTCGAGTTGAAGTCTTGGTCAAGGAAAAGTCGTTTCGCACGGATCAAAAACTGAGCGGACTGCGTGTTTCGTTTGATGATTTGGATCTACTGAAGGTTCTGAATATGGAACCTGTCATGGCGAATGCGACCGAATTGATGCCCGCCTGGCTGAAGGGCCTCGATGGGAAAAGGATCTGCATCCGTGGGTTCATGTATCCCACTTACGATACGGAAGGGATCGAGCAATTCGTGCTGGCGCGCGACAATCAGATTTGCTGTTTCGGGCGAGATCCCAAAATCTACGACCTGATTCAGGTCGACATGAAATCAGGTAAAACCACGAACTATATACCCGCCACGCGCTCGTTCGATGTTGTGGGAACATTTCACGTCGACATGAAGGCGGATGAAGATGGAAAGCCCTATGGCTTGTACGTCATCGACAATGCCGCCGTGATCGACCGCTGACGGACGGAATTCAATCGCTGCTTCAAGGTCATTCCACCGTCGAACTGGAATCTCAAGCGGTATGCCGGGACCACGATGCTTGAATTCAGCTGGAGGTCTGATTTCAGGCGGTGAGAGGGTCTTGCTCGGCTGGAGCAGAATCGGCGACTTGGGATTCGGAAGCTGCGCTTTCCATGACCTTATAGAGGGCCTGGCTGCCGAATTTCTTAGTGCACTTCGGGCACTTGGTCTTGGCGAGCGTCTTGCCAGCGGGACCGCCTAACTTCTTTTCCGCGCGTCCCGCTTCGCTGATGTACGTTCCGCACGCCGCGCACTTCCAGCCCGTGATCTCCAGCTTGAATCCGGGATCCTTCTGGTAGTACTCAAGACGCTTCAATTCTGGGAATTTCGATTCATTGATAAAGCACTTGTGCTGCGTGTATTCGTCTGTCAGTGGGACGTCGACATTTGAGCCGAAATCTTCGATTCCGCAAATTGAGCGCATCGATTCCAAGAAGGATCGGAACTCTGACAGGCTAAATGACAGATACTTGGGATGCTGATCGTCGGCCAATTTTGGAATTCGAACGGCGATTCGATTCACGCCAAACACGGGAATATCGGCGAACAGTGATTCGGTGCCGACTGGGGCTGGCTGAGCAACATTGAATTGGGCCAGTAACTCTTTTGAATAGGCTTTTTTCGCGGCGGCAGTCAGAGTTTCGACAGAGCCCTGCTTTTGGAAATGATCGATCATTGCTTGTCGGACGGGTGGTAACTTCTTACCTGCCGTACCAAATTTGCCAGCGATCAGATTTGCAATGAGCAGGTCGTCCTCTGAGAAGCCCAGATCGACTGCCTGGCATTCATTGAGCAGGCTGTCGACTTTAATTCGCAGCTTCGTGGGGTCAACGGTATGCAATCGAATATCGGTCATCCATGTTTTGTAGCGGCTGGCAACCACCGGCAAGGCGCTTTCCGAATCAGCCTCCGACTTCTTCGGCGCTTGTTTGCGGGGAACCACGAATTCGGACTGACAACGAGGGCACTTACCAGACATGCCCCGGTGCCGCTCTTTGACTCGAATTCGGCAGCCTTGAGGGCAATAGATGACGAACGAGTCTTTGGAACGCAGTGATTTTCGAACTCGTTGAATGTCCTGTTCTTCGTCCGCAGCGATCTTCAAGAGTTCTTCGTCGTGCCGGGATTCTGTGGCGGCCAAGGTCTCGGCAGCGTCAGCAGAGTTGGCTTCGGGTTCGGGCGATTCCGCTTGAGCAGCCTCGTCGATGATCGCGGCACGAATCGGAGGTTCGTCGCCTTCAGCAGGGGCCGCTTCACTCTCAGTTTGAGCGTCGCTGTTATCGACCGAGGGGGCCTGCAGGCGGAACGTCTCTAGTTCACCAGACTCCGCCGAATCTAGCAATTGATCGGTCAAAATCAGATCATCGTTCAGGTCGAACGAGTCGTCGTCGATTTCACCAAACTGGGTATCGTCCGAGAGTTCGAAATCGTCGCCGCCTCCGGCGTCGCGCGATGCATAGGGATTGGATGCCAGATAAGATTCCGGCGTCGCCACCCGGCGTTTCAGCGAATCTTCTTCGGTGACGTGGCTCGCCTCAATGACGGGAAGGTCGATATGTTCGACTTCGTATCGGCTTGATTCTCGCATTTTCCGATACGAAGCTTCGATCTCTGGACGCATGAAAGAACTGCAGTTCCAGCAGCGAACGAGTCCAGTTCGACAGGACTCTCCACACGTCGGGCAGATTTCCATGTCATTGTCGACCGAAGGGCCGGACGACAAGGGACGCGCTTTGATCGCCTTGACGGCCTTTTGTTCAACGACAGCGTTTTGATCCAGCACGTGACCACATCCGTGGCACTCGACAGTGTCGTCGAAGAGGATTTCCCCACAGCGCGGGCAGGAAGCAAGTTGCGTTTTCATGGCAATCAACCGACTCTTCAAATTGCAGTAATCCACCGCCGATAAGGGCATCCGGCGAATCTCTCGCCAAGTTGCCAGTGTCGCCCATCGATCTTGGTTGATCGACCCTTCTCAAACGACGTCACATTGGGGATTCTTGTTGGATTATTGACGTATTTTCTGGCCCGATTGAGGACTCAGAGGAGCAGTCGGAATCGAATGTCTCTTCATCATCTATTAAAAAATGTAACGTTCTGGGCAACTGAATACACCCCTGAATCGCGCAGTGCCGCAAAGTTTATCGTTTCGGCACCCGGGCGAGATCAGCTTACGCTCTTAATCGGGGACGAAACGATGGGAGCGGTGATTTCGGCGGCTTGCACACACTCGTGTGGCGTCGCAGCAGGAAACTTGGCTTCAATGCCACGGTTTCGCCAGTCGAATGGGGTGTCGTGCTCACCAATGTGCTTCGTGGCATCGCCGAACATTGATCGGTAAGATGGCTGTCGGCCTTCGCCCATCGCCATACCTTGACGTTGCAGCCCTTTGTGGGCGAAGGGTTTGTGCTTTCTCGACACGTAGGAGCTTTGCCGTGTGGACTCGTAGGACGTGCAGTGGACTCTTGGTTTTCATCTCACTGGCAGGCGTCAGCCTGGCTGCTGACAATGTTCCACCCGCGGGGTTTCGCCCGCTCTTCAATGGAAAAGATCTGAGCGGCTGGCATGGTGTCAGCACGGAAGATCCGCGAAAGATTGCCGAATTGACTCCTGAGCAGCGTAATGAGATGCGCCAGAAGAGTTTGGCGGACATCCAACAACATTGGTCTGTTCAGGGGCCGGATCTTGTCAATGATGGCCACGGGCTTTATCTGACGACGGATGAGGATTTCGGCAACTATGAATTGCTGATCGACTACAAGACCGTCGCACTGGCAGACAGCGGGATCTATCTGAAGGGCACCCCCCAGGTCCAAATTTGGGACTACAAGGATCCGTCCAAATTCAGCATTGGTTCCGACAAGGGATCAGGCGGATTGTGGAACAATTCGGCCGGAAAGCCAGGTAAAGATCCGTTGGTGCTGGCGGACCGTCCTTTTGGCGAATGGAATTCGTTCCGTATCCGCCAAATCGGTGCCCGGACAACAGTATTTTTGAACGGGAAGCTTGTCGTCGACAATGCGATTCTCGAGAACTTTTTCGACAAGGACCGCAAGGTGCCTTTGATCGCTCGCGGTCCAATTCAATTGCAGACGCACGGTGGAGAAATTCGCTGGAAGAACGTGTTTGTCCGCGAGATTCCTGCGGCCGAAGCCAATTCCCTTCTCGCCCATGACGGATTCACCTCGTTGTTTGACGGTAAATCGTTGACTGGCTGGGCGGGCGCGACGGACAATTACGAAGTTGCCGACGGCGTGATTCGCTGCAAGCCGAACAAGGGCGGCGTGTTGCGTACACTTAATCAGTACGGTGATTTCATTGTTCGACTCGAATACAAAGTTCCAGCCGGTGGAAACAATGGTCTGGCGATTCGCTATCCAGGCGAAGGCGATACCGCTTACGTCGGAATGTGCGAGCTGCAGGTCTTGGACAATGAAGATCCAAAGTATGCCAAATTGGATGCGCGCCAGTATCACGGATCGGCATACGGCATGGCAGCCGCTGCCCGTGGATACGGACGCCCCGCAGGTGAGTGGAATTACCAGGAAGTCACCGTCGTCGGGTCAACGATCAAGGTCGAACTGAACGGCAGCGTGATCCTGGATACAGATCTCAGCAAGATCACCGACTACATGGCGAACTCGCCCCATCCTGGCAAAGATCGCACACAAGGTTACTTCGGTTTCGCCGGGCACAGTGATCCCGTTGAATTCCGCAATGTTTGGATCAAGGAACTGTCGTCGGTACGCTAGTCCCTCTGACACTCTGTTCTGACACATTTTCCGCTTTCCCAAGCATCGGCTTGGGAAAGCTTTTTCACATCCAGAAATGTCACAAAGCCGCCTTCCGCCAGGGCAAAAAACAAGAGCGCAAGAGTCGCTCCCAAGCGGGAGCTTGGGAGCGAGGGGTGGCTTGGGTGTGTGGTTTCAGGTGTGAAGCTTGAAGAGTCTGTCTGAAAACTCGCTCACGGCATCACAGGCAGCCAGGAGCAGTAGTACATCGCACGTGGCACGGTCGATTCGATGAATGATTTCCATGGATCGCCCGTGACCTGTGCTTTCGAATTTCCCAACACGATATCCATGAGCGACGTGGGAGTTTCGTAGTTGACGACTCGCGGGTTTTTCACGCCGATCTTCTCTTTCAACGCCGCGAGCGAATCTTCTTCAAAGCCGATTTCATCAATCAGCATATTCTGTTTGGCATCATCGGCAGTGTAGATCTGGCCGGTGGCGAGCGCCGTGACGGCATCGCGGTTGAGTGTTTTTCGGTTGTCATCGATGACCGTGATGAATTTCTGGTACGACTGATCGATGATGTTTTCCCACAATTTGCGTTCGTCGTCCGTCATCGGGCGGAACGGATTGAGCGTATCTTTGAATTTGCCGGTCTTCAGGGGATCTGAAGCAACGCCATAAGTGTCGGCGAGTTTGCTGAAATCGTAACGCGGCAGAATGACGCCAATCGAGCCGGTCCAGGTCGTTGGTTCGGCGTAGATCATGCCATCGGGACCCGCACCCATGGCGATGTAGTATCCGCCCGAGGCCGCGATTCGTTTCATCTGCACATAGACCGGTTTTTCATTTCGGAGTTTTTGGAGCCGGTGATAGATCTGGTGGCTGTCTGCGACGAGTCCCCCGGGGCTGTCAACGACCAGTAGCACACCCTTGACCTCTTTATCTTTGGCAGCATGGTCAATCTGGCGGATGAGCCGTTCGGTGTAGGGCGGCATGATCGTCGATTCCATTTTCAGGATGGCGATCTTTTCCGTTGATGTCACACTGCCTGAGTGAAATCGTTCATGCGGCGGATCAACATTCGAAAAGTACTGACGGTAAGCGGAAAAGAGCCCAATGTTTGCCAGAATCGACAGGACCAGTGCCGCCATCAGGATCTTGATGATCCACCCCCGCCATGGGCTGGAGACCTGGGTTTGAACCAGGATGGTTTGCGGTCCGCCGCTCCCGCGTGGGCCCGGCGCAAATGCAGTAGTTTCCGTCATTGCCGAAATTCCCCCATGCCGTAAGTTGTAATGTTTCAATCCCGGTCAGACACGTGACAACTCCGTTGTGACCGGAAGAGTGTGTTCAGATAAAAGAGTCGCCTCTTCAGCGTAGTGACGACATCCGAGCGAGTCTAGTGGCACTAACTATCGACGCTGGCTGGCTCGTGGACATTGCTACGGACGAATGTTCGCCATTTCCTGGTCGAACTCATGATTTTGACATAAGTCCGCGGAGCGTTGCGAGATTCATGGCATCCAGATTCACGCCGTCGCGTTCGCCCTTTTCGGTTTCCAGGTACATCGGTATTTCTGCGAATCGGGGGTCATTCACGATGTGGCGGAACGGTTCGAGCCCCAGGCATCCTTCGCCAATATGCTCGTGTCGATCGACGCGGCTGCCGAGCGGTTTCTTGCTGTCATTCAAGTGCCATGCGCGAATGCGATCGATTCCAATGGTGTCGTCAAATTCGTGCATAGTGGCCTGATATTCCGCTTTCGATTGCAGCGGGTAGCCTGCCGCGAAAATGTGGCAGGAATCGACACAAGTGCCCAGGCGTTCGGGCTCTTTCACTTCGCGAAGCACGAACGCGATCTGTTCGAATCGGTGGCCGAGATTGGTGCCCTGTCCTGCGGTCGTTTCGAGCCAGTACTGGCACCGCACGCCCTTCGTTCGACGGTGTGCTTCATCGAGCCCTGCGACGATGCGACGCTGCCCGATTTCCTCAGTCGATTTCACAAAGCTACCCGGATGCATGACGACGCCATCGAGTCCTAGGGACTCGGCTCGCAGAAGTTCAGCAACGATGGCTTCGATCGATTTCTGCCACAGGGCGTCGTCCGGGGTCGCCAGGTTGATCAAATAGCTGTCATGCGCACATGGCTTTCGAAGCTGTGTTCTCTCAATGGCTTCACGAAATCGTCGGATGTCATCGTCGGCGAGCAATTTTCCTTCCCATTGTGCGGACTGCTCGTCACCGGCCGTCTTGATGCTCGTTTTGTTTCCAACATCCGTTGCGACGGGCTTTACGGACCACTGTGACGGGCTGTGCGTAAAGATTTGAACCGTACTCATTCCGAGTTCCGCGGCAGCCTCGACGGCTTTGTAGAGACCGCCTGCGATAGAAAGATGCGAACCGAACAATGGCATTCAAGGCTCCGTCAGATAGCGATGGATACGGATGGAGAAGGTTGTCTGGGAATGGCATTCTGAGGCGCGAAATTGTCGTTCGCCTGATTTCGGAGAAGCGAAGAAAGTTTTGATTACAAGGCCTCATAGCCACCTGCAGTGTGTGGATTCAGCAGATTTGACACAACCGAGTCGAAGGCACAGATGCGACCTGCGAAAGGCCGGAATCAGCCATAGAACGGTTGCAATGCGATCCGCCAAGGAGTGTAATAGTGGTTAGCTGTTCGGCCACTGGGGGTCGGAGCGCCGCAAAGGTCAGCGGCAGGATCAAAAACGTCGTAAGACGGTTCGTTCACCTGTTCCGAATGATTCGTGAGCAGACGTTGGACATCAGGGTTGGAAGAATCAATGCACAAGACTCAGGCGATTTGTTCGTTATTGATGGCGTTTGGGCTGTCGACCGTTATGGTTGGTTGCGACGCTCCGAAGGGTGGCACGAAGCCAGCTCCAAAGGCGGCAGCGGGGGCTGGTTCCACGACAGGTGGCGGTGCAGAAGTGCCTGCCGCTCCATCCGCTGGCACGCCTGAAACACCGAAGGCTCCTGAAAAGCCCGCTGAAGCCGCTCCGAAGGCGGAAGAGCCCAAGATTGACGCTCCGAAAGCAGAAGAGCCCAAGGCCGACGAAGCACCAAAGAACTGAGTTTGACGACGTCCGATCAGGGGTTGTCCGTTCTGAATGGCGACCCCTCAATCGGCCGGTTCGAGCGCGAGAGATAATTCCCCCGAATCGACAAATCTGTCGAATTCCGTGGGACAAGCCCGGTGGCGATGCCATGTGAATCGGGTGAGATGAATGAAAATAAAATCAGCCGGACCATCTTGGCCCGGCTGATTTTATTTGTGACGCCAGATTGTTGATCGTTCGCGGTTCGCGAAATCCGGGTCGTCTGCGAAGCCTGAAACCGTGCAAAGCCTCTGAGGAGTCCAGCCGACGGGAGGAACTACTTGAGTCCCTTCAATCATTTTGCGGCTTCTTCGGTCTTTCTCTGATTCTCACGTTGAATCGCTTCATACACTTCTTGTCGATGAACGGGGATTTCCGTGGGAGCTTCGATTCCCAGTCGGACTTTGTCACCACGAATATCGACAACGGTGATTTTGATGTTGTCGCCGATGAAGATGCTTTCATCGCGCTGTCGTGAAAGAACGAGCATTTGCGTTTCTCCTTAACAGTGCATCCACCGCATCCTTTCGACGCTGTGAACGCTTCTCCCAGTTGTGGACTCTTAGATTTCCTGACGCTTCGCAATCTCTGTCAGCTTTCCTCAGCTTCGCTTCTTTGGAAAACTTGCCATCATTGGCAGAGTGCTGACATGTCCATGCGGTGATTCATCGCCGATTGACGGTTTTCGACAGCACCAGTCATCGTCATCCTGACTCACTTGGGAAGAACTCGACAGCGCGAAAATTACAGCTTACGCGAATTGTTCGCGGGGTCCGCGACTGGTAGCGAATAGTCCGGGAACTGTGCTGATTCGGGAGATGCCTGCTGTAACGGTCGAACCGTTCATGCCGCAAATCCCACCATCAAATTGCCGCTACAATCATGACGTCCGTTACCATACGAGAAGCACGTAAATCTGGCATTTCGTGAGGTCTTAAGGCGAGCCACCTTCGACATTGATTATACCAATCTCGTGGCAGGAACCCACTCTTTTCAGTGTGTAGGGGCACTTCACCGTCACGATCGATACGACATGCACCGTAAAGGACGTGTTGAAATCGTAGGAATTGGCTCCGCAAAGTGCCTCCCCACATGGGCTCATCCAAGCGGAGGCTGGAAACCAAGGGGAATTCGCGTCGTCACCTCCCGCTCTCCGCGACTGAACGAAGAAGGCGGGCAGGCGACGGCCGGGCGTTCTAGTGCTCACGAAATCAAGTGAGTACTTGCTTAGTGTCCAGGTTAAGGATTGGTACTGGAGCGACTCATCGATGGCGTTTGTTGCGAGCAGACCGATGCGGCCATAGCGAGTGCTAACGAGCCTGTCAGCATGAATGTGCCATGCCACGAGGGCCGACGAGGCGTATGGCCGCCGCCGCTGCCCACGAGATCCGGGGCAGCGGCTCGGTTTTCCAGGGCAAATTGGGGCCTTGAGCCCAAATTCGCCAGAACTTGACGAACTACTTCTTGGGTGCGGGGACATCCACCTTGATGTGCAAGTCTCGCAGCTGCTTCAGGTCGACGGTGGCCGGAGCGCCCGTCAGCATGTCGCCCGCCTTTTGCGTTTTTGGGAAAGCGATGACGTCGCGGATGTTGTCCGAAGCCAGGAACAGCATGACCCAGCGATCGAGTCCGAGGGCAACGCCGGCGTGCGGCGGGGCACCGTATCGCAGTGCTTCCAGCAAGAATCCGAATCGGGCCTCGGCTTCTTCATTCGTGATTCCCAGCAAGTTGAAGATTTTTTGCTGGACCGAGGGGTCATGAATACGAACGCTGCCGCTGGCGGCTTCATAACCGTTACAAACCAAATCGTAGGACTGTGCACGCACTTTGCCTGGGTCTGATTCCAGGAATGGAATGTCTTCGTCTACGGGCTGACAGAACGGATGGTGTTCCGCATCCCATCGTTTTTCCTCGTCGTTCCACTGAAACATGGGGAAATCGATGACCCAGGCAATTTTCAGTTCTTGGGGATCGTAGAGATTGAGCTCGCGCCCCATTCGCAATCGCAGCGCCGAGAGTGCCGCACAACTGACTTTGAAGGTGTCGGCAACGCAAAAGATCAGATCGCCCGGTACTGCGTTCAGTTTGGCAATCAGGGCTTTCTGGTGTTCAGCACTCAAAAACTTCGCAATGGGAGAATCGAGTTCTCCGTCTTTCACGCGGAAAAAAGCCAAACCCTTGGCGCCGTACTGTTTGACGAACTCGGTCAGCTCGTCAATTTGCTTCCGACTGTATTTTTCCGCGGCCTGGGGCACTCGGATCCCGCGTACGCGTCCACCATTTTCGATCGTCGATTTAAACACGCCAAAATCGCAGGCTTTCGCGATTTCTCCCAAGTCGGTCAGTTCCATTCCGAACCGTAGATCCGGTTTGTCGCTGCCGTAACGTTCCATGACATCGCGGTGCGTCAGGCGTGGCAATGGCAGTTGCAGCTCAGTTCCCCGCAAGGTTTTCACAAGCGTTGCCATCAGGCCATCGATCGTTGTCAGGATATCCTCTTGGCCAACGAATGCCATTTCGACATCGATTTGAGTGAATTCTGGTTGGCGATCCGCACGTAAGTCTTCGTCACGGAAACACTTTGCGAGTTGGAAGTAACGATCGTAGCCCGCGACCATCAGGATCTGCTTGTAGATCTGTGGGGACTGTGGCAGGGCATAAAAACAGCCTTCGTGGACGCGGCTGGGAACGAGATAGTCGCGTGCACCTTCGGGCGTGCTGCGTCCCAGCATGGGGGTTTCGATTTCCAGGAACTGCAATCCATCGAAGTAGTCGCGCGTTGCCTTCGAGAGCTTATGTCGCAGAATGAGTGCCTGTTGCACGGCGGGACGACGCAGATCGACGAAACGGTATTTCAAACGCAGCTCTTCGTTTGGCAGGTCAGGCTGCGTGGGGAAAAACGGGGGTGTCTTGCTCTTGTTCAGGACATCAAGTTGCCGGCCCTTAACATCGATTTCGCCTGTTTCCAGCTTCAAATTCTGCATATCGGCGGGACGTGAGACAACTTCACCCGTCACTTGAATGACGTCTTCGTTACGCAGTGTGCGTGCGACCGCATGCATTTCGGCATGGGACGGGCTGAACACGACCTGCGTGATTCCATAGCGATCGCGAAGATCGATAAAGACGAGTCCACCGAAATCACGGTAGGTGTCGACCCACCCGCACAGGGTCACAGAATTTCCGACGTGAGCCGTTCGCAATTCGCCGCAGGTATGAGTCCGAAGCACGTATTCGATCCTTGCAAGTGTCGTTCAGGCGTCGTGCCAGATTTGCTGACCAGGCAGCGCGAGTCATTCAATACGAAATCCGCCGTAAGACGCGAAACTTTGATTATAGGTTCGATGTCTGTTCTCTGGAAGCAGGACGGCCGTCCGGAAAGGCGGGGCCGATGTGTCTTTCCGCTCTCCTCAGCGGTAGACAGACCGCCAACTGCGCAATTCCTGCCGGTTTTGACTCGGCAATTGCGAGAATTCGACAAAAAGCGAGCAGAGGTGGATGAGTCTGACTGATTCCAATTGACCCAAAAGTGACCATGGATATACTCCGCCGCGTCACGTCCGCCAGTGAATCTGGTAGCACTTCTCACCGAATCCCATACGAACATCACGGTCTCGCGCGGTCCCTTCCGCAACCAGGGAAGTGTCGTTCAATTTTTGCAACTGAAGTTCAAGGAGGAACACATGTTCGGGCTGCATTTTGTGAAGGGCGCTGCGGTCAGCTTGGCCACGCTCGGAATGATGATCCCTCAGGGACAACTGTTGGCCGAATCGTCGCCCGCGAAGCCGATTGCAAAGCAGTCGCAGGTGAATAACCGGATTCCAGAAATCGTGCTGAGTGAAGGTGGCACCCTCACTGGGCGTGTCTGCGATCATTCGGGAAAAGCGATCGAAGGCACGAAGGTGACGCTGAAAGAGAACAACAAGGTTGTCGGTACGACGATCACGAACAAGGCGGGCGTCTATACTTTCAAGAATTTGAAGGATGGGGTCTACTATCCAAGCTCCGGAAACACGGAAGGTGTTTTCCGTGTCTGGACTGAAAAATCGGCTCCGCCGTCGGCCAAGCACCAGCATGCACTGCTGGTCATGGGTGAAAATGGTGCTCGCGGACAGTTCGGTGGAATCGATCCCACGCTCGTCATCCTGACCGCCGGTGTGATTGCCGCGGCCGTGCTAAGCGGTGTCGCGATCAACAAGATCGACAAGCTGACCGACAAGGTCAACGACCTGTCCGTCTCGCCGTAATCGAATGTTCGCTGCGATCAGGGACACTTAATTGAATAGAGGATTCTCACCAACGCGTGAGAGTCTCGGATCCCCCCAATCGTCTCCCCCCCAGACGATTTACGCCGCCGGTGGCTCGCCCTGGGCCATTGGCGGCTTTTTTCGTTATTGCTTCAGCAATAAATCAGGAGAGCGAGCCGTCTCGCGGCGGCACCCCTCCCACACCACCTTGATTCCGAACAATCAATCTGCTGACGAAGCTTCACGGAACGGCGCCATGACTCGGGCCTGACAGTGGCCCGGTCCGAGTCACGGTGATTCGCCCATTAGACGTCACACAACAAGATGGCCTCTCGCAGCCCTTCGACCGGATCACGGGTCGGAATGAATTCGTGTCCGACGTAGCCGTCGTAACCGATCTCCAGGATCTTCCGCATGATAGGGGGAAAGTTGATTTCCTGTTTGTCATCGAGTTCGGCACGGCCCGGGTTACCGGCAGTATGGATATGACCGATCACATCCTTGCATTGCTCGAGTCGGCGAATGACGTCGCCATTCATGATCTGCACGTGATAAATGTCAAACAGAACTTTGACACGCGGCGAACCAACTTTGCGTGCAATATCGCAGACGTAATCAATATCGTCACCCTGATAGCCGGGATGACCCTTCATGGGGTGTGAACCGTCGCGCGTGTTAAGATGTTCGAGGCAGATGGTCACGCCCTTCTTTTCTGCGTAGGCGGCGATTTTTTTCAATCCGTCGACACAGTTCTTTGCACCTTCTTCCAGCGAGATTTCCCCGCTGGTCGGATCTTCGGCGTCTCGCCACTTGTAGCCGGTAAAGGCGATGACGTTCGGCACATTTGCCGCGGCGCAGTCGTCGATCATCTTGCTGGTTGTGGCGATGACTTCGTCATGATAACGGGGGTTGTTGAACCCCTTCATAAACGGAGCACCCGGCATCCCATTCGGAGCGATGGCACAGGTCATTCCGTGTTTTTTCAAGACGCCCCATGTTTCAGGGCCGCAAATCTCGACTGAGACGCACCCCAGACGTTTGGAAATCTCACAGGTTTTTTCGATGTCCCATTGATCCCCGCCAACGTTAAAGCACCAGAAAACGACCGAATGCTTGATCCGGCCTCGCAGTTGAAGCGGCTCGATGTTCAGGCTGGTCGAAGGCTGGATGACACCGGCCGACGAGCCGCCCGCACCGGCGGCGAACGCAGAACGAAGCAGATAGCGACGAGACAAGGACATTGCGGACTCCTGAAGGAATGCGATTGACGTCGGGGAATAATACCTTGACGTTCGAGCTCGTGCGAACCAAACGAGGCCTCTGGTGTCGTAGTTCGACGATCGCAGCAGTCGTCATGATCTCGCATCGGAAGCGGAGTCGATCTTCACGAGGGTGCGGCTCACCGGATGTGATAAAAGACATCTGGATTGCGGGAGCGGATTCGTTTGTGTGAAATCGATGATCTCTGCTAGCGTGGTGGTTTCGCGTTCTGTTTTAATCAAGGTCATCGCGGGGTTAGCAGGCCGTTGAAGAAACGGGGGCTGGCTCCGATCAGATTAAAAAACGCCATGGCATCGTGAATGCCGAGGTGCCTGTCCCCCTTACTTCAACGGACTGCTGGGCGGTGGTCCCGCAGACGCCGCAACCACTGCGGCGGATCAATCACAATCTGCTTGAAGATCACGGAGCATCCATGCAGCACTGTCTTTTTTCCGTCAGCTATGCCGGATTCTGGGGGCAGGCGTCGCTGGATCTGCCTCAGTTCATCCGTCGGGCCGCTCAGTTGGGGTATTCCAACGTCATGCTGGCAGGAAAACGGCCACAGCTTTCAATCTTGGACACGGATGAGCGCCAACTGGAACTGCTTGTGGAGACTCTCGACAACGCAGGCGTTGCCTGTCCCGTTATCGCGGCGTACATCGATCTTGGGCACGCGGGCGCCGTCGAAGTGCCATTTCTCGAAATGCAGATTGCCTACGTCGAATCGCTTTGCCGAATCGGGGCAAGGCTGGGGGCGAACGTCGTGCGCGTCTTCACGGCGTACGAATCCGATCAGTTGCCGTTTCAAGGGCTTTGGCAGCGGACTGTCACAGCGATACAAGAAATGGCGGATCGAGCGCAGTCATTCGGCGTGACAATCGCAGTTCAAAATCATCACGATCTGGCCGTCCACACGACCGCACTTTTGGAACTGCTGCAGGATATTGATCGGTCGAATTGCCGCCTGGGATTCGACGCCTGGTCACCAGCCTTACGGGGTGAAGACCTCTACGAAGCCGCCCGGATTGCGGCACCCCACACAGTCATTACGACGAATGCGGACTACGTGCGATTGCCCCGGTTTCGATACTGCCCCGCGCATGTGAATTATCAGCCCGCGGCCCCCGAATACATGCGAGCAGTCCCCTTTGGAGCAGGGTGTATCGACTACGCGCGCTTTTTCCGTGGTTTGCACGACGGTGGTTTCAATGGCGTCGCAAGCTACGAGATGTGCTCGCCGCTTCGCGGGGGCGGCTCTCTCGAAAACCTGGATGAATGTGCCCGTCAGTACCTGCGCTGGATGAATGAACACAAGCTCGACTAGTTGAATCAACTCGGCCTGATGCGTGTCTGCGGAGGTGAGTCGTGTCTCATGGCCGTTCAATACGCTGCCGCCGACCAGATTTCTTGTCAGGACTTCGACTCGATTGTCGGGGGATGGTCCTCCCCCTTAACATGTTGCTCCGAAAGTTTCCGGTTATTTCCGCAAAGGACGGTTTCCATGCAGTTCGAGACTCGGTGTGTGCATACTGGCGTCGACAAAGACGGGACGTTCAACAGTGCCACAACACCCATTTATCCTTCGTCGACGTTTCGCTGGGATGATCTCCAGACCCACCGCGGATTCGACTACACGCGCAGCGGCAATCCCACGCGACGTGCTCTCGAAGAAAATTTAACCGCGCTCGAAGGGGGAATCGATTCTCGGGCGACCTGCACCGGGATGTCGGCGATCACCGCCACGATGCATCTATTCCAGCCTGGCGATCAGATCATTGCCGGTCACGACATCTACGGCGGTACCTATCGCCTGTTCGATTCCCTGTTTCGCCAGATGGGAATCGATTTCGTTTTCGTGCGGATGAGCGATCCGGAAAACGTCCGGAAAGCCATGACGCCGAAAACCAAGTGTGTCTGGATCGAAACGCCCAGCAATCCCTTGCTGAATATCGTTGATATGGCCGCAATTTGCAAAATTGCGAAGGCCGGTGGGGCCATTACGATTGCCGACAACACGTTCTTGTCTCCCTATTTGCAGCGGCCGTTCGAGCATGGCGTCGATATCGTTGTGCACTCGACGACGAAGTATTTGAACGGACATTCGGACGTTGTCGGCGGTTGCGTGGTCACGAATAAGAAGGAACATGCGGACCGCATCAGCTATGTCGTGAATGCGTTGGGGCTGGCTTGTTCACCGTTTGATGCCTGGCTGGTTCTGCGCGGCGTCAAGACGTTGGGCCCGCGAATGGAAGCTCATCAACGAGGCGCCATGGCGCTGGCGAAGTTCCTGGATTCACATGATCGCGTTAGCCACGTGTACTATCCAGGTTTGCCCGATCATCCACAGCATGATTTGGCCAAGCGTCAGCAATCTGGATTTGGTGCGATGCTGAGTTTTGAGCTGAAAGGCGGCCGTCCCGCAGTGGAAAAGCTTCTCAAGAAATTGACATTGTTCCAACTGGCCGAATCGCTGGGCGGCGTTGAATCGCTGATTGAATATCCTGATAGCATGAGCCACGCTTCGATGAATGAAGCCGCTCGACGCGAAGCCGGTATTACCGATTCGACCTTGCGGGTCTCGGTCGGAATTGAGCATCCGGATGATCTGGTTGCTGACTTCGGCAAGGCACTCGCAGAGTAGTGCGTGGAATTGTCCTTTTCCGTGATCTCCGGATCTCCGTGGTCAGTTTCTTGTTTTCCGAACAAAGAGACACACCACAGAGAATCGGAGGTCACGTTTTTTTTTGAGTCGCTCTGACTTTGCTCGACCACCTCGCTTCGGGATGATTTGCGAGGGCAGTTGCATTGTGGGCGTTGACGGATCAAGTGGGGAGCTCGCGCGGCTGCCTAGGGGGCGAACTCAGGCCGCGAGTTCGGGCTGAATACGCTTTATCAGCAGTTTCAAGATCGGTGCGGTTGCTACGGTGGTGACGACGGCCATGATGACCATCATCGCGAACAGCTTCGGCGAGATCACGCCCAGCGACAGGCCGATGTTCAACACGATCAGTTCCATCAGCCCACGCGTGTTCATGAGCACTCCCAGCGCGGTCGACATCGACCAGTCGAGTCCCACGAAGCGTGATGCCGCGATCGTGCCGCCACATTTGCCCATCGTCGCAACCAGGATGATGGCCCCACAGATCAGCCAACTTTCCATGCCGCTCACCAGACCGATGCGAGTGTTCATTCCCGTCACGGCAAAAAATGCGGGCAGCAGCAGTGTTGTCACCACATCGATCAGTTTGCGGCTCAATTCTTGAGCGACACGCGAATCGTGCGGGATGACGGCTCCTAACAGAAACGCACCGAAGACGGCATGGATGCCGATGGCTTCTGTGACAAGAGACGAGCAAAGCAACGCGATAAACAAGATCGGTGTCGCCTGACGATCATAGCCGCGCGGTTCGGCCCAGTTGATCCACTTGATCGCCAGCGGCCGAACCACGAAAAACATGGCAGCGATGAAGACAAACGTCCAGATGGCGACCATGACCGCGCTACTGATTTGCGATTGTGCCACGCCGACGACAAATGCCAGCAGGCACCATGCGGTTACATCGTCGGTCGCTGCGCAGCTCAATGCCACAACGCCCAAATCCGTGCGTTCCAGGCGTTGATCTGTCAGAATGCGGGCGAGCACCGGAAACGCGGTGATGGACATGGCCACACCCAGGAATAGCGCAAAACTTGTGAACGGCACGTTGCTCGTTGACAACCTCGGATACAGCCAAAGTGACAAGACGGCACCCAGGACGAATGGTACCACGATGCTCGCGTGCGAGACGGCGATGGCCGCACGAGCGTGACGCCCCACTTTGTGGGTGTTCAGTTCCAACCCCACGATAAACATGTAAAGGATCACGCCAAGCTGCGCGATTGTCTTCAGCGAGGAAAGTACCATTCCCTGGGGATCGACGTTCGGGCCGGGGATCAGGACGTGCAGCAGTTCGGGTGAAATCGATCCCAATAACGAGGGCCCCAACGCGATTCCTGCGACAACCTCGCCAATCACGGCCGGCTGCCCAATTTTTCGAAATCCCCAGGCGAAAAGGTTTCCGACCGCGATGATGGCGGCAAGCGTGGCCAGCACGTGCAACACCACATCGACCCCAGGGGCCTTTCCCACTTTGGGAGCGGCTTCGGCGTCGACAGCGTCCGGTGCAGACAATGTTTGTCCAAAGTGCTGAATCAAGAGAAATGAACCCACCGCGCCCGCAAGCAGCAGCAAGTAAACCACAAATTGCAGCGCGGATTCGCGATGCACCCCAGAATTGGCTTGGGTTTCAGTTGTCGAAAGCATAATGCTCGCGCAATTCCGTCAGGATAGAATTTGATTGCACCACCGGCCGGTGCGTTCGTTGATAATGTCTGTTTGAACGACAGTTGTCAAGACGGTATTTGTGGGCAGGAGCGTTGACGACCAACGGGATGCCACGGTACCGGTTTGGGATTCGGATGGAGTGGCATCCAGGCAATCCAGGCTGCGGGTGAGATCGTCGAAAGGGTGAGTCGATTGCATTCGCACCGTTCACGCGCCAGGATGATCGATTCTTGCGGTTGATCAGACATCAAGATTGAGCTGACTTCTCTGACATGACCAACCTGATTGAACTCGTTGACGTCACCAAAGATTACGGTCGATTCCGGGCGCTGGATCACGTTTCGCTTCAGATTCGATCGGGCGTGACGGGATTGCTGGGGCCCAACGGAGCGGGCAAATCGACGTTGATTAAGGTCTTGTTGGGACTCGTTCGAATGACCAGTGGACGGGGACGTCTTTTGGAGTTCGAGTTGGGGCGACAATCGCGTGAAATTCGCGAACAAGTCGGCTACATGCCCGAAGACGATTGCTATCTGCATGGAATGACAGGAGTGGAGTCTGTCCAATTTGTGGCCCAACTTGCGAAATTTCCCGCCGTCGAGGGGCTTCGCCGCGCGCACGAAATCCTGGACTTCTGCGGTGTGGCTCAAGAGCGTTACCGGACGGTTGAAACCTATTCGACGGGGATGCGGCAAAAGCTTCGATTTGCACAAGCACTCGTACACGATCCCCCCGTTCTGATTCTGGACGAACCGACGTCCGGTTTAGATCCTGAAGAGCGTCAGGCGATGTTGAATCGAATTCGTGTGATGGCGCGGGAGCATCATAAAGCGGTACTGCTTTGCACTCACATTCTGCCGGACGTGCAATCGATCAGCGATTCCGTGGTGATTCTCGCACGCGGCCGCGTTCAAGTCGCGGAAGATCTTGCGGAATTGAGTCGTCCCTCGTCACCGTCGCTGCACGTCCGGTTGCTTGGTTCGTCCGAGTCATTCGTCGCGCATTTGCACAGTCATGGAATTCCCGTCGAAGTGTTGTCGACCGGGATCATCGCCTTGAAGGGGCCACCCGACGAATTGGCTCGACTCGTTTGGCTCGCCGCGGAAAAATGCCATGTGAGTATTCGATCGCTAACACCCGCTCGCAATTCTCTCGAAGAGATTTTTGTGAACGCCGTCCGTGAGGAGGCTCTCGATGAATGACGTCTCTCCGTCGGTGTTACGATCGGGACAACTCGACGACGGTGCCCGTCGCCTGAAAGGGCAGGGCATTCACAATCTTGGATATCGCGGTTGGTCGGGGCAGTTGGCATCAGGATGGACGCGCTGGCTGGTCATTGCACTCGTGGTGATCCGCCGCTCTTGGCAGAACACCTGGCTAAAACGGATTCTGTTTTTTGCGTGGCTGCCCACGCTTTGGTTTGGGACGGGACTGTTCTTGTGGGAGCAGGCGTCGAACTATCCCGAGTGGCGCGCGATCGTCGTGCCGCTGACGCGCGGACTGCCGCGGACGCCAGTCATGGAAGAGTTGATTGCTGCGCTGCGCATTGACGACATGGCTGGCCAGCGGCATTTGGCATGGGGCTGGCTGCTGAAGTCGTTTTTTCGTTACCCTCAAGCATTTCTAATGGTGTTAATGGTTGGCTTGATTGCGCCGCCGCTCATTTCGCAGGACATCCGATCTCGTGCATTCCTAATCTACTTTTCGCGTCCGTTGACGCGTACTGAATATGTCATCGGCAAATTGGCGGGACTGTGGGCGTATTTAGCAATGATTTCTGCGATTCCGGCTCTTGTGCTGTATGTCATGGGAATCTTACTGTCGCCCAGTCTGGATGTTATCGCGGCGACATGGGACTTTCCTCTTCGAATCGCCGCGGCGTCGTTCGTGCTCATGCTGCCGACGTCGGCGCTCGCCCTGGGGCTGTCTTCGCTGACGCAAGAGAGTCGGATTGCGGGGTTTGCCTGGTTTGCCGTCTGGATTCTTGGCTGGTTTACGTACAGCGCCGTGACTTCGGCACAGTCGTTTAATTCACAGAGTCGGTTTCACGATCGGAATCAGATTGTGGAACCGGTGGAATCGGCGTGGACGCACTTGTCTCTCTATCACACACTCGGCCGTGTCCAGAATTGGGTCTTCGGGTTCTCGGATCTGTCTGACGTTGTCTGGTCAATCGTGATTCTGGTTGTGCTCACGACGGGATCGCTGGTGATTCTGTTCCGTCGAATCTCGGCTCCAATGCGTGTTTAGTAACGCGCCACTAAAGATTCATTATTATTGACCGGAATCACGTGATGTTGAATTGCGAGCGTCGATCTCGATGATTGAACTCAAGAATGTGACAAAGTTGTACGGAAAGGTGATCGGCGTCAATGATTTTACATTGACGCTTGAGCCGGGGGCGTACGGATTGCTCGGTCCCAACGGATCGGGGAAATCGACGTTACTGAATCTGATTACCGGGCAACTGTCGCCGACGCTGGGTAGCGTCCGTGTCGATGGTCATTCGCCACGCAACAATTCCCAACTCTTCAAACGACTGGGATACTGCCCCGGCGGCGAAGGGATGTATGCCGATGTGACCGGATTCGACTGGGTGAAATATCTGCAGCAACTGCAGGGCATGACGTCACGTCAGGCTGGATCGACCGCGAAGACGGCGCTCGGGATGGTCGGTATGCACAGTTCGATGTATCGCCCCATTTCGACCTATTCACGCGGAATGCGTCAGAGAACCAAGCTGGCTCAGGCGATTGCGCATGATCCCGAGTTTCTGATTCTGGACGAACCGTTCAATGGACTGGACCCGATCGGTCGCCACGAACTGACCATTGTTCTTAAAAACTGGATTGGCCGCGGGAAAAGTCTGTTGTTTGCGAGCCATGTGTTACACGAGATCGAGTCGATCACGCAGTCATTCTTGCTGATTTGTGGTGGACGGTTATTGGCCGCGGGTACGGCCGATGACGTGCACGCGATGATGGTCGGAATCCCGAGTGAGATCGTCATGCGCTGTTCAAACCCACATCAATTGGGGGCCAGAATGGTTCGCGAGCGATCAGTGGACTCAGTTCGTGTCACGGGAGATACGTTGATCATCGCAACGCAGCGGCCGATTCCGCTCTATGAGCAGTTGGCGTCATGGCTCGTCGAAGAGCAACTGGACGTCTTTGAAATGCGGTCGGCAGATGAGTCACTGCAGGCCTTGTTCAATTCCCTGATGAAGATGCATCGAGGGGAATTATAATGGGCAACATCATCGCGGTATTTGCATTCGAGTGGAAGCGAGCTCTGACCTGGGCTCGGCTTTCGTGGTGGCTCGTGCTTGCCGCATTTCCCATATTTATCGTCGGGCTGGTTCGCTACGCAGTCCCGGGCACGACGGATCTAGAAAGCGATGCCTGGCGAAATCTCTGTGCCTGGTTGCTCTTTGCGCTCGTTCCCATGCTCATTTCGATGCTCGGGACGCTGCTGTGGACGACACCGGCGATCTCGGCAGAGCTGGAACGGCGAAGTTGGGTTTACCTGGCCGTTCGCCCAAATGGTTCGACTGCAGTCTTGCTGGGAAAATACGTGGCGGCAGTGACGTGGGTGATTCCGCCAGCCATTTTAGGCCTGGTAGTTGCCGCCAGGATTTCCGGAACAAGCGACTGGGTGCGCATCGGCTGGACGATGTTCTACCTCGTGTTGCTTTCATGCCCTGCGTATGCCGCAATTTATCTGCTATTGGGTGTTTTGTTCCCACGGCGTGCCATGGTCCTGGCAGTTGCCTATACGCTGTTGTTTGAACTGGTGGTCAGTTTTATTCCGGCGGTCATTAACCAGCTCACAATTCAATATCGACTGCGGGCGCTTGCGGCCAAATGGTGCGAACTGGACATCCTTCGACGTCAGGAAGCGGGGGGGCTGCCCATCGTGGGGGAGGAACCAACCTGGCTGCACGTGACGGTTCTGATCGGAGCGACATTCGCATTGCTGATCGCGTCGGTTGCCGCGCTCCGGATGAAAGAATTTTCATCGTCAGCGGAGTCTGATATCTGAACGACTCCATTGGCGGACGACTCGTTGCGCCGCGCGACCTGGGCTTCCTCTCAGGCCGCTGGTTTCGGGCCGATTGAGCGTGTGCCCTTGCCCTGACGCGCCTTGAGATCAAACAGGCCGAAGATCTCAGACGCATTCATGCTCAGTGACACATTCGTATCATCGCCTTCGCCCAGCACGGCGGCAAAAAGCTCTCGCTTCTCATTGAGAACACGATCGATTCGCTCTTCGATCGTGTCCTTGCAAATGAATCGGGTCACGATCACCTGACTCTTACAGCCGATGCGATGTGCTCGGTTAATCGCCTGATCTTCAATTGCCGGATTCCACCAGCGATCGAACAGAAAAACATACCCTGCAAACTGCAGGTTCAATCCGACGGCTCCGGTACCGTAGCTCATCAGCAGAATATGTGCGTTGGGATCTTCTTTGAACTTGGCCAATATCGGTTCGCGTTGCTTGGTGGGAACGCCGCCGTGATAGACGAGCGCACCATACTTGGCCATCGGTTCGGCCAGCCAATCAATGACCTTCGTCCACTGGCTGAACAAGATTGCCTTGCCGCCGCTTGCGGCGATTTCTTCCATGTCCGCTTCAAGTCGGTCCAGCTTGGCGCTTTCGTGCGTCAGGGGATCGAAATTGGTGATCTGTTTCAACCGCAGGACGAGTTCGAAAACATGCTGGACGGAAATGGAATCGCCCAGATGATTTAACTGAATGACGCCTTCCTTCTCGGCCATGTCGTAGGCGGCCTTTTGGGCAGGCAGCAATTCGAGATATGCGTCTCGGTCAAGTCGCGGCGGCATGTCCTTCATCACGAGATTTTTCGTACGCCGCAGGATGAATTGCTTGGACAAGGACTGCAATTGTCGCAAATCGGGGGTCGCGTTCGGGGGGACAACTTCCAGGAATTCGTACAGGGCGCCAAGTTCTTCCGGCCGGTTTTCGATGGGGGTTCCCGTCAGCGCCCAGCTTCGTCGACGAGGTAGCGCACGGGCAGTGACGGCCGTGCGGGATGTCCGGTTTTTGATTCGCTGGGCTTCGTCGAGCACGATCAAGTCGAACTTGGGAAATTCCCCTTCTGGAAACGCCGCGAAATCTCGGACCAGCGATTCATAGTTCGCAATCAACACGGGAACACCCGGCATCGTCCAGGTCAGCTTACGACGCTCTCCGTCGCCTTCAACCACCACAAATGGAAGCTCTTCGGCCCAGGTACTGAATTCGCGCTGCCAGTTCGGAAGCAACGGTTTGGGACAAACCAGCAAGACGCGCCGGGCCTGGCCGCTGCGGATGAGCAGACGAATGGCCGTGATGGTTTGCATCGTCTTGCCAAGGCCCATTTCGTCGGCAAGAAGTGCCGAGTTTTTGGAAAAGAGCCAGCCGATTCCTTCGTACTGATAGGAGAATGGCTCAAATGGCATGATCATTTCCTGGCCAGCCAGCCAGGACTGAAGCGGAGGCTGCAGCAGATAGAACAGCCGATCTTCAATAGCCAACGCATCGTCAGGCGGCTTGATACGAGTGACCTGCTTTGGCTTCGGAGCCTGCTCCACCCCGTCGAGCAGCGACGCCACAGTCGGCGGTTCGTAGTCTGGCATGACCTCGATCGTGGGCGCGGCAGACTCAGGAACGCCTTCAGCGGATTTGGATTTCTTGGGATCTTTGGCGATCAGCGCTGCGCCTTCCGGAAACTGCAGACCGAAGGTAATGACCTTTTGTCGTGCCGCTTTCCAGGTTGGCATGAGCGATGGTTGTTTCGGCAGATTGAGCGCTTCGGCATCGACTTTCGGCCAGCGTCGCAGAGCCACGTTCAAGCCCGATGATAGGATCTCTGTACGCATCGCCAACGGAATGGGCGTCGTGGCGACTTCGCTTAAGAGTTCATCAAGCGAATCTCCGGCCGATTGCGACAGCTCCGCGCTCTGTCCCAATTCCTGAGCATCTTTTGCTTTGAGTGGCCGCCAGTGCGGGGCAGGGACCACGCCACTGGGGCTGCCACCCAATAACTTTTCGCCCTGTTTTGTTGTCGTACGAGGCTGCTCAGAGTGATGGTCCGCCATGATTTCATCCTTGACCGACATGGGGCCGACGGGGAAACGTGACACGCAGGAATCGACAACGCGTGACTACGCGGGTCGGGCCGCACTCAGTCGAATCGTTTCGGTCAGCGCTTCGCGAATTCGCTCAAAGGGCTCACGCAGATCCGCATCACCGGGAACGAGCTTGGCAAATTTCTCGAGTTCGCTCTGATCTTCCTGGTGCGTCGGGCTGAGAGTGATGCTCTCGTTTCCCAGCTTCAGTTGATGAGGCGAAGATTGCTCAAGTTTCGGACTATTTGAATCGGCGCCGCCTTTCGATTTGGCTGAGGCGGGGCCGTTCACCAGGCTGGCAATCGGGGTCGATGTGGAGTTGCGCAGTTCCAGCAGATCTGGCGATTCCACCAGGACCATATGCGGCTTGACCCCGACTTTCTCGAGCAGCGTGCGGCCGATCAGTTCGCCCAATACATAGGGCTTCAGCGTCGGTCCATAGAGAATCTGCTGCGTCCGGTTCGGTTTAACCGGAGCGGTACATTGGAATTCGAGTGGCCGACCAAAGCGATTGGTAACGAGGAGACCGCCGACGAAACCTCGTTCGGCATCCTCAACCGCTGTCAGGAAGCCCAACCGGAACTGGTCGTGATTCCCTTGCGACATGCAAAAATCCTTGAATTTTCAAAGTCCATCGCCACACATTGCCGTGTCATGGCGACTCGAGCATCCCTGGTGTCTGATTGTTTGATCGTCGGTTAAGCCGCTCGACTTGAGCGTCATGAGGTGACACTTCAGATCGGACGATCGAAGCGGTCGGGGGGGCTGGTCGTGACCGCCGAGTCCCGCAGAGTTTTTCTCAAGTTCGGACCAGAATCGGTCGAAGGGGCACGGACGCATCGTCCGCTGCCCAATGGTTCCATACACATGGACGGATGAGTGGTCGTTGTCTGATGCGTTGTGCAAAGTCAGAACGGGGCTCAATCGCTGTCGCTGCCCTTCGCAGTCAATGACAGTGTCGTTGTGCCGATCCCGCTGGATCGATGCCGCCAGAATCTGATCCAACGGGGAGCCCGTTCATTGAGCAAGGCAATGATCAGCCACCATGAACCAACGACCAGTCCGAAGACGACAATGATGCCGACAATGGCCGAAGTTCGCATGCGGGCCCGCAACTCTTCTACGGGTCGCAAAGCCGCATCTTTTCGTTCTTGAACGATGGCGAACCACTTTGTTGAGCCCACTCGGCTGAACGCTGCCAGCCATTTCCCACCATAGGCATCGGGATCGAATTCGCGAACGGGATCGATGTATTGGCGTGTGCGGTCGAATTCACCTTCAGGTGACGTCCCTTCATCTGACTTCCGCGATTGCTTCATCAACTGCTCTAGGTCATGTATCACATCCTCGTCGACGGTTCCTTCCAGCCGCAGTTTCTTGAAGTCGTTTTCTGAGATATTGCCAAGTTTGGAATCGTCCATCCAACTGTGGGCGACAAGCTGCCAGGTCTTCTTGCCGTCTTGATCGCTACCGTCGACGATGGCCAGCTTGCGATTCACGCCATCGACTTCGTTGCGCTGCCAACTGCGCTGATAATCTTTGAGAAGATTTCCAAGCGTCAGCGTCCGGCACAAGACGCCGATAACCTTTTCATCGATCTGTGGGTCCAGTACAGGAACCGATAGCGCGACAACGAATAGCTCAGAATTCGACGATTTAAACGGCTTTGAAATTAGCAAATTCTGAAGCGGATGATTGTCGATTGGGATCTCGTTCTCGGGATAGTCAAAATCGCCACCGTGAAAGAAGTGGCGTCCGGCGAAATTCTGATCCAGCTTTTCGCTTGGCGGTTCACGCCACCGCTGAATTCCCGAAGCGTCGAGCAGAAACCAACTGGCATCTTTGACCCGACCCAGTTCTGTCAATCGGACGTCGTTTTCCCGTTTTAGCCGTCCAAGAAGTTGCAGCAAAGGGTTTCGATCGGCCAATGGTTTCGTGGCGTAGTCGGCGACGATTTGACGCAATTCCTTGGATGCCGCGAGCGATTCCAACTCGTGACGCCGATCTTCCAGCTCGCGATTGATACTATCCGCGAGCAGGTTGACCGATAGGACGTCGCTTTCCAACGCGCGTCGCGTCAGATTCTCTTGTGTCGTGTTCACTGCGTCATTCATTGCCTCCATCGCCAACGGAACAAGAAAAAGCAGCAAGAGAAGTGGAAGGACCAGCCCGAGCAGGATCAAAGGTCGCCGGGCACGAAAACGCTCGCGCGCCACCAGACGATCAAGCACGGCCTGCGCGTTCGGAAAACGTTTTGACGGATCGATGGCCAGGCAGCGATCGATAATTTCGGCCAGTTGCTGATCAACTCCAGACACGCGGCGGTGCAGGGCGGGTTTCGGACCGCTTTGCACCAGATAGCGATAGACCGTCAGCCGATCTTCCAGAGTACCGGCATCGCTCAGACGTTGTTCATTCTCGTTCGTACGATGGGGTGGGACGCCCGTCAACATGTTGTAGAACAGGGCGCCCAGCGCATAGACGTCCCATCTCGCATCGGGAACGGCTTTCAAGTCGGCTTGCTCGGGGGCCATGTAAAACAACGTCCCCAGGGAATGGCTGTGTTCGTCAGCCAGTCGAGACTGGCCGAAATCGCATAATCGCGGTTCGAAGTCATGATCGAGCAAGATATTTGCGGGCTTCAGATCGCAATGCAGAATCCCGCTACCGTGGGCGTGTACCAGCGCCTGACAAATTCGCGTTCCGATGCGGACCGCGTCGGCGGTTGCAATCGGACCGGCCGCGAGCTGAGCCGCCAGCGAGCCGTTTTCGAGGTATTCCATCACATAATACGGCGGATCGTGATCCCAGCCGACCGCCAGCAACCCAACGATGTTCCGAGAGGTATACAGGACAGCCAGTTTCTCGACTTCACGTCCCAAGAGTGACCAATCGACTCCGCGACGATGTGTGTAGAACTTGATGGCGACATGCTTGCCGGTATTTTGCTCGCGCGCCAGCCAGACCGATCCGTACTTCCCTTCGCCTATCGGCTTCAAAATGCGATAGCCAGGCACAGCGGAGGGGGCGTCGCCTACCAGCCCGCTGAGTTCCTGCGCCCGGTGAATGGCATCCGCATCCTGGTCTTGTGTCGATTCGAGGGCCGTGGATTTCGAGGTGTCGACACTCATCTTCAGATTCTTCCTGACCTCTACACCCAGTGCCCTGTTGCGTTTGCCATGCCGACGACTTCGATTATAAGCACGAACAGGTCGCGTTGTGACAATCGAGGCGGCAAAAAACGTTGTTCAATCAACCTCCTCCGATCGGCGAATGCCGCACGCGGAAATGAAGCCGAGCCCCGCAGGCATGACCCACGAGGCTCGGTTCGTCTTTGATTCGGAATTCCTCACCTGGACCAATCCGTCACTCCTGAGGAGGACTCTCGATCCCTGGATGAGCTTCGCTTAGGACACTGTAACGGGGTTACCGCTCAGGACCTGAGCACCACCGAATGAGTTGCCAGCGTGCGTCAGCGTGATTGCAGCGGCACCACCGTTGGCGGTGATCGTCAACGTGCCAGCAATCTTCAGTGTACCGGCCGTATCGGTGACGGCACCACCGGAGATAATCGTCAGCTTGCCCGTTGTGGTCGTCGTTCCCAGGTTCATGGCGGCCGTCGAGGTGATCGCCACATCGTTCCCGATGATCGAGACATTGCCGGTGTATGCCGATCCGGCATTGGTCAACGTGACGTTGTTCTTGCCTGCGTTGATCGTTGTCGTGCCAGTGACCACGACCGCACCGCTGTCTGTGATTGCGGCTTTCGTGGTCAGGGCGAGGTTCCCGGTAATCGTCGAGGCACCAAGCTTCACTCCGCTAGTGGCATTGACCGTGACATTCGCACCTTTCAAGAGCATCGCACCGGTGAACAGGTTCGTTGCCGTGCTCAGCGACAGGTTCTGGCCTGTCGCGTCGATGGTCGTGATTCCACCGACGCTCAACTTACCCGTATTCGAGACGGCTCCGGCGGTCGAGGTCACTGTCAAGGCCCCGGTCAGCGTCGCGGTACCAAGTACGGTTGCGATGGTGTTCTTCACTGATGCTGATGATCCAACCAGCGAGACCGCTCCCGTGAACACATCGTTCTGGGAAAGGGTGATTGCTGCCGTGGTTGCGTTGAACGTCGATGTTCCGGTCACCGTCAACACGCCACTGTCACTAATGGCACCAGTCGACTTGACGCTTAGATTTCCAGTGACCGTCGAGACACCGAGATTCACGGCACCTGTCGCGGAAACCGTGACATTGGCGCCCTTGAGGATCATTGCTCCGGTGAATGTATTTGACGAGGTTCCCAAGGTCAGGTTCTGGCCGGTTGCATCAATTGTGGTCGTGCCGGTGATGGCCAGCTTTCCGTTGTTCGTGACGGCCCCGCCGGTTGAAGTCAAATTCAAGGTTCCCGTCAAGGTGCTGGCACCCAGCACGGTGGCAATTGAGTTTTTGAGTGACGCATTCGTACCGAACAAGCTAATCGCACCGGTAAACGCCGAGCTCGTGTTTGCCAAAGTAATGGCGGCGGCACCAGCGTTGAGTTTCGTTGTTCCACCGACTGTCCAGGCGCCACCATCAGTAATCGCGCCTGTGGTGATCACAACCAGATTGCCAGTTGCCGTTGTCGCGTTGAGAGCGATCGCCCCGGTGCCGTAGACCGAGACGTTGGCACCGGTAAGAATCAGAGCGCCGGTGAAGGCATTGGTCGTCTTAGACAAGGAAACATCTTTGCCAGTCGCGGTGATCGTCGTGATGCCGGTGACTGTCAGTGCGCCTGTGTTGCTGACCGCGCCCGTCGCGGTCACACCCAGAGTTCCAGTTGCGGTAATCACTCCCAGATTGACAGCTCCTGTTGCGGTCAATGCCACGTTGGCACCGGTCAGTGCAATTGCCCCTCCAAATGTGTTGGCCGCTGTATTCAGCGTAATGGCACTGCCAGCGGCAGAAACGGTCGTGGCACCGGTGACTTTCAACGTTCCCGAATTCGTGACGGCACCTGTGGCGGTGAGCGTCAATTTGCCTGTTGCAGTCACTGTCGCCAAGTTCACGGCACCCGTTGCTGCCAGCACGACGTTGGCACCGTTCACACTCACTGCTCCCGTGAACGCGTTGGCCGCCGTGCCGAGAGTCACGTCATTCTTTGCAGCACTAATTGTCGTGGTGCCTGTGATGGCCAAAGTACCGCTATTGGTGACTGCTCCGGTCGCTGTGACAGAGAATGCTCCTGCAGCGGTAGTTGCTCCCAACTTCACGGCACCTTTGGCCGTGACCGTAACCGCATTGCCGGTCAGGATCAGAGCACCACCAAATGTGCTTGCGGATGTTCCGACGGACAGATTATTCCCAGCTCCAGAGTTGATTGTCGTCGTTCCGCCAATCACGAGTTTCCCGGTATCCGTTACGGCACCGGCTGTTGATGTCAGCGACAGATTGCCCGTGAGGGTCGAGTTGCCCAATACCGTTGCTGCGGTGTTCTTCGCGGTCGCGTTGGCACCGACGAATCCAATGGCACCGGTAAAGGCCGAATTCTGAGCAAGTGTGACCGACGCCTTGCCCGCGTCAAACGTCGACGTTCCCGTGATGGTCAGAACGCCACTGTCTGTGATGGCTCCCGTGGCTTTCACGCTCAGGTTACCTGTCACAGTCGATACGCCCATGATCACGGCGCCAGTCGCTGTCACCGAAACGTTGGCACCTTTCAGAATCAGTGCACCGGTAAACGAATTTGTGGATGTTGAGAGGGTCAGGTTGTTGCCCGTCGCATCAATCGTCGTTGTGCCGCCGACGGTGAGCTTACCGGTATTTGTCACGGCACCCGTTGCGGAGGTAATTGACAGATTGCCCGTCAGCGTGGTAACGCCAAGAATGGTCGCACCGGTATTTGTGACGGTCGCGCTCGTTCCCGACAGGCTCAGTCCACCGTAATAGTGTGATCCGGCCTGCGACAGTGTGATTGTGTTGGCTCCTGCGGTGAATTTGGACAGGCCCACAATCGAGGCTGCCGAAGCGCTGTCGGTGATGGCTCCATTGGTTGTAACCGTCAGGGTCCCGGCGGCTTGTGGTCCTTTGAGATTCACTGCGCCCGTGGCGAGCAAAGTGAGATTCTTGCCGTACAGATACACCGACCCGCCGAACGTGCTGGTTTTGGTTCCGAGTGAGACGTCGGTTGTCGGAGTCGCCGTGATACTGGTTGTGCCTGTAACGGCAACCACGCCCGAGGTGGTCAGTCCGACGCAAGTGACGGTCAAATTTCCGCCGACCGTCGTGGCTGTCAGGTTCAACGCGGCATTTGATGTAATCGTCAAATCTTTGCCAGCAGCGGTTGTCGCTCCGACCGAAGCCACGTTCGTCAGTGCGAGCGTCAGATTTCCGGTTGTACCGGTCACCACCAGGCTGTCTGCAGCGCCACCACCGGTGAAGGCAACCTGCGTGATATTCGCACTCGTTGCGGTCTTAAGAGTTTGGTACAGAGCACCGTTAATCTTGATGTCAGTCTGTCCCGCGGCGGCGGTGACCGTGACGGCATCGGCTTTCGTTGTGCCGGTAATCGTCAGGATGCCGGTACCCGTCGCGAATGCGACACCCACTACCGACAGCATTTCCCGCTTTTCCAGCATTTCCACGCATGCGGGAGTTACCAAATCAAAGCGACGTTCGATGCCGTTTCGCTTATCCCGTGCCTGTTGCGAAATGTCCGTCAGGTTGGACCACAGATTCGTGAAACTCTTGTGGCCGGTGAAGAAACTTCGCATGACAGTGAGCTCCGACTGGGTGGGATAGTGAGTTGTCATGCACTCAGAAAACAGAGTGCGTTGTTTCGTGGGCGTCTGTCCCGAAGGACAGTTTGTGGAGATGGATCGTGTGAACGAGAATTGGCTTTACTGGCCCGCAATGCACTCGTTGTCCCTTATCTATCGAACCGACCTCAAACTCCTTGTGCGAAATGTGGAACATTTTCGAAAATTCGAATGACTCATTCACCGATCCCTGGAATGCTCGCCAAAGACCTCTTCCGTGGTGGCCTCGCGTCGCTCTACAACTGGCAGGTATTGAACGACTGTCACGATGAGAACAAACGGAGTTTGAGTTCATGGTCCAGTGACTCTGAACCTGCAGCTGGAACCACAGAACACTCAAGCAATCCCATGCGCTTGAGAGCTGACCCTGCGAGGCTGGTCCGCTCGTCTTGATTCCGACTGCCAAATTCTGGGTCAGTGTTCTGGTTGCTCGTGACGGGACGATTCAGTCGTGAGAGCGCGACTGTTCCGCGCGACGTTCGCAAGTCGCTCAAGAAGGGTGGCTGGCAGATGCTCGTCCCATCTCCCGTTAGTTGTCGGGATGTTGAAAGAACGGCCGTCGACGTTCTGAAACTTGTGATATGGGATGTATTCGTCTGTGCAGGTTTCTCGGCGGGAGCGACTGCTTTTGATCTGTCAGAGAATCGGGGAATCGAAATTGAGAACGAATAGATCGAATGGGACGTTGCATAACGCATCGTTTTGGCTGCGGTGTTGCAAGTTGCTGTGCTTCTGCATACATCGCAGACATTGTCCAACAGTCAGGACTCAATTCGGAGAAATCCGCTAATTTTTCGTGATAAATCGAGAATCCAACGAAACGCCGACGATTTTTCGTGGAGAATATAGGGAGAGTCCGGTGAATGTCTCAAGTTTTTCGTGTGAAACCTTGACTCGGGCTTAATAATTGCTTCAGTAAGGCTCTGGTGACGGAAAACCTGGATCTACTCTAAGGAGGGAATGATGCTTGTACTGACTCGAGGACTGAAACAGAAGATCGAGATCGGAGACCAACTGGTCACGGTCACAATTCTGGAAGTGAAAGGTGGACGCGTTCGCCTTGGAATCGAGGCTCCTGAGAGTGTTTCGATCCGGCGAATGGAACTCGTTCCTGAAATCACCGACACGTTAAGTACGGTCTCTGTTGACTGAGCAATCTGGCATTCAGGGATCCAGACGAGTGGTCGCCCGTTCTCGTCTTGTGTGAAAAGTTCTTTCGCGCTGCGTCGAAATCTTTCGCACTGGCGGTTTAAGTACCAGCCATTTGGGGTTCCAGCACTGCCAAGCCTTGCAGTGCTGGTTGGTCGCCGAGAATAGCGAAATGGGATTTCGCGGTCCTCGTGCTGTACGCGCCATCGGCGTCTTTAAGACGTGTTGTGAACAGTGTTCGATTTTATGTGAACACATGTTCTGTTTTCTGCCGCTTTGAGCGACTGCAATTACTCGACTGTGACGCTCTTTGCCAGATTTCTGGGACGATCGACGTTGCAACCTCTTAGAATCGCAATCTGATAGGCCAGCAATTGCAGCGGGATTGATGCGACAAGTGGTTGCAGATACTCGTCAACGTCTGGGACGAATATGACATCATCGGCGAGTTCGGCGATTTTGTCATCGCCTTCGCAGGCGATTGCGATCACCGGACCACCTCGAGCTTTCACTTCTTCCAGATTGCTCATGACCTTCGGATAGATTTGACAACGAGGGGCGATGAAGACACTTGGGGTGTGTTCGTCGACCAGGGCGATCGGTCCGTGCTTCATTTCGGCGGCAGGATAACCTTCCGCATGGATATAGCTGATTTCCTTGAGTTTCAATGCACCTTCCAAGGCGACAGGAAAGTTGTAAAGCCGTCCGAGATACAAGAAATTTTCGGCTGTGTAGTACTTACGAGCGACCTCTTTCACGGCATCGAAGCATTTCAACGTCTGACGAATCTTGTCTGGCATCTCCCGAAGATGTCCGATGATTCGCTGTCCGGCGGGATACGACAGATGTCGCATTCGCCCAAGGAACAGCGCGAGAAGTGTTAATACGGTCACCTGGGACGTAAATGCCTTGGTTGAAGCGACTCCGATTTCCGGACCGGCGTGGAGATAGATACCGCCATTCGCTTCGCGCGCGATCGTCGATCCCACGGTATTACAGATTGCCAGTGTCTCATGACCCTTTCGCTTGCATTCGCGTAGCGCCGCCAGGGTGTCGGCCGTTTCTCCACTTTGCGTGATCGCGAAAATCATCGTGCGATCCGACATCGGCGGATTGCGGTATCGCAGCTCGCTCGCATACTCAACCTCGACGGGAATTCGTGCGAATTCCTCGATCAAGTACTCTCCGACCAGTCCCGCATGCCAGCTTGTTCCGCAAGCGGTCAACACGATGCGATCGATCCGGCGTAGCGACTGGGCATCCATATTCAGGCCGCCAAATTTGGCCGTGGCTTCATCTTCATCGAGACGACCACGCATGGCATTCTCGATCGTTTGCGGTTGTTCGAAGATTTCTTTGAGCATGTAGTGCTCGTACTCGCCCAAGTCCGTGTCTTGTGACGTCTGTGCGAGCGCATGAATCGAGACCACGGGTTCGCTGCCATCCTGATGATGCAACACGAACGAATCGGCCGTGATCACAGCCGTTTCGTGGTCCTTCAAGTAGACGACCTCTTCTGTATTCCCGACCAGCGGGCTGGCATCACTGGCAAGGTAGTGTTCTCCTTTACCGATTCCGACCACCAGCGGACTGCCCAGACGCGTCGCGACGAGAAGATCAGGTACATCGCGGAAAAGCACCGCAAGTCCATATGTCCCTTTGATTTGCTTGATGGCGGATTCCACAGCCTGCACGCAGGTTTTGGCGTCCGTTGGACTGGCACCAAGCCGAATCGACTCGTCCAACTGGTGCGCGACGAGATGCGCGACGACTTCTGTGTCCGTAGACGTGCGAAAGACATAGCCGAGTTCACGCAGGCGATCGCGAAGGATCGAATAGTTTTCGATCACGCCATTGTGAGCCAACACGACTTCGCCATTGCCACCGACGTGCGGGTGAGAATTGGTATCGCTCGGCGCGCCGTGTGTGGCCCAGCGAGTGTGTCCGATGCCGATTGAACCCTTCAGCGGTTCCTGTCGGCAGAGTTCTGCCAGTTCGGTGACTCGCCCGGTCTTTTTTCGAATGCCAATCTGCTCGCCATCTTGAATCGCGATTCCCGCACTGTCGTAGCCACGGTATTCCAGCCGGAACAGCCCTTCGATCAGGTAACTGTATGCTTGCTTCGGCCCGACGTAACCAACGATTCCACACATGAATGAATACTCCGGGACAGCGGGAGATTGAAATAGCTTCGAGTATGACTAACTGAGAGATTGATTCCGCTCTGTTCGGGCGACTCGTAACGATTCACAGGAATTATAGGGCTGGCTTGCAATCTTTCAGGCAAGGACGCGCTCCTCGGAAGGGGCGCGCGGCACTCATAGCAGAAATCCGAAAACGGGGCGAGATCCGTCCGGCAAAGGTTTTCGGGAGGCGAAAATCGGCAAAAATGCTGGTTTTCGCTGCCGTTGTCCGCGCTGCCATGCCTGCCTCGCGCATCGCCTGTCTTGACGACATCGGTGACAACTCCGCCTGCGGTGGCCCGTTCGATTCAGAATTCGCTTTTGGCGACATTCCGATGCGAGTTGGCGCGCGGTTTTTCGCGCTTGCATGGAACAGGCGGCATGATCCTCATAACACGGCGTGGTGATTTCTGGAAATCCGTATGTTTCGTTTCGGCAACCTGGGAGAAGTCGAGCTAGGTTTCGGATGAGTCAAGTTGCGCCCTTCCTCGGCGAAGCATCGTTCCCTACGACGTCGATCAACGGAGTCCTTTCGAATCATGGCAGCCCCCACTGTTTCCTCATCCCGCGGTCGTGGTCCATCCTCCAACGAGATGGATTTTGACAGTCTGAAACGTCTAATCCATGGCAAACTGGTCGAAAAGCTAGACCTTTCGCGCCTGGGTGAACTTCAGGGCGAAACTTTGCGCCGCGAAATTCGCCTTGTCATTGAACACTTGTGCGACACCGAGAATGCGCTGCTGAATCGTTCAGAACGCGAGCGATTGATCGAAGAAGTTCTTGACGAGACATTCGGATATGGTCCGCTCGAAATCCTGCTCAAAGAGCAGGGGGTGGCGGATATCATGATCAACGGCCCCAAGAACGTCTTCATCGAAAAGAATGGACGCATTCAGCGTTCAGAAGTCACCTTTCGCGACAACGCCCACCTGATGCAGATTCTTGACCGAATCGTCTCACGGATCGGGCGCCGTATCGATGAAACGTCGCCGATGGTGGACGCTCGTCTGCCCGATGGATCGCGTGTGAACGCCATCATTCCTCCTTTGGCTCTGGATGGTCCCTCGCTGACGATTCGCCGATTTGGCTCGAAGCCGCTGGGGCTGGAAGATCTGCTGCGGTTTGGCGCGTTCACTCCGGAAATCGCGCTGGTTCTCGAAGGAGCGATCAAAGCGCGTCTGAATATCATCATCAGTGGTGGTACAGGTTCCGGAAAAACGACATTGCTGAATACGCTGTCCAGCTTCATTCAGAATGACCATCGTGTCATCACGATCGAAGATGCGGCGGAATTGCAGCTACAGCAAGAGCATGTGCTGCGATTGGAAACACGGCCCGCCAATATCGAAGGCAAGGGACGCGTCACGGCGACCGACCTGGTGAAGAACGCCCTGCGAATGCGGCCGGATCGAATCGTTATCGGTGAATGTCGCGGACCCGAATCGCTGGATATGTTGCAGGCAATGAATACGGGCCACGAAGGTTCCATGACGACGATTCACGCAAACACGCCTCGTGACGCGGTTTCGCGTTTGGAAACGATGATTTCCATGGGGGGAATCGAACTGCCAATTCGCGCCCTGCGACAGCAATTTGCCGGTGCTGTGGATTTGATCATTCAGGTTCAACGACTTCAGGGCGGGCCGCGACGTCTGACCTATATCACGGAGGTCTTGAACATGGAACAGGATCAGATCGTTATGCAGGATCTGTTCTTGTTCAAGCAGGACGGAATCGACGAAACCGGACGGGCATTCGGCCATTTTGAAGCGACGGGGGTTCGACCCTCGTTCATGCCTCGACTGGAATCGGCTGGCGTGAAATTGCCATCGAATCTGTTTGCCCAACGTCCATTGGGTCGCTGAACCTGAACTGGATCGGTCGTTGTGATCGTCTTGCCTCGAAAAGATCTGACACCAATAAGATCTGAAACTGGAAAGATCTGAAATGAGCCCCGTACTGATCATCTCGATTGCTGCGTTCGTGGCTGCGGCAGCGCTCGCAGCAGCATTGATGTCAATGTCCAAGGAATTCACCAAGACCAAGGCCGAGGACCGTCTTGATGCTCTCGCGGGCAACAAAACGATCGATGTCGAGAAGTCGCGTGGGATCATGCGGCAAGACTTTTCGAGCCTGGGGACGGGTGCAATCAGCGTCCTTGGTAAGACCTTCGGCTCAATGCGCGGCTGGGGATCCTTCCTGGAACAGGCCAATTCGCCCATCGATATGCAGGCTCTCGTCCTGCTCTGTGTCGGCTGCGGGCTCTTGGGGCCTATTCTGGGATTTGTAACCCAGATGCCCACTCCATTGCTGCCGGTGTTTGCCTTGATGACGGGCCCGCTACCGATTCTGTGGTTGGTCTTTCGCCGCAGTCGTCGTTTTGCCAAATTTGGTAAGCAGATTCCCGACGCACTCGGATTGATCGCACGTGCACTGCGCTCGGGGCACAGCCTGAATGCCGGGTTGCATATGGTGGCGGAAGAAATGTCGGCACCCATCTCCGTTGAATTCATGCGGGCCTACGAAGAGCAAAACCTGGGGATTCCGATTGAAACGGCGTTGAAGAACATGCAGAAGAGAATGCCGAATCTCGATCTGAAGTTCTTCGTGACGGCTGTTTCCATCCAGCGACAGACCGGTGGTGACCTCGCGGAAATCATTGACAAGATCTGCGATGTGGTTCGCGAACGATTCAAGATCCTTGGGATGGTTCAAGCGCTCACGGGTGAAGGTCGGTTGAGCGGTGCCGTCCTGATGGCCCTGCCGATCGGATTGTTTATCGCGGTGTATTTCATCAACCGTGACTATGTGATGCTGCTGTTCAGCAATGAGTTCGGCAAGAAGATGATTGGCTTTGCCATTCTCATGCAGATCGTTGGCGCGTTCGTCATCAAGAAGATCATCGATATCAAGGTTTGATCGTTCGTGGAATCGCAGTCACAGCCCGATTTGTTGATGGCGGATTTGGAAAATTCTTTTCGCAAGTGAGTTCGAGGTCATTATGACGATCACCATGTTGCTGCCCTGGATCATCTTTGTTGCCTTCGCTGGGGGTGTCTGGGCCGTCATGAATCTGTTCGCAAAGGACGAGTCTCGCGCCATCGAACGCTTGGAAGAATTGCGAGATCCGACTTTGCGTGAACGCGCCAAAGGGAAAAACAAAAACGGAATGACGTTGCTCGAAAGGGCGGCACCAACGCTCTCCAAAGCCTTGCAGCCAAAATCGGAGTTGGAAAGCAACGAGCTTCGCGTGCGCCTGGCGACAGCCGGATACAATTTGCCGAACGCGCAGCAGATTTATCTCGCGTCGAAGATGCTGCTGCTATGCGTCGGAGCGGTCTTGGGCGGTGGTGTGGGAATGCTGACCTATGGGCCCACCCAAAACGGCTATCTGACGATCGCCTGTGTCGCCGGATTCTTGTTCTACATTCCGGACCTGGCGATCGCGTTTCTTTCGTCATCGCGAAAGAAGAAGATTTTTCTGTCGATGCCTGACTGCCTGGACCTGCTGGTTGTCTGTGTTGAAGCTGGACTGGGCCTGGATGCCGGAATGCGGCGCATCGTCGAAGAATTGAATGACTCGGCACCGGAACTGTGTAGCGAGCTCAGTCTCGCCAACATGCAACTCCAGATGGGCCGTGCTCGACGTGACGTCTTGCACGATCTCGGTGTGCGAACGGGTTGCGACGACATGAAGGCGTTGGTTGCGACCTTGATCCAATCGGAACGATTCGGATCGTCGATCGCCCAGGCACTTCGCGTCCAGTCTGACGCCATGCGCACCAAGCGCCGACAAATGGCCGAAGAAAAGGCTCAGAAAACGGCCGTGCAGATGCTCTTCCCGATGATCCTGTTTATCTTCCCCGGAATCTTCGTGGTCCTGGTCGGCCCGGCTGCAATCAAGATGGTCAACATGTAGTTCAGTCAACATGCCGTTCGGCGGAGCGGGGAGTCGCGACATTTGAGCAAATGAGCTCGCCGCCGACTTCGATCCACGGGGGAATCACACCTGCGCCCAACCCTGGCTGACGATGCTTGAAGTGTCCAGCGTCATGCTCCTGAAACAACCCTTCAAGAAGGGTGTTCAATACCATGAACGCCATGTTGACCAGACTGAACAGATTTGGTGTCAAATCGGGCCGGCAGGCGCGCTGATCCCGGTGGAAGTGCCCAGATCGCAATCAAACATACCAATCTCGGATCGATCGTCTGAATGAGGCATCGATACCCTAAAGGGCCTGTCTTTTCCGTGAAAAACAGACAAACAAGGATCGAAGTCACTGATGACTTGAGATCACGCTTCGCGTCCGACAATCGGTTTGATCCTGGGAATTTGCACGACTCGCGCAAGCCGACAACATGTTGCCGTTTCGAATGATGCTTTTTCTCCACGCGGCATCGAAAATGCCAATCGTGTCAGGACTCACCTGATGTGTTGTTGTGATTTGCACGGTCCGAAAACTCGGGGATATACGCTCGATGGTCTCTCCTCCTGATTGGTTGTCGCAGTTTGTTGACTCGGTCGCTGCCAACATTCATTCTCACGATGTCCTTTCGCCGCTTGGATGTCATTTTCAACAGGTCCAAGAGATCTGGGAGGTGACTCTGTTTGCATCGAAAACAGAGATCGTGGGCGGATCGCAAGATGGCTTGATGTGCAGCGCCGGATTCAGCGTTGATGTGTCTGGACTGATCCGTTTGTTCTCGGATGTCGAGGCCGTGTCATGGCAGTCGCAGTCGCTTGGCCGCGGCGATGATCTGGGCGCTCACTTGTCGGTCGAAGGCTGGCATGAAGACAGGCAGGTCTGGTTACGGATCACGTCCGTTTCCCCGCGTCGATTTGGCGTCGGCCGTCGCGCCATCGTGAATCAGCAGCAGATCGAAGAACTCTGGTAGTCCAGGCGCGCAACTGATCACGATGGAACCGCCAGACCATCGTGATTCATGTATCGACGATGGTCTGGATAGATCAGAAATCGGGTTGGCGACGTGATCGAGCACTCCTCGGATCGAGATGCACGCGATCACGGCCGCTGAATCGACATCCAGTGAATCAACGGAGTCGAAACACTTTGCGCGCCCCTTGTAGGGCATCGATCAAAGCGTCAACTTCGCCCGTCGTGTTGTAGAATGCGAAGCTCGCCCGTGCGGTCGAGGTCACTTCCAGTAAATCGTGTAGTGGCATTGTGCAGTGATGTCCCGCGCGGATTGCGACGCCTTCCCGGTCGAGTAGATCCGACAAGTCGTGTGGATGCACTCCATCGACGACAAAGCTGGCAATCGCTCCCTTATGTTCAAGTCCCGGGCCAAGAACCCGTAGTCCAGAGACTTCAGCCAGGCGCCGATGTGCGTAGGCCGACAATTGATGTTCGTAGTCGGAGATCGCTTTGAGCCCCAGCGACTGGACATAGTCAATGGCTGTGCCGAGAGCGACCGCTTCGACGAAAGCACAGGTTCCCGCTTCAAATTTGGCGGGAGGATCGGCCCAAGTCGAGGTTTGTTCGAAGACTTCGCGAATCATGTGGCCCCCCGCGAGGAATGGGTCCATGGCTTCGAGCAGAGATTTTCGGGCGTAAAGCACACCAATGCCGGTCGGACCGTAAAGCTTGTGTCCCGAGAATGCCAGGAAATCAATTCCCGACGTTTTCACGTTGGTAATGTCGTGCGGAACACTCTGCGCCCCATCGACGCAAATCAACCCGCCGACGGCGTGGACGCGTTGTGCCAACTCATCAATTGGATTGATCGTTCCCAGCACATTTGACATCGCTGTGACGGCGAGCAGCTTTGTCTTCGTGGTGATCAATGCGTCAATGTTCGTCAGATCCAGCCGTCCATCCGCCGTCAGCGGGATGAACTTCAGGGTGGCACCCGTGGCTTTCACGGCCAGTTGCCAGGGCACCAGATTTGCGTGGTGCTCCATGGCATTAACCAGGACCTCGTCGCCGGGCTTCAAGAACTTTCTGGCCCATCCATGTGCAACCATGTTCAGCGACATCGTCGTTCCCGAAGTGAAGACGATCTCGTCGACTTCGGGCGCTCCGATGAAACGCTGAACTTTTTCTCGCGCGGCTTCGAGTTCCGTCGTCATGCGATCACCCAATTGGTGAATGCCGCGATGGACATTGGAATTGTAGTGCTCAAAGCATTCGACCATCTTGTCGATGACGACACGCGGCTTCTGAGACGTGGCCGCGGTATCGAGATACACGAGAGGCCGATCGTGCTGCAGGCGTTGCGAAAGAATCGGAAAATCGCGGCGCACGGCTTCGACATCAAATTCTGTCTGCGAGGCGGTAGTCATTTGAGTTCAGCGATCGAGCAAGAGGTATCTACATCAGCGTTACAAGTTCAAGGCATCGCTCATCGAATACAGTCCGGCCGATTGACCAGCCAGAAACTTGGCTGCCGTCAGCGACCCCGACGCGTAGCTGTCGCGAGACTGTCCGCGCACGGCAACTTCCAGTGTTTCGCCGAGCATCCCGAATACGATCGTGTGTTCGCCGACATTGTCGCCGACTCGCAAGGCATGATAACCGATTTCATTTCGGGGCCGCTGGCCAGTGCGTCCTTCACGTCCATGTACGTGATTCGTCTGCCCCATCTCAAGTGCGACGATCTCGCCGAACTTGAGCGCGGTGCCGCTGGGGGCGTCTTCTTTGAATCGATGGTGTCGTTCGATGACTTCGACATCGACGCCGCTGCTATGGTTCTTCAGGGCTCGACCAGCGTCGGCGACCAATTTCATCGCGATGTTGACGGCAAGGCTCATGCTGGGCGCCATGAGAATTGGCGTCGATTGCGACGCCGTCGAGATGGCGGCCTTCTGTTCTGGGGTCAGTCCCGTCGTGGCGATGACCAGAGGTATCTTCTTCTCGAGGCAAATCGCCAGAATGTGTGAACAGCCTTCGGGAGTCGAAAAGTCGATGATGACATCCACCGGCGTCCCGACAGTCGATGTGACGCGTACACCCAATTCGCCGATTCCAGCGAGAGTTCCAACGTCCTGGCCAATTCTTGACGATGACGCCGACTCGTATGCGGCCGTTACTTTCAGTCCAGGATCCTGTGCAGCCAGGGCGACGACTCGTTGTCCCATCCGACCGGCGGCACCATTGACGCCCAGTTTCAACACGCTTCCCATACTAAATTTCCTTATATGGCGGCCGCCATCGATTGATATTATTGAGCATTCGAGCTTTGCTGCTGCCTGGTCCAGTGCGCAGTCAAGTTGCAAAAGAACCGGTCTCCGCGATTGGACAGATCATTCGACCTGAAAGTTCGCGACGAGATGAATTCCTGCACAAGACATCATCGGGGCAAGCAGATGATGCAGCAAGCAGAATGAATCGAGAATTCGACACCAGCATTGGGACCGACGACGGATTTTGGATTCAGAACGCGCGATCCTCAGACGCAATCCGTACGCATCCTGTCCTAGGCCAACACTTCTACATCATGGCCATCCAAACTGGCCATGACATAGTAGAGTTGTTCAGATTCGCATTTTGAAATGTATTCGCGTGGCATGGCAGCAAGTGTCGCCGCATCCCATTCGATGATCACTTTCTGTTCCGGCGCTTTCCCCGACGTTTCCACGACAGTTCCCGTCCATCCGGCTAAGGGGATTTCAGGGAACTCGGGCGAATTCACCCCTGCTTTCACTCGGATGCGAGAACCATCAAGCCCTCCCGCGGCTTTCTTCTTCGCCATCAATACCTCGTCATCATGGCAGGTGTTGAAAAACGTTGCAGTGACGTCGTCCCCATGACCGTTCCAAAAGTCGACGTTCCGATCCGATGGGTTCGACGCCCCAGATCCTGTCAGTCGAATTCAATTCAGTCTGAAGCTTTCGGCTAACTCGACGATATCTGACAGCCGCCTCTGAAATCAAGCATCATCGACAGGTGGTGGCTGCCGATCTGCAACAATGATTTTGGCCAGGTGCCGCGCCCGATCGGCCAGCTTTCACGAATTCGTGTATTGAGAGCGGCGGCAAGCCGGCTCGCGGTTTTGGCAGCGAATTGCCGGTCGAATGTTGCAAATTCGATATTTCCTCTTCTGTCCGCACAACCGGATTGCGCCGCTCAAGCGGCAGTGGTCGACATCTGCCTACTGGTCTCTGTTGTTTCTGGGAAACACGGGCAAAAAAGTCAGATCCGGATTTCTGGCAAAACCTATGAACATGTTGATGGATTGCGAATACAGGAGAGTGAATTCCGCATCGCCGACTTAAGGCCGCCCGCGAATGGGGGGAGCATGAGATTTCGTGACATTTCGATCAGTTGGAAATTGACCTTGCTGGCCGTCGTGACGACGTTGCTGTCGATGGTGGCCGTCATTTCCACTGTGACGATGATCGATCGACAGCTTTCCCAGATGGCAATGGTCGAAAGTTACGTGACGCTGGCAGATCTGCTCGGGCAGAACTGTCTGAATTCACTTGAAGCGAAAGATCTCGGCACCGCGACCCAGACGCTCTCGTCGATCCGAAAAGATCATCAGGTCGTCTTCGCGAGTCTCTATGACCAGGATCAAAACGCCTGTGCGACGATTCAAAGTCAGGTGACTGCCGTTCCGGGGCTGAACTGGGCCCAGTCGATGAACGGGACGTTCGAAGAGGGTGTGTTGCACATTGTTCGCCCGATTCGCCGCGACAAGTCGGTCTACGGGCACCTCTACTTGCGGATTAGTACCGAGAAACTTGAATCGCGCTGGCGCGATCAGTTTATCGTTGCCGCCTACATGTTTTGCCTCAGTCTTCTCGTGGCTGTGGCACTCGCCACTCGATTGCAACGCTTCATTTCAGGCCCGGTTCTGCATCTTGTCGACACGGTGCGAAGCATCACGCAAAGCGGAGACTACTCGGTCCGCGCCGAGAAGAATTCGGGCGATGAACTGGGCGAACTGGTCGACCGTTTCAACGAAATGCTGGCAACGATTGAAGCGCGTGACGCAGAACTCGATCGCCACCAACAGAATCTGGAACACCTGGTCGAAGCACGCACGCTTGAATTGCAGCAAAAGACACAAGAGGCAACAGCGGCCTCGGTCGCGAAATCGGTGTTTCTTGCCAATATGAGTCACGAGATCCGGACTCCGATGAATGCCATCATTGGCTTTGCGCATATGCTTCGCGAAGGGAATGTCGACAGTGACGAAGAACGTGTCGAGTTCCTGAATACGATCTGTTCCAGCGGCCAGCATTTGATGGGGCTGATCAACGATATTCTCGATCTTTCGAAGATCGAGGCAGGATGCATGACGACCGAAAGCATTCCAGTCTCGCCCCATCAATTGATCGCCGATGTGATTTCCATCTCTCGGGTCAATGCGCTGACGAAAGGACTGGGACTTGACTATCAATGGGTCGGACCGGTGCCTAAACGAATTACGACTGATCCGGCGAAGCTCCGGCAACTGCTGATCAATCTGATTGGAAATGCCATCAAGTTTACCGAGCGTGGTGGCGTGCACGTGATTGCTCGTCTTGCCGTCAATCAGCGCAGCCTGCAGATCCAGGTTATCGATTCCGGAATCGGAATTGCGTCCGACAAGCTCGAAACAATTTTCACGCCGTTCTCACAGGCGGATGCGTCAATGACGCGTCGATTTGGTGGAACAGGGCTTGGGTTGAGTATCAGCCGCCAGATGGCCGAAGTTTTGGGAGGTTCACTGACTGTTGAAAGTGAACCAGGTATTGGCAGCACGTTTACCGTTGTTGTCGCGACGGGAAGCGTCGGACAGTTGGAACTGCACGCATCCGCTCCCGTTGCCGACGTGATTCCCACTGCGAATCCCGATGGCATCGATCCGATCGAATCGGTGCCTCGAGGTTGTCGCGTACTACTTGTTGAAGACGGCGATACCAATCGACGACTGATTCATAAGATGCTGGAACATCACGGGATCGAGGTCACGGATGCGGTGAACGGTCAGGTCGGAGTGGACTTGGCGACGTCGCGAGAATTCGACGTCATCCTGATGGATATGCAGATGCCCGTGAAAGACGGATACACCGCGGCAACCGAACTGCGAGCGAAGGGGCTGACGATTCCGATCGTCGCTCTGACGGCACATGCCATGTCCGGGGATGCCGAGAAATGCCGCAAGGCAGGCTGTTCAGAATATCTGACCAAGCCGATTCAAGAAGCGAGGTTGCTGACAAAACTCTCGGAACTTCTGAACGGTCGTACTATGGATCGGGGCACGTCCCCAATCGAGCGCGTCCGATTCAATACCGACCGAAAGTCGGTCACTGAGAATGTCGTTGCCATCGACGAGATCGCTTCGGATGTCACGCTCGATCAACCGCGGCCGAAAGTTCGTGTTTCATGTGCTTTGCCGCTGGACGACGAAATCTTTCTCGAAATCGTGCAAGAATTTTCCGTCAAGCTGACGCGTCAGGTGGAACGGATGAAGTTGGCCTATGCCGCTGAAGAATGGAATGAGTTAGTCGAGTTGGCACACTGGCTCAAAGGCAGTGGGGGAACGGCGGGCTACGAACAGTTCACAATCCCTTCGAGTCGTCTTGAAAGAATGGCGAATCAGCGTTGCTACGATCGAATCGGGGCGGTGCTGGACGAAATCGACGAACTGGCGAAAGCCGTCGCAGAAGAACTGGAGCCCCTGGCCGCAACTTCGACTTAGCAGGATCAATTGCAAGGGGGCATCGCTCAACACGGCGATCCTTCCCAGGAATGCACGAATCTCGCTTCAAACCCCGACGGATTGATCGCAACTCTCGACGCTGTGGGTGTGTCGAACTGCCTCAATCGCGACCACGATCCGATTCATAATGACAGTGATGGCAACCATGGAATTTCCAAATCTTCGAGCGGCGTTGTTGATGCGAGCGGGGGCGAACACCGCAAGTACTGGCAGTCGTCCCGCGGACGAGTCCTCGGTCGAGAAGGGCATTGAGGGCGATAAGGACACTGGAACCAGCGCTCTCGATCTCGGCAAGACGGTCATTATGTCAGCGCAGATCGATATTGAAGCGGAAGACGTTCAGACTGACATGGCGATCGACGCACCCGAACCGCAGCCTGATTCTTCGGCGGTCTGGATGCCGAAGCGGCATGTACCGAGTGCGGTCTTGGCGGATTCTCGACTTTCCGCACTCTTCAATCGAGTGCAGACACTTCTGGGTAGCAAACAATCAGAGGATGTCGAAGAGTTCATTCCTAAAGTTCCCGAATCGCTGCAGGAGTCTGGATTGTCGGCAGAAGAAGTCGAACGACTGATTCTGAAATTTTTGCTGCAGAAGGGGACCTCCAGCGGTCGGGCGATTGCGCATCAGATTCGGCTGCCGTTCGGCATCGTTGATCCGTTACTCAAGTCGTTGAAGTTCGATCAGCTGTTGATGCTGATGAATTCGGTGGACATGGGCGACTATGAATATGGAATCACCGAACAGGGCCGCGAGCGCGCCCGACGATTTTCGGAAGAATGCACATACTACGGGGCGGCACCCGTTTGTCTGCGCGACTATCTCAAGGCAATGGAAGTTCAAAGCATCGCCAAACAAACGGTCGGCGAGGCGGCGCTGCGCGAGGCGTTTGCGGATCTGTTGATCAACCCGGCGCTGCTTGATCAACTGGGGCCGGCCATCAATTCGGGCCGAGGAATGTTTCTGTTTGGCGCACCGGGAAATGGAAAAACGAGCATCGCGGAACGAATTACGCGCTGCTTTGGGACCACAATCTGGATTCCGCGATCGCTTGGCGTGGACGGCGATATCATCAGACTGTACGACCCAGGCGTTCATGAAGAAGTCGAAACGGAATCCAATCACGCACTGTTCGACCTTTCGGGAGTCGATCCACGTTGGGTTCAGATCGTGCGTCCGACCGTCGTGGCCGGCGGTGAACTGACGATGTCCGAACTGGAGGTTTGTCAGAACCAGCAGACCAAAGTTTGCGAAGCACCGCTGCAACTGAAGAGCAACTGCGGAACACTGGTGATCGATGACTTTGGCCGCCAGCGAATGCCCGTCGATGAACTGCTCAATCGTTGGATCGTGCCGCTCGAAAAGCGATATGACTTTCTCAATCTACCCAGCGGCAAGAAGATCCAGGTGCCGTTCGATCAACTCATCATTTTTTCGACGAACCTTGAACCCAAGAATCTGGTCGATGGAGCGTTCTTGCGACGAATTCCATACAAGATTCAGGTGCCTGATCCAAGCGATGATGAGTTTCGCGAGATCATTCGACGACTCTCGCCAAAGATGGGCTTTCAATACGACGAAGACGCCGTGAACTATCTGATCGAAGTTCACTATCACAAGGTCGATCGTCCCTTTCGGTCATGTCAGCCACGTGACCTTCTGCTGCAGGTCAAAAACTATTGCACCTACAAGGCGACACCTCGCAAGATGTCGCCTGCTGCGTTCGACTTCGCGGTGATGAACTACTTCTCGATCATGTGATCGCAGGCCGTCGACCTGAGTGTCGCTGCGGCCTGTTCGGGGGGCATGGAATTAATATGGATGCCCGCCCCCCATTCAAACCCGGCAATCCCCGAGATTCGCGGCAGAATTTCGAGATGCCATGAAAACGAGGGATGATCTTCCGCGCGGACCGGTGCCGTGTGAATGGCCAGGTTGTAGGGGGGATTGTCGCAAGCCAGTTCCAGCTTGCACAGAATTGTCTTCACCACCGTCCCCAGGTCGTCCACTTCGATCGGCGTGAGCTGAAAATAGTGGCTGTTCGAGCGTTGGGGGATGATCCAGGTTTCAAAGCTGAATCGGCTGGCAAAGGGGCAAATTGCCACAAAGTGATCTGTTGCGAGCACCACGCGGGCCCCTATCCGCAGTTCGTCTTCGATGATCTTCTGATAAATCGATTGGCTCGTCTTTTCATAGTGGTCCAGGGCGCGTGACAGCTCCTCTTGAATCAATGGCGGCACAATCGGAGTTGCAATCAGCTGTGAGTGTGAATGTCGCACCGATGCGCCCGCGGATTGGCCCTGATTCTTAAAGATCGAAATATGAGCGATCCGAGGATCACCTTTGAGATCCAGCATCCGGTCGCGATAAGCCAGGAAGACCTCGCGAACGTTCTCGACGCTCAAATGAGAAAGATTCGATTCGCAATGCGGGCATTCGACGATGACGTCATGAACGCCCCAGGCCTCGACGGTGAGATTCAACCCGTCCGAGTGTGTTCCAAGGCCGCCATTGCGATCGACTGCGGGAAATTGGTTTGGAACAATTCGGACACGCCAGCCTGGGCCGTTGGCGGTTGAACCCGCATTCCGATAGGCCAAAACTTCGGAGGGAGTGGCCGATTCATTTCCTTCGGCAAATGGATCGTCGAACGTCGACTGCGAGACCGTTGCGTCCAGGATTTCAAATGGGCGATTTGCACGTTCGGGGGCAATCACGACCCACCGGTCGAAGAGCGGGTCCTTACGAAATTCCGGCATGGCGTTCAATTCTTTCGAGTCGATATCAGGCGAAGTTTTCTGCTGTGTCGCCTGAATGCCGCTTCTGATGACCATTCGCCATGGAGGCCGGAAACGCTGTCACACAGCCATTTGTGATCAGTCCCACGCGATCTGTGTTCTGGTGGAAGGATGCGCTGAACGGTATCAATTCTGTGGCGAATTGTCGTGGTTGCTCGCTCCCGCACCAATACCGACAGGAGCCGTTCGCTTGGCCAGGGCACGGTCATAGACGCGAACATACTCGTTCGCGCTCGACTTCCAGGACCAGTCTTGTTTCATTCCGACCTGCTGCAGACGATTCCATTTCTGAGGATCAGAGAACATGGATCGGGCGCGACAGATGTTCCAGAACAGAACGTCGCTGCGGAATTCGCGGAAGCTGAAGCCGTTCGCAATTCCTTTCTCAACGTTCTCGTCGGTGGCATCGACGACGGAATCAGCCAGCCCGCCGACCGCGCGAACAATCGGGACCGTTCCATAGATCAGGCTGTACATTTGGTTCAACCCGCACGGCTCAAACTCACTCGGCATCAGAAACGCGTCGGCGCCCGCTTCGATCTGATGCGACAGCTCTTCATCGTAGCCGATCGTCGTTGCAACCTTGTCGGGCTTCTGACGCGCCAGGTCTTGCAGCAAGCCCTCGAAACGTGGTTCGCCTGATCCAAGAAAAATGAGCTGGATGTCCTGATCGAGCAGCATGGACGCACATTGCTCGACCAGTTGAAACCCTTTCTGATGCGTCATGCGCGAGATGCTGCCCAGTAGCAGGACCGACGGATTTTTCGGCAGCCCCAGGCGTTCTTGAACTGCCGCCTTACAAGCGGCTTTGCCCGCGTTCAGTGTCGACGCCGAATAGGTTTTCACGATTTTTGTATCGGTCTGAGGATTCCAGACTTCGGTATCAACCCCATTCAGAATTCCGACAAGATCGGCCTGACGCGACGTTAATGCTCCATTCAAACCACAGCCAAACTCAGGGGTTCGGATCTCGCGTGCGTACGTTGGACTGACAGTCGTGACCAGATCCGCGAAGGTGATTCCTGTCTTCAAGAGATTCAGATGGCCGTAACATTCCATCTGTTTCCAGTTGAAGTACTTCCAGTCCAATCCGGTTAGCAGCATGTCCCAATGCCAGAACTGGCCCTGGAAGGCCATGTTGTGAATTGTGAAGACGGACGCGGTTTGTTCAAAGCCCGGGGTGCCTCGATATTCGATGTTGACCAGGGCGGGGACGAGGCCTGTCTGCCAGTCGTTGGCGTGAACGATATCGGGCCTCAGGTTCAGCAATCGAATCGCTTCCATGACCGCGCGGCTGAAGAAAATGAAGCGTTCGCTGTTATCGCGATAGTCCTGATCGTGCTCGACATACAACCCTGCACGATCGAAATACCCAGGCTGATCGATCAGGTAAACCGTGACTTTGGACCCCGGCAAGGTAGACCTGAGGATTCGGCCTTCCACTTGTTTGGAACCGACCATCACGCGAAGTGAAATGCCCGTTGGCTCGATTGGCGGTGCTTGTTCGCCCCCCTTCGAGATCATTCGCGGATAGTGAGGTGTGATCAACGAAACTTCGTGACCAATTTGTCCCAGTGCCTTGGGCAGCGCCGCGGCGACATCGGCAAGTCCGCCGGTTTTCGAAAAGGGAACTGCTTCGGAACTGGCGAGTACGATCCGCATGAACTGGCAGCCTTCACGCCGCTCGACAAGCTCTGCCGGCGACGCCACAACGTTGTTTGATCTTTGATCGGGACCGCGCACGCCGGCGCGACATCTGACCCCGTATCGGCACGCATGCGTCGATTGCTCCAGATTGACATGCCTGGATAATCCTGTCGAGGGACAAAGTGATGTCGATTCGGGCTGATTACGGCAAGTGAATCGATTGGTTAAAGTTTGCGGCGCGTCGTGTTTTACTGCGATAATCGCGGAACGATTATGATGGTGTAGAATGTTGCAGCGTCTGCGACGTTTTTGCCTGCCGGACAATTGTCAACCTGTCACTTGTGAGTCCCCCATACGATGCGTCTTTCCGAATTGATCGAAGAATTTGTTGAGTTGGAACCCGAAGAGAAGCTCGAGTGGCTGGTCGATTTCTCGAATGAACTGCCCGACATTTCATCGACCCGGCGCGCCATTCCGTTTCCTGATACTTGTCGTATTCAGGAATGCCAGACGCCGGTGCACATGTGGGTCACGGCCAACCAGGGACTGATCCATCTTGAAGCCGACGTGCCCCGCAAGTCACCGACGATTCGGGGACTCGTAGCGATGGTGGTGCAAGGGTTGGAAGGCTGTGAGATTTCCGAGGCGCTGTCCATGCCCGATGATATGGTGGCACACTTGGGTTTGACGTCCGTGCTGGGAATGACGCGCCAGCAGGGTTTCCGGGGCGTTATTTCACGGATCAAACGAGAATTGCGGGCGATTCACGGATGATTTCCGTCTGATATCGGAAAAAACAGAAGATCTCTCTCCACTTTTGTCAACGAATTGGTACTCTGGAATACAACTCGGGACCTGCCGCTGATGCCAGTCAGAGGGCCGATCGACTCGGTCGCGGTCTCGATCAGAACTCGCCTCAAGTGATTGTTGGGCCACATTTTGGGAATAGAGCGGTCGCCATCTTGCGATATAACGTTCGTGGATTATTTGTGCACGACTTTTTAGACGACGACGTGAATTGAATTCACCGTCAGTCGAGTCGTGAGAATGATCTTCCCTCAACAGCCGGCCGGATTTCCCTAACCTTCTCACAGGAATTGTGCCGCATGCCCGTCATCAACCAAAGGGGACGTTCTGAGCGAACATCAAAGGCAAACACCAAAACAGACACGAAAACTTCGAAGTCAAAGGATCGACAAATGATTACTCCGCCAACAGAAGTCGCCCCGCGCCTGCTTCCGTCGACGGACCTGCCAGGTTACACGTACGTTCCGGGAACCGATACGCCGCATCCTTATCGCGATGCCCGCGGTCACAGCTATCAACGGAAATCACCGTCGCCGAAGGTACTGACTGCCGGTACTTGGGCCGAAAACCGCCATTACCTGCTCGCCCTCGACTACTTCAATCACGGTTACTACTGGGAATCGCACGAAGAATGGGAACGTTTGCTGCGAACAACCGGCAATGATTCGCCAGTCGGCCGATTCTTGAAGGGGCTGGTCAAGCTGTCAGCCGCCGGCGTGAAGGTTCGCGAAAACAGCATCCACGGGGTGCGCCGTCATGCCGCGTCGGCAGGCGAAGTCTTCGCAGACGTTGCGGCCGAAGTGGGGACGGAATATTTCTGCGGACTCGAATTCACCACGCTGCAATTCGCCGCAGACCGTGCCGCACAGATTTCCTACAAAGACAAAATTGGTTCACCGCATGAGCCGACACGCGTGTTCCCCTTCGTGCTGAACACCGAAACGCTGCAGATTTCCTGAAGTATTCGGAGATCCTACGCTGCCATCGATAGCCCGGCTCCTTTCACGGCCGGGCTATTTTGCATTCCATTGAGCCTGCAGAACGAACGCGGATTATTTTCCTCGTTCCCAAGCTCCCGCTTGGGAACGCTCTGCCGCCCCCAGAGTGTGCAGAAGCGTCCCAGGTCGCTTTTGCACTCGACAGTAGGCACGATTGCAAGAGGCGTTACCAAGCAGGAGCTTGGTAACGAGGAACGAAGCAGGAGCTTGGTAACGAGGAGGGGGCGAGGGTTAACCAGCGAGCGAGCGATTGGAGTGCGATCTCGATTCGGTCACGATTTTTCAAGGTGTGTCCGCATGGCCGCGTTTGCACCTCTTTCTTGCAAAAGGTTAGAGTGTCACGGTCATTGATACGTTCTGAATCAGACTTCTTTGCCGCTGAGGAGCACCCCATGAGTCACCGATCCCATCGTCGCGATTTTTTGAAAACGTCGACGGCCGCGCTGGCCGGGGCGACTTTGCCCTACTGGTTCACGTCGACCAGCAATCTCGCGCTCGGTCGGCAACTCGTGAACAATCGTCCTGTACTTGGCTGCATCGGAACCGGAGACCGCTGGAACGGGGTGGGGCCGAACGCACTGGAATTTTCAGACTGTGTCGCGGTCTGCGATGTGGACCGACTGCACGTGGAAAAAGGTCGCGATCGTGTGCACGAGATTCAGGCCAAGAAGGGCAATGACGCCGTTCCGGAAATGTACGAAGATTATCGCAAGCTGCTCGATCGCAAAGACGTCGACGTCGTCACGATTGTCACGACCGACCACTGGCACTCCAAGATTGCCATCGAAGCGATGCAGGCGGGCAAGGATGTCTATTGCGAAAAGCCGCTGACGCTGACGATCCTTGAAGGAAAACAGATCATCAAGGTTCTGAACGAGACCAAACGCGTTTTCCAAGTTGGCACGCAGCAACGCTCGGAAATGTCGGCCAACGAAGGCAAAATTCAGAATCAGTTCTTAAAAGCGGTTGCCATTGCTCGCAGCGGACGCTTGGGTAATATCAAGAAAGTCACTTGTTCGATCGGCGGTGCACCCTCGAGTCAGGCTTTGCCGAAAGCCGATGTGCCTGCAAATCTCAATTGGGACATGTGGCTCGGCCAGGCCCCGATGACCGACTATTTGCTCGGCGGCATTGGCAATAACAAGCACTATCCAGAATCACGGACCCACTACGAGTTCCGTTGGTGGTACGAGTATTCCGGTGGAAAAATGACGGACTGGGGTGCACACCACGTCGATATCGGGATGTGGGCGCTGGGCATGGATCACAGCGGGCCAATCTCTGTGGAAGGAACTGCCACGCATCCTGTTCCACTCCAGAATGGAATGCCGACCGAATCCAATCGGTACAACGTCGCCACAGAATTCAACGTCACTGCGAAGTTTGCCGATGGGGCCGAACTCGAAATTCGCAGCGAAGGCGACAATGGCGTGCTGATTGAAGGAACCGAAGGGCGGATCTTCGTCAGCCGCGGAAAATTGTCGGGTGCACCCGTTGAAGATCTCGCGAACAACCCCTTGCCAGAAACGCTACTGCGGGAACTCTACAAAGGCAAAGACCCCAAGGGCGGTAAGAACGCGCATATGGCAAACTTCTTCGACTGCGTCAAAGATCGCGGTTTGCCCGTCAGTGATGTTTACTCGCACCATCGCGCCATGACGACATGTCACTTGGCGAATATTGCAATTCGGCTTGGTCGCAAGATCGAATGGGATCCGAAGACCGAACAGATCGTCAACGACAAGCAGGCGGCCCACTGGATTGGCCGCGAGCAGCGTAAAGGGTACGAGATCAACGTGAGCGTTTGATCGAAAAGCGGACCTGGAATATGTCCGGCCGACATCTTCCTGATCGAAGATGTCGGCCTTATTTTTGTGTCGCGGCAGATTTGAAATGCGGACGGACGACGAGATGGAAGATTGAAACTCTTGTGCGCGTCATCACGCCGATCGCCGTCCTCGGATCGGGCCTGCGTCACACGTTTTCTTCGTTTTGTTTCTATTTGAAGACCTCGGTATCCCATGATCGACGAACTGAAAATCGCCGTAAACGAATTGCTCGAGGGCACACCCCTATCGGCCTTCATCATGAAGTCTGCTGTCGGTGCGATCATGGATGGTCAATGTTCCGAGATTGAAATCTCATCGTTTCTAACGGCACTGCGCTGTCGGGGTGAGTCGGTCGGTGAACTGGTCGGTGCGGCCAGTGCCATGCGTGAACGCGCGACTCCGATTGTCTGCCGCTCAACGGGGCTGCTCGACACCTGTGGAACGGGCGGCGACCTGCTTCACACCTTTAACATCAGCACGGCGGCGGCCCTGGTTGCGGCGGCCGCAGGGCAACCTGTCGCCAAGCACGGCAACCGAGGGGCAACTAGTACTACAGGGTCGGCCGACGTGCTGGAAGCGATGGGCGTCAACTTGAACCTGACACCCAATGAGGTTGGTCGTTGCATTGACGAAGTTGGGATTGGTTTCTGTTTTGCCCCGTTGTTGCACGGGGCCATGAAGCATGTGATTCCCGTGCGAAAGCAGCTTGGCTTTCGGACGATCTTCAACATGCTGGGACCACTGACAAATCCGGCGCGAGCCACCTATCAGGTGATTGGAACAACCCGCACCGCCGTCGCCGAACTGCTCGCCAATGCGCTCCATCAGTTGGGGTGCCAGCGGGCGTTGGTTGTTTGCGGCAACAACGAATTGGATGAAGTCAGCCTATGGGGCGAAACGGTGGTCTTTGAAGTCTCGCCCGCAGGGGTTCTGCATCAGGTGTGGCGTGCCGATTTGCTGGGGTTGCCTGAATGCCGCGTCGAGGCGCTACGAGTCAACAATGCCGCTGAGAGTGCCGAAATTATCCGTCGCGTTTTTGCGGGCGAGCCCGGCCCGGCACGTGACATGGTGATTGCCAACGCCGCCGCTGGGTTGCTTGCGGCGAATCGGGCGAACTCGATTCAGACTGCGATTCCCATTGCTCGCGAGACGATCGATTCGGGGGCCGTTTCGGAGTTGTGCGAGACGCTCAGAACATGGACCAATACGCTTTGAGGCGGTGATTTTTGACGTGGCAAGGCGATCCGCGTTCTGCCGCGGGCATCCGGCCGAACTGCCTGCGTTCCTTATACGACGATATTCTTTTGGACTGGTGATCTATGAAATTGACGACCGAGCACGTGAATGGTTTGACGTGCCATGTCGCGGATCGACTGGAGCATGGCACGAACCCTGATGCTGTTGTCATCCTGTGTCATGGCTACGGAGCGTCCGGAACGGATTTGGTCTCGATTGGACAGATGCTTTTGAAGCATTCCAAATTGACCTCAGTCCAGTTTCTGTTTCCTGAAGCTCCGTTGAGTCTTGAAGATCTCGGTATGCCCGACGGGCGGGCCTGGTGGCCGATTGACATGCGCCGACTACAAATGGCCGCCGCCTTGGGGTCATTTCGCGATCTTCGGAATGACAATCCACCCCATATGGCCGTCGCGCGGGAAATGCTCGTCGGGCTGATTCGACAATGGTCCGAACGAACGGGGGTGCCACTCAGTCGGTTCGTTCTGGGCGGATTCTCACAAGGATCAATGCTGGCCACCGATGTCACACTGCAGCTTGACGAAAACCCGGCCGGGTTGGTTGTCTTGTCGGGAACGTTGCTGAACGAAGAAGTTTGGCGTGTACGAGCGGCCCATCACAAACTGCTGCGCGTCTTTCAATCACATGGCTCGAATGACCCGATACTGCCTTTCGCGGCGGCCGGGTGGTTGCGAGATTTGTTAAATCAGGCCGGAGCGGATGTCGAGTTTCTGCCGTTCTCGGGCGGGCATGAAATCCCCCTTGAAGTACTGCAGCGCGTCGCCGTGTTCCTGAACGAAGTGACGGCAAAACGCTCGGTCTGATTCGACCGGACTTGTCGCTCCGATGTCCTGGAAAATTCGTGAGGCCCATGTTCATGACTCAAAGACCGACGTCGTACTCGCGTGTTGAAACGCATTCCACAACGATTCTGGCTGTCCGGCATCAAGGGAAGGTCGCCTTAGGGGGCGACGGGCAGGTCACGTATGGTACCGCGATTCTGAAATCCGACACGCGTAAGGTTCGTTGGATTCTCGATCGGAAAATGCTCGTCGGGTTCGCCGGTTCGACGGCGGATGCGTTCTCGCTGCTCGAACGATTCGAAGCGAAGGCAAAGAACTTCCCTGGAAACTTGCCTCGTGCGGCGACGGAACTGGCCCGCGACTGGCGCACGGATCGGATTCTGCGTAAGCTCGAGGCGATGATGATCGTTGTCGACGCGGAGCACAGTTTGCTGATTACCGGACAGGGAGACGTGGTCCAACCGGCTGATGGCATCCTGGGGATTGGGTCGGGAGGGAACTACGCGGTTGCAGCGGCCAGGGGCCTGATTCGGCATTCCACCTTATCGGCCGGAGAAATCGTCCGTGAATCTCTACGAATCGCGTCGGAAATCGACATCTACACGAACGACAATATCGTCGTCGAGGAATTTGGACAGCCGAGTTAAGCTGTAGTTGCTTCAGATAGAGAAGGCCGCTGCGATCCGCTTTGATTGTGTCAGGTGCTGAGTGACGTCGTCGAACACCATTCTTGCCGCAAATGTGAGCGATCTGCTTTTGGCTCATGCTGAACAGGCAGATCGTTCGATCAATTGGCCCGCCGAATCTTGGAATGCGCTGGGACAAGCCGGGATGCTTGGCCGATCAATTCCTGCGGAATTCGGCGGGACCGCGGTCGAACCCGTCGCGTTTCAGCTCGGCATGGAAGAAATCTCGAGCAGTTGCCTGACGACCGCATTTATCCTCAGTCAGCGGGAAGCCGCCGTTCGACAGTTGCTCAAGGGGCCCGCACATTTGCAGCAACGCTATCTCCCTTCTCTGGTTGATGGATCAGCCTACGTCACGGTTGGGTTGTCTCAACTGACGACGTCACGTCAGCACCTTGGCCCCGTGCTGCGTGCGACCCCGACTTCAAATGGCGGATATTGTCTCGACGGAGAAATTCCTTGGGTCACCGGTGCGGATCACGCCATCGGCATTGTCGCCGGAGCGACTCTTCCCGACGGTCAGCAATTGCTAGTGGTGATTCCCGCCGACCGGCTTCGGGGAATGATCGAAACTCCGTTGCCTCTGGCGGCCCTCGTGGGCTCGCGGACCAGTCTGATTCGGTGCCGGCAGGTCGAATTGGAAGCCGATTGCGTTCTGATGAATCCCACCGACAACGTGCTGGGAAAACTTGGTGGCGGTGGTCTTGATACGTCGTGTCTGGCGATCGGTCTGACAGGGGCTGTCGTGCGATATCTGCAGCACGAGGCGGAACGACGGCCTGATCTGCTTCCTATTGCCGAACGATTTGAATCGGCGTGGCGAAGCGCCCAAGGACGCCTGCACCAACTGGCGCAATCGGTCGCCGATTCGGGGCAGACATTGGAATTGCGTCTCGACTGTACGAAATTGGCGCTGCGATCGGCTCAAGCCGGATTGATGATCGCCAAAGGCGTCGGATTCGTATCGCCGCATCCGGTGCAGCGATGGGTTCGTCAGGCGATGTTTTTCCTTGTGTGGTCGTGTCCGCGCCCTGTTGCTGAAGGCGTGCTGGCGGATCTGGCTGATTTTTGATGCGTCGCGCATTCGCGATCCGGCGGCGATCACTGGCTCAATTGAGAAACAGAAACTCATTACTATTCAGTAGCAGTCGGCACAGATTGGGAAGTCCGTGCTGTTCCAAATAAGCGCCGAATTCTCTCGATTCGGCTGGTGAAGGACCCCGACACAAAATGAGGCGGACCGCGCGGTCAATCTGTCGTTGGCGAATTGCCGGGGCGATCAGCGTTGCCTGGTTGCCCGATGCTGTCGCGGAAGTCTCGTCGCAGTCTCGTTCGATTCGCACGGCGATCTGTTCACAGTAACTGGCAATGAACGCATCATTCCAGAGTGCCAAAGCCTGCTGAATTGTAACGCTGTTGCTTCTGACGGGGGTAATCTGATCACCGGAGGGACAATCGAGCGACTCCATAAAGGGATCGGGTAATGTCCGAAACAGGAAGCGATAGATACTGCGTCGGCGACCCTGATCGCTGCTCGGATCAAATTTCGAATAATCAACTTTCGGGGTGACGTGATGTCCGGGCTTCAGATCGAAATGACGGTCCGATGGCCCGCCCATGCGCAGATCCAGCTGTCCCGAAATTGCCAAGACCGAATCCCGGATGGATTCTGCATCGAGTCTGATCCGGTTCATTCTCCAGAGCAAACGATTGTCGGCGTCCGCCGCCACGCGAGGATCGATGCGAGGTGACGTCGAGGATTCGAGACGCGATGCGACGGTCTGGCGATACGTGCGACTGGTCAAAATGAGCCGGTGCAGGGTCTTAAGGGATTGGCCTCCGTCACGAAACTCGACGGCCAGCCAATCCAAAAGTTCGGGGTGTGACGGTGTTTCACCCATGTGCCCAAAATCATTCAACGATCCGACCAATCCATGCCCGATATGAAGGTGCCACACGCGATTCACAATCGATCGCCACGTCAGGGGATTAGATTTGTTCGTCAGCCATTGGGCCAATGCCACTCGACGTGCAGACTCGGGTGTTCCCGCAGGAATTTCAAATCGGCCAGCAAGGCTTGTCACACAACTCAGTGCTCCTGGCGAAATCTCATCGCGTGGATTGCGAATGTCTCCGCGGTGCAATAGATGGATCGATCTGGGTCCTGGCGGCGGATGGAGCGATCCGTCGGGGTCGAAGTCGGCGGCCGCCGCATAAACAAGCGACTGCTTCGGAAGAGCGGCAATTTGCTGATTGATGCTCTCCAACTGCTGGTGACGTGCCAGTTCAATCCACTGCGTTTGAGTCCGCTCCGCGGTGGGGATCTCGAGGAGTGCCGCGATCTCAGAGGTAAGAGATTCTGTAATCAAGGGCGAAATCGCATCCGTGAGCGAAATTCGCATGCGGCCGATCAGATGCGCACGTCCGTGCAACTGCTTCAAGACAAACCGTAGCCTCGAAGCCTTTCGAACAGAAGAATCATTCGAATTCGAACTCGCTGGCTCAATCGCTGCGTCACGAATCGTCAGGGGGTGTTGGAGTTCGAACGTCGCGTGATGGGCAACGCCTTCCTTGGGATGAATTCCCCAGGCGGTCTCGTTGTTGTGATCGATGGCCTTGCCGATCTCCCAGCTTTGCTGGTCGAAGTCGGCTTTCGCGTTGAGCAGCGCTTCTGGGATTTTTTGATCGTCGACGTAGATTTCAAACTCCGACAGATGAAAATTTCCATTGTCGTTTCGGCCTGGGCCGTGCTGCGGCAACCGATCGTCGTCAAGGACTTCCAGGCGAACTGCCGTGATTCGCTTGATCGTCGGTCCTCGTTCGAATCGCGTCGTTTCTGTCGCATCCGCCGTCGTCAAACCTCGCACATGCTCCGTCAACGGACCTGATTCGATCGTCACGGTGTCTTTGTCTGGTCGTGCTCCGTCAGAGTAGATGGATGCGTCTTCGAGCTTTGTCAGAGTGGCTCCGTCGGACGAATTCCACGATTGAGGGTCGACAAGATGCCACGTAACGCGCTGCGAATGGATCTGCTGTTCCCACGAACGCAGTGCGTTACGAGCGGCATCGGTTTCCAATTCGGCCATGACGGCGGGAGAGCGATGTTCCAGATCGTGGCGTCGCTGCGTCAGTTGGATTCGACGCTGCCGCACCCTGGAATCCACGTCATATTTGCGATTGGCGCGTTCGACACCCGAAAAGACGGCCTGCAGGGCATAGTAGTCGCGCTGGCTGATCGGATCGAATTTGTGATCATGGCAGCGTGCACAATGAACTGTGACGCTGGCCACGTTACTCATGACGGTTGTCAGCATGTCGTCCCGGTCGAGGTACCGAGCGATTTGCCGATCGAGCGTATCTTCGCGGATATCGCGCAGCGAACTTTCATCCCAAGGGCCCGCAGCCAGAAAGCCCAGGGCGGGAATCAATGATGGATCGTCTGGAAACATGGCGTCTGCGGCGATCTGTTCTTGGATGAATCGATCGTAGGGCGTGTCCCGATTGAAGGCTTGAATCAAATAGTCGCGATAGGGCCAGGCGTTCTCGCGAATTCGATCTTGGTCATGGCCATGCGTTTCAGCGAAGTGCGCGGCGTCGAGCCAATGTCGCGCCCAACGTTCGCCGTAATGAGGGGAATCCAATAGGCGGTCAACGAGTTTTTCGTAGGCTTTCGTGTCAGAGTCCGCAAGGAATGCGTCAACTTCCTCAGGTGACGGCGGCAGGCCGATCACGTCGAAGTAAATCCGACGAATCAACGTCCTCCTGTCAGCCTCGGGAGAAGTGGAAAATCCATGCTCGTTGAGTTTGTAACGGATGAATGCATCGATCGGATTTGTTGTGGACGGTTCAGCAGCCACGACTGGAACGCTGGCACGTACCAGGGGCTTGATCGACCACAAATTTGCTTTGTTCGCGACGGTGCCCGCGATGCTGTCAGGCCATTTTGCCCCCTGATCGATCCAGGCTCGCAGAAGTCCAATTTCCGCGGGTGACAATCGTGGCCCTTCCGGCGGCATTTTTAAGTCACCGGTACCAGCAACAAACTGAATCAGGGGGCTGTTTGCGCTATCCTTCGCGACGATATTGGGGGCATACGATTCACCGCCATGCAGCGCCGTTTGGCGGACGTCGAGTCGGTAGTCGCCTTTCTGCTTTTCTTCTCCATGGCAACGAGCACACGCCCGCTGAAAGATCGGCTGAATGTCACGGACGAAATCGATTTCTTGGGTTGCCACCGGTGGCAATTCACGGACTGACTGTTTGTCTTCGTCTGCCTGAATGTAGACCACACTCATGCAGGCGGTCATGAGCGAGAGAATCAGCAAGTTCTCGATCGGTTTGCTCTTCACGGTCGCCTCGGTCACGGAAAGTTCAATTCGGCGATCGCCGAAACCTGATGCGCATTTCGCATCGAAGTTGATAGATCCGTTGTAAGGCAGGGCGATCCGAGAAGTCAATCGGCTTGGATTTGTGAGGCGAGGTGCCCATAACATCTGACAAGATTTGCGGTCATCCATTGCAGGGTCGAGCCTGCGCGTCACACATAAAGCAGAGCAACCCACCTCTGCGAATGGCCACCCGACGATGCACGCGGCTAACAAATGGGATCAGCCAAAAGGGAGAACTACGAAGCCGACTTGGCGATGTGGTTCGCGTTCGACAATTTCGGTCGCAAACACCTGACGTTAAAGGAAAGGCCAGCGGTGGCTACCGGGCTTGAAGACCACATCTGGACGATCCGCGAACGGAGTGAAGAGTCGGCCAAGTCCTGAGTCTGAGATCGAAACGGAACGGCCCTGGAGATAAGCTGGGACTTGTTCTTTTCAGGGGAATGAGATGAATCGCGAAGGCTGCCTGAGTGAATTGATCGTTCTCACGGTGATTTGTGTTCCAGTGCCGCTGTTCTTTCTCGTCCTGTCCGGATTCGAGATGATTGATAATTGGATTCATCAACGAGGCAGTTTCCCACTGCCCAGTCTGGCTCCTGGATTTTTCTTTTGTTCTCTGTTGGCTCTACTTCCACTGGCCTTACTCTGGGGCCTCTTTTTCTGGATCTGGAAAACACGCAAACCTGATTCCACAGAATAACCTCAGTTTTGTCGACACACTTTACGACACCACGACCGATTCGTGCGATGGAGCCTTCTGGCACGAATCGGATTGCCGAGATCCCTATTTGGAAGGGTTTCGCAGTGATTCGATCAGCCGATGATAGCTGGGCATCAGGTGGGCATCGACCGTTTGTGTGACGGCTTTCCAGACATCATCGACGAGCGTGCCATTGATGACTCCATCGACCGAGCGGCTGACAAACTGGCCAAACAGTTCGACAGAGGAAGACGCCCCTGGCCCGACGCCGGACGTCACTTCTGACATCACGTGGCCATAGTCATTGGCGATCAGACTGATGGTGGGCAGCTTGGGAACTGGGTCTGGTCCATTGACGTAGCGATAGATCTTGCGTGCAAGCTCTTTATCAAATGCTTTCGACGCTTCGGCATTTCCAATCATCGGTCCGCCGAACGTATACACCTGATGGACATTGACGAACTTGCGTTGAAACAGCCAGGCACTTAAGACGGCCAATGCGCCTCCCAGACTGTGCCCGGTGATCCAGAGCGGCCGGTCGGCACGCTTCAGTTCTGCTTCGACGCGGGAATACAGGGGTTCCCAGATCGAACCGAGCGCATCGATAAATCCCTGATGAAACCGGGCTCCTACCCCCGCCGCGGCAAAGTCCGTTCCCAGACGCCCGCTGGGCAGGATCAGCAAATTGACGGCGTCAGAGAGCAGCCAGTCCTTCAGGCCTTCGAACGATGTTGGTGATTCGGTGCCTCGGAAGGCCACGATCACGTGGTCGTCGTTTTGTGCGAGAAATGCCTGAGTGTTGCCGACACTGAACAACTGAGCGTCCAAGCCGAGCTGCGCGGCGAACTCGCGCTTCCCGTTCTCCTGGTCGAGATAGGCCAGTTCCGAGGCTTTGGCGAGCGTCATTGCGTTGCGGTGATCACCGAAAGCATCTTCGAACAAATCGAAACTCATGGTCCGATCCTTGTCAAAACGGCAAGATCAAAGTGGAAGGATCGCGATGATAGTGTGCTCGCTGGAAAGAGACGAGCAAAGTCGCAATGATGCTCGACGACTTCAACCCTAAGGAAATCCGTCCATGTCCGATGCCTCAACACAGATGGTCGTTCACAACGTCTTTTTCACGCTGAAAGAGGGAACGGCCGAGAATATTCAGAAGCTTACCGATGCTTGTTTTAAGTATCTGAAAGATCATCCGGGCGTGGCGTTCTTTGGTGCCGGACCGCTGGTTCCGGAACTTGCCCGTCCCGTTAACGACCGCGACTTTCATGTCGCGTTGCTCGTGGTCTTCAAATCCAAACAGGACCACGACATCTACCAGACCGCGCCAGATCATCTAAAGTTCATTGAAGAGAATAAGCCAACCTGGGACAAGGTTCGCGTGTTCGACAACTATTCGAAGTAACGCGCCGAACGGCATTCTGGAATTCCGAGTTATCCACGAACGGCCCAAGGGTGGCATTTCACCGCGCCCCCCTCACGTTCACCTCGCTCTCTGCGTCCCCGAATTTAGGTTCAGGGGACGCCTCTTTCGCCCCTTCCGCAGGCAGCCTTTCCACAGCATCCTCGCATCTGATCTGCGATCACATCAATCAACCTCGGCTGCTGCAGCCAACGTTTTCTCTCGTCGGTCCTCACGTTCCCGAGCTTCCCCTTTGACGAAGCCTCTGGCACGGTGCATCAATGCGGAACGGTGCGGATACAGAACGGCGAGCTTTCACGAAACGAGCGACCTTCCAAACGTTTGGAAACAACTCCCAAACTGCCCACTGCGCCGTCTCTGGATTTTGCTATTGTGCCGAGTTGGCAGTGTTGGATTCGATTTAAGGAGGCCCGACGTCTCATCGCGATGCGGGCACCGCTACCGGTCTGTGCGCAGCCTCTCGAAAATCATCGTTTAAGCGAGAAAAAGATTTGAAATGAGCAACTTCATGAGCACGTAATTTCCCTATGAAATACAGGGCGGCGTTCAGGTTGATCATTTTGTTCAGGAGAATTCAAAATCGGGCAATGTGCGAAAAATGCCACCTTGGTTAAGGCGGCTTCGTGAGGCTGATCTTTGACAATTTGATTGAACTTCAGCCGTTTGTGGCAACGCCATGAAGGACTTTTTGGGATGGGTTTTCGGCACCACTGATGAGAGCACCACTGAAGAGAGGGGTCTGGCGAGCCGAAAAGCGTTATGGCGTTACGATGCTCGGCGCCCCCCCCGTTTTGAAGGATCGTCCTAGGACGATCGGATGTCGGCCTCTCAGTGCGGGACTTGGGAACGAAGATCCAACCTATTGGGTTGGCGCCGACCCAACAGACTCCTGGACTATGAGAGCAGCTTTGTGACGACGTTTCCGTGGACGTCGGTCAGACGGAAATCGCGGCCTTGAAATCGGTACGTCAGCTTTGAATGATCGAAACCGAGCAGGTGCAGGATCGTCGCGTGCAGATCATGAACATGGACGCGATCTTCCGTCGCGTTAAATCCGAACTCGTCGGATTCACCCATCGTGATCCCGGGTTTGATTCCGCCACCGGCCATCCACATTGTGAAACAATTGGGATGGTGGTCGCGACCGTCGTTTCCACCCTGAACCATGGGTGTGCGCCCGAACTCACCGCCCCAAATGACCAGCGTGTCTTCCAACAGGCCACGTTGTTTGAGGTCCTTGATCAGGGCGGCTGCCGCTTGGTCGGTTTTCCCACACTGATCTTTCAAGCCATTCACCAGTCCCCCATGGTGGTCCCACGCTTCGTGGAACAATTGCACGAACCGCACGCCTTTTTCGACCAGCCGTCGTGCGAGCAGGCAATTGTTCGCAAACGAAGGCTTGCCGGGTTCCGCGCCATACATTTCCAGCACATGTGGTGATTCGTTCGAAATGTCCATCAATTCCGGCGCGCTGGCCTGCATGCGATAGGCCATCTCATACGAGTTGATGCGTGAGGCGATTTCGGGATCGCCGGTGACTCCCAGGCGAATTTGATTCAGCTGCCTGAGTGAGTCGAGCGATTCACGTTGAACCGTTCGATCGACGCCGCGTGGGTTGTCGAGGAACAGCACCGGCTCGCCACTTGAGCGAAACAGCACGCCCTGATTGACCGTTGGCAGAAAGCCGCAGCCCCAGTTTGACTGACCGCCGCTGGGGCCTTTCGAGCCAGAGCTGAAGACCACGAATCCGGGCAAATCTTGCGATTCGCTACCCAGCCCGTACAGTGACCAGGCACCCAGACTGGGACGCCCAAACTGCTGTGCCCCGGTATTCATCATGATTTGACCGGGGGCATGATTGAATGCGTCGGTCACCATCGACTTGACGATGGCGATATCGTCAACCACCGTGGCGAGGTGAGGTAGCAGTTCCGACAGTTCTGCTCCCGATTGACCGTGACGGGCGAACTTGAACTTCGGACCAAGTAACGTGGAGTTTGGATTGATAAACGCCGCTCGATAGTCCTTGATCAACTCGGCGGGGGGCTGCTTGCCATCCCATTTCGCCAGCTCTGGTTTATTGTCAAATAGCTCCAGGTGCGAGGGGGCGCCGGCCATGAATAGGTAGATGACGCGTTTTGCTTTCGGTGCAAAGTGCGAATGCTTGGGGCTGAGCGGATCGAGCCCCGCGGGAGCGGCTTGAGCGGTCTGGCCCAGCAACGAACCAAGGGCGACCGAACCCAATCCCACTCCGCAATCTTCGAAGAACCACCGACGTGTGATGTTTCGAGAACGTTCAAGATCAAACGCTGTCATCAAGGCGATTCCCAAGAAATACTGCGACGGAGTGCAAAGCGGTTTGCGAGCCCTTTGCGAATGTCATTCGGCCCTGACCGCTGGTCAACTCAGTCTAGCATTCTGGTGGCCGAACTTCGACGTGAATCAGCGAGAATCGATCCATCAGATTCTGCGTTTTCCCATCGCGCCGTTGGCACGGTGTGCCTCTGATGCCACCGGCAAATCATGTCATCAGCGCCGTCAACGGGTGCCCTTCTGAAATCTTGTGGGGCCGACCATTTTGGTCATAGAGCATGAGATCGTGCTGAATTCCAAGCGATTCAAAGATCGTCGCCGCGATGTCATCAGGTCGGACGGGAAAATCCGTGACATCGGCAGCGTGTTGATCCGTCGCTCCGTAGGCGACGCCACCCTGGATTCCACCGCCAATCAGTTGAATCGAGTAGGCGCGCGACCAATGATCGCGTCCACCGCCCTGCGCCGTATTGATCTTGGGCGTCCGTCCAAATTCACCCATGACGACGATCAATGTTTCATCAAGCAGTCCGCGTTCCTCAAGGTCCGTGACCAGGGCTGACAGGGATTGATCGAACTCGGGCAACAGATTTTCGTTGTAAACTCGAAAGTGGTCGAAGTGCGTGTCCCAGATCTGAAACGCGGAAAGCGTGGTGTTCTTGGGGTTTGAGACCGCGTTCGCAGTGACAAATCGCACTCCGGCTTCCACCATTCGCCGGGCGAGCAGCATCACCTGGCCCATTTCGAATCGCCCATATCGGTCGTGGGTTTCCGCAGATTCGCGACTGAGATCAAACGCCGCTTGCGTTTTCGACGACAGAATCAACTGCATCGCTTTGTTTTGATGGCTGTCGAGTGTCTGCATTCCGGCGACGCGATGAGCATCGGCGAAGGTTTCATCGACGGTTTTTAGAAGGTTTCGCCGCGCCAGCAAACGATCTGCGTTCACCGCATCGGGCAACTGCAGGGCGTCGGGGATGGGCAGTTTTCCTTGCCATTCAGGTGAACGGGCCATCATCCGATTGCGAACGACAGGAAACGGGTCATAAGCCTTACCCAGCCAGCCACCCCCGGCACTGGGAGTGGGAAATCCCATATCGAACAAATACGTCGGGGTCAGCACAAAGCTCGGCATCGATTCTGGCGAAGGCAAAACCTTGGCGATGACAGAACCATAGGTTGGGTGATCCGTTGGTTTCGGTGAAATATCCTGATCCGTTCCAGGCGAGTGCCCGCTGAGCGCATAGGCGGCCCCACTGTTGTGCGCGAGCAAATGGTGGTGCATCGACCGAATGATCGCCATCTTGTGCGTCAATTGGGCGAGCCGCGGTAGCTTTTCGCAGATCTGGATGCCAGGCACACTCGTTGAGATGGGCTGATAAGGGCCGCGGATCGAGTCCGGTGCCAGCGGTTTCATGTCGAATGTGTCGTGCTGCGCCTGTCCACCATTGAGCAGCATCAGAATGCAATGCTTGGCGCGGCGGATTGAGCGCGCGTGGGCGGTGGACCTGAAAAGGTCGGCCAATCCCAAGCTTCCGATCGACAGCATTCCCGCTTGTAACACCTGCCGACGCGAGAGCTTCCCTTTCCAGCAAACTGGTTGCCCAAACACCCGAAGCATTGGTTGGCTTTCGTACACGAGTTATTTGGCGGTCAAGCGGTGCAGACGAGCAGACATTCCAATCTACCCGTCCAGCGCATGCAACACCACGCCAATTCACGAGCCCAGGTTCTCACAAGTCGAATGGTGGGAAACATTGAGGCGAATTTGATTTATTGCACAGTTTCAACGTGGTTTCCGGCAGCGATGAGGGACGCACGAAATGCCGTCAAATGGCCTCAAAAATGCACCGATGGAGTGGAGTCTCTGCGATTTCGTGAATGCTTGCTCCCGTTTCGCAGACTCAATCGCTATCTTTACCGCTCACACATTCGTAACCCTGTCGGCGTATTCGAGAGTTCCCGGATTCGGGGTTCGCTTGTGTCTTAGCAACGTTGAACTGGCTGCGTGCCATCAGATCATTGAAGGATGTCGACATGCGAAACGTGCTGGCTGTGATTCTGGGGGGCGGAAAAGGCACTCGGTTGTTTCCGCTCACGCAGCTTCGATCGAAGCCAGCTGTACCACTCGCGGGAAAGTACCGCCTGATCGACATCCCGATTTCGAACTGTCTCAACAGCGAAATCAATCGCATCTATTTGCTGACGCAGTTTAACTCCGCCAGTTTGCATAGCCACATCCGACAGACGTATCGGTTCGATCGTTTTGACGGCGGCTTCGTCGAAATCCTGGCCGCGCAGCAGACGATGGAAGGGCACAACTGGTACGAAGGCACCGCCGACGCTGTTCGCAAGAATCTGCGATACTTCGAACAAAGCGGGATCGAGTACGTCTTGATTCTGTCCGGTGACCAACTCTACCGGATGGACTTTGCCGAAATGCTCGAGACCCACAAGAAATCGGGAGCACATGCGTCGATCGCCGCTCTGCCGGTGACACGCGAAGCGGCGCGCGGATTCGGGATCATGCGCGTCGACGACACGGGCCGCGTTCGCGGGTTCCTCGAGAAGCCCAAGTGTGATGAAGAGATTGACAAGCTCGTTCGAACCGACCCAGCCTGGATCGACGCGCGTGGCATCAAGAGTCACGGACGCGACTGTTTGGCCAGCATGGGAATCTATCTCTTCAATATGGATACGCTCGTCGAGCTGCTGTCGAAATCGGATTACCAGGATTTCGGCAAAGAAGTCTTTCCGATGTCGATCCGAACGCACAACGTGCACGTCCATCTGTTTGATGGTTATTGGGAAGACATCGGAACGATTCGCTCGTTCTACGAAGCGAACCTCGATCTGACCCTGCCCAATGCGCCATTCAAGATGGAGGATCAGCGTTTTCCGATCTACACGCATGCACGCTCGCTGCCACCGACACGTTGCGATGGTGCGCACATCAAACGCAGTTTGATTGCCGATGGGTGCGTGATTGGCGAAGGGTCGATCATTGAAAACAGCGTGATCGGATTGCGATGTAAGATTGGCAAGAACGTCACCATCGCGAATTCGATTCTGATGGGTGCCGACATGTATCAGACGGAAGAAGAAGTTCAGTCTGATATTGCCAAAAGGATCCCCATTCTGGGGGTTGGCGATGGCAGCATGCTGGACGGAGTCATCGTCGATAAGAATTGTCGCATTGGAGAAGGGGTCCACGTTCAAGGCGGTGAATCGTGCACTGTGACGGAGCGTCCGCCCGTCGTCATCCAGGATGGAATTATCGTCATCCCTAAAGAAACAACGTTGCCTGACGGCTGGCGACTGTGATTCGAATCTCACGATGACGCATCGATTTTATTGTTCCGATCTCAGCGAGCTTGGTTCCGTCCGCCTGGTCGAGACCGAAGCCCATCACCTCGTTCATGTGTTGCGGCATGATGTGGGTGATCAGGTCGAGCTTTTCGACGGACGGGGGCTTGCAGCGATTTGTCGAATCACGGCTGTTCGCAAGCGAGACGCGGACCTCGAAATTCTCACGTCGCGGCGCGATCCCGTGCCGTTGACGCTCCTGACTCTGGCCACCGGCGTCCCCAAAGGGGATCGCTTTGAATGGCTGATCGAGAAAGCGACGGAGCTGGGGGTCGCTCGAGTGATTCCGTTAACGACGACCCGCAGCGTGGTTGACCCACGCGACAGTAAACTCGACAAGCTCCGACAAACGGTTATCACCGCATGCAAGCAGTCGGGTCAAAACCATCTGATGGAAATTACGCCCGTCGTCGCGTGGACTGAATTTTTACGCGATCACGATCCCGCGGCCGAGCTTTTAATTGCGCACCCCAGGGGGGCAGACGTGGGGCTCGTCAGCGAAGACGCGAAATCGTCCAGCCGCGCAATCATCGCCGCGATTGGCCCTGAAGGCGGGTTCAGTGATGACGAAGTTCAGTCGGCTGTGACTCATGGAGCAAAAATCATCCGACTTGGCCCGCGAATTTTGCGGATTGAGACGGCGGCGCTGGCGCTTGCGGCAAAGATTCTGTTGTAATCGTGTGTCCCCAAGTCGTGCCTGCCTGTGCCTTGATTTCAACATATTTTAGGTACCACTGACTGTGCAAGTGCCCTTAGATTCTGGAATGAAGTGCATCCTGGTTGATGGAAATGGAACGGCGATTGCCACTCAAAAGGACGCTTTTGTTTGATCTCTCGACGGGCGTCATTGTCCTGCGATGAATCAAAGTGGTTGGAGCAGGAGCATGGGCTGAGCCGGCGGCACACGAAAACCGGCGAAAAAATCCTTTACGGCGTTGCCGTTTGCGGCATGCAATGGACGCAGTGCGAAAATCTGGGCATGGTGCCAGGATAGCCCGCGCCGTCGACATTCTTTGCGTTGAGAACGGCCTTGACGAAACGGAGTCGTTTGCGAGTTGCAACGGAGGTCAAGTATCCTATTGGACGCGCGTTTCGTTTTTGTTTGATCGCTCCCGACAAAAAAGATCTCCTTTGAATGAAGACGATTAAGAAGTTACTCGTTGCCAACCGCAGTGAAATCGCCATTCGTATTTGCCGGTCGGCTCACGAACTGCAAATCCGTACGGTCGCGATCTATACGCACGAAGATCGTTACGCATTGCACCGGTTCAAAGCGGACGAGGCCTATCAGATTGGTGCCCCCGGCGAACCGATTCGAGCCTATCTCGATATTCCGGCGATCATTCGAATTGCCAAGCTGGCTGGCGTTGACGCCATCCATCCCGGTTATGGATTCCTGTCGGAAAATCCAGCATTGGCCGCCGCATGTGACGAGGCCGGAATCATTTTCGTTGGTCCGACCGTCAAGATTCTCGAATCGTTGGGGAACAAGATCACGGCGCGCGAGATCGCCCGGGCGGCCGGCGTGCCGGTGCTAGGTGGCAGCTCGAAGCCAATCGCCGACGTCGCGGATGGTCAGAAGCTGGCCGAGGCGACCGGCTATCCCGTGATTTTGAAGGCCGCCAATGGCGGTGGTGGACGCGGGATGCGTGTCGTCCTCAAGCCCGAGGATTTGCCGGGACTCTTCGATCAGGCTCAGCGCGAGTCGATGACGGCCTTCGGGTCGCCGGACATCTTCGTGGAAAAGTTCATCCGGCAACCGCGTCATATCGAAGTCCAGCTGCTCGGCGACAAGCACGGCCATCTGGTCCATCTGTTCGAGCGAGATTGCTCGGTTCAGCGCCGGCACCAGAAGGTGGTCGAGATTGCTCCCGCGCCATTCCTGGATTCCAAGATCCGCGACGCGATCTGTGAATCGGCCATCAAGATCGGACGTGCCGTCGGCTATCAGAATGCGGGCACGGTCGAATTCTTGTTCGACACCGAAAAGAACGACTACTACTTCATCGAAGTCAATCCACGAATCCAGGTCGAACATACCGTGACCGAAGAAGTCACGGGGATCGACATCGTCAAATCGCAGATTCTGGTGGCTCAGGGGGTTCCGCTCGACGATCCCGAAATCAACTTGGGGTCGCAGGCCGACATCAAAACAAATGGCTTTGCGATTCAATGTCGCGTCACAACCGAAGATCCTTCGAACAACTTCATGCCTGACTATGGCCGGGTGTCGCACTACCGCTCGGCAGGCGGTGCCGGCGTACGACTGGATAGCGGCAGTGCGTTTTCGGGGGCGGTCATCAATCCGTTCTACGATTCACTGCTCGTCAAAGTCTCGGTTCGCGGCCGCCGATTTGGCGATGCCGCGAAGCGGATGGAACGCGTGCTGCAAGAGTTTCGTATTCGTGGCGTGAAAACGAACATCCCGTTCCTGATCAAGGTGATGACGCATCCGAAGTTCATCAATGGCGGGTTCACGACGCGGTTCATTGACGAAACACCGGAACTCTTCCAGTTCGCGCCGCGAAAAGACCGTGCGACAAAGATGCTGACGTTCCTGGCCGACACCATCCTGAACACGGGAAAAGTGCATGCCTCCGCGGCACTGAAAGTCGATCGAAGTCCGGCACCCTTGCCGAAGCTCGATCTGAACGCACCGATTCCTCCTGGCACCCGCGACAAGTTCAAGGAGTTGGGGCCGAAGAAGTTCTCACAATGGGTACGCGATCAGAAGCAATTGCTGATCACCGATACTACGATGCGTGATGCGCACCAGTCACTGCTGGCAACGCGTTTCCGCACACACGATCTGCTCAATATTGCCGATGCCTATGCTCGGCTGTGTCCTCAATTGTTCTCTTTGGAGATGTGGGGTGGGGCGACGTTTGATACTGCCATGCGGTTCAACAAAGAGTGCCCCTGGGATCGATTGGTTCAGCTTCGTGAACGAGTCCCCAACATTCTATTTCAGATGTTGTTGCGTGCTTCGAATGCCGTGGGATACACGAACTATCCCGACAACATCGTGATCGAGTTTGTGAAGGAAGCCGCGCAGGCGGGGATGGACGTGTTCCGAGTGTTCGATTCGCTCAACTGGGCGCCGAACATGCGTGTGGCGATGGACGCCGTCTGCGAAACCGGAATGCTGTGCGAAGCTGCGATCTGTTACACCGGCGACATTCTGAATCCGGGGCGACCCAAGTACGACCTGAAGTACTACGTCAACCTGGCGAAGGAGCTGGAAAAAGGCGGGGCTCACCTGCTGGCAATCAAGGACATGGCAGGGCTTTGCAAACCGGCTGCTGCCGCCAAGCTGGTGAAGACGTTGAAAGAGGAAATTGGGATTCCCATCCATTTCCACACGCACGACACCGCCGGGATTCAAGCCGCGTCAATTCTGTTCGCCAGCGACGTCGGGCTGGATATTGCCGATGCGGCGCTCGCCCCGATGTCGGGCGGAACGTCTCAGCCGAACCTCAACACGCTGGTCGAAGCGATCCGCTTCTCGGACCGTAACCCGGGGCTTGAAACCGAGCATCTGGATTCGCTCGCCCGGTATTGGGAGGTGGTCCGTCAGTATTACCAGCCATTTGAAACCGTCATGCTGCCCGCTACGGCCGATCTTTATCAGCACGAGATGCCGGGCGGACAGTACACCAATCTGTACCAGCAGGCGAAAGCGCTGGGGATGGCCGATCGCTGGCCTGAAGTTTGCCGCGTCTATGCCGAGGTCAATCAGTTGTTCGGCGATATCGTGAAGGTGACGCCAAGCTCGAAAAGCGTTGGCGATATGGCGCTCTTCATGGTGGCGAACGAGTTGACGTCGGCCGATGTCTTGAACGAACAAAAGGATCTTTCGTTCCCGGAAAGCGTGATCGATTTGATCAGCGGCAAGATGGGGCAACCACCTGGTGGGTTCCCTCTGGCAGTTCAGAGGCGCATTCTGCGCGATCGTCCATTGGTCACCGGTCGTCCTGGCGAGAGTCTGCTTCCAGCCGACTTTGCTTCTGCTGCCGAGAAGGTTCGCAAGATCATTAAGCGTGAGCCGACGAATCGTGACGTCGTAACGTGGCTGCTGTATCCGAAAGTCTACGAGGAATTCAGCGAGCATCAATTGGTCAATTCCGACACCAGTTGTCTGCCGACACCGGTGTTCTTTTACGGACAGGCTCCAGGCGAAGAAATTTCGTTCGATATCGAACCGGGTAAACGTCTGATTGTGAAGTTCTTGTCGATCAGCGACCCACATCCAGATGGGAAGCGGACCGTCTTCTTCGAATTGAACGGACAGCCGCGCGATGTGACGGTGGTCGATAAGTCGCTCGAACCAAAGGCTTCGGCCAATATCAAAGCGGACTCGGCGAATCCCAAACATGTGGGGGCCAGTATGCCTGGGATGATCTCGACCATCGCCGTTCAAGCTGGCGACAGTGTGACCAAGGGTCAAAAGCTGCTCAGTCTTGAAGCCATGAAAATGGAAACGAATTTGACGGCCGACCGTGACGGTAAGATTGCTCAGGTATTGGTCAAACGAGGGACACAGGTCGCCGCAGGTGATTTGCTGATGACGATGGAATAGACGATGTGTGTTCCATGTCTTCGGACATCGGAAAGATCAGCCTTGTGTCACGCCTCGGCACACAGGGCCATCATTGTGAAGAAGTGGAACGAGGAATGACTTCGTTTCGAGAAGATTTCGGGCGAGACTTGGTCTTTACTTGGGCCGAGTCTCGCCTGATCATTTGGCGAAGACTTGCCACGTGCTGCTCGCCACCGTTCGCAGGAGACTCACATGAATCGTGCCTTGCTGGTCATTGATGTGCAGAATGAGTACTTCACCGGCGCACTGCCAATCACGCACCCTACCGGTCACCTAGAACAGATTCTTGGCGTAATGGATGCTGCGGCCAAGAAGAGCCTGCCGACCGTCGTGATCCGACACCATCAATTGGATAGTGACTCGCCGATCTTCCGGAAGGGATCGACAGAGTGGGAACTGCACCCCGAAGTTGAGAAGCGACGCTACGATCTGTTGATCGACAAGACGTTGCCTGGCAGCTTCACGCTGACGGGCCTGGAAGAATGGCTGAAATCGTCAGGAATCGGCACGCTGACGATTTGCGGTTACATGACGCACATTTGCTGTGATACGACAGCTCGTCAGGCGATGCATCGGGGATACAACGTTGAATTTCTCTCCGACGCGACGGGGACATTGCCTGTTGCGAATTCGGCCGGAGCTGTCACGGCGGAAGAGCTGCATCGATCGATTCTGTGTGCTCAGCAGATGATGATCAGCGAGGTTCTCGATTCCAAGGCCTGGATCGAGCGCATCTAGGTGTCGCTGTTATTGCCTGTGCGGACCGCAAATCTACATTGCATCACTCACAATAAAAGAACGGCCGAGGAACTTTGGAGTTCCTCGGCCGTTAAGCACTTCAGTGGATCGCTCTCAGTTGGTTTAGAACTCGCCAACTTGATCGCCTGCGTCACCCGTGACGATGGCCGCCAAAACCATGGCACCGATGTTCTCGCTGACGAATCGAACCGAACCGTCACCCATCAAGACTTGAACGCCGCCGATATGGAACGAGTACAGTTCGCTGTCATTTACGCAATTCACAAAGCACGTTCCGACGCAAGCACCCGTGGGACAAGCGGTCGCATTGGTCAAGGGTGCGTTGCCCTTCTTGGCGTTGTTGATCGTGACACCGTCGTCGGTGCTGCCGTCGATGGCACCCGAGAAGCCGGGATCTGCCCAGCCCCATCCGTCTTTGGTCACGACATTGGGAGCCACAATGCGTTTTCGTGTTTGATAAATCGCAGGGCGACCGGCAGCTTCCGCGATCATCATGGTGTTTGACAATCCGTCGGTGACGTTGGCGATTGTCCGTGACATGGTGCTGTGCATGACGCTCGTAAAGCGGTTTTCTTTCGTGCTGGGGGCATTTCCTGGCAGCGTCAAAACGGGCGAGAGAGCGGTCGTCGGGATCGTATTGCCGGTGGCACCCCAGATACTCGCACGGGCACCACTGAGAGCCATGTAATCGCAAACACCATATCCACCCACGGCAGTCGGGTAAGGATATCCCGTCGGATTTTCAACAGCAGGCGTCACGCTGCTGGGTTTTGTTCGGGATTCCTTCGACGGAGCCGACGGACATTGGAAAACGGTCAGGTTGGTTGAGGTCAGAGTGTATTGCGACGGATCGGACCAAATCGTGTTGAAGCTAAACTGGTTATACAGCGGTACCTGATCCAGGTACGGCAGGACCATTTGATTGCAGTTTTGCTGAAAGTTGATTGGCGGGGTGGCCCCGGTGAAATCAATTTTCTCCATCGGGAAGGTGTTGTAGGTCGATTCGTAGTTGTAGTACGCCAGACCAAGCTGTTTGAGGTTGTTGCGACATTGGGTTCGGCGAGCGGCTTCGCGGGCCTGCTGGACGGCAGGCAAAAGCAGCGCGATCAACACGGCGATAATCGCGATCACGACCAGTAGCTCGATCAGTGTGAACCCTTTGTGGTGGCGTTGCCGGTTTCGCGTTTTCGTCATGACAGTCTCCTGGGTAAAAAGCAATCCGGCTGCGTCAGTGCAGTCCGAGTGATCAAGTTCACGAGGTTCGACTTTGGCTTCCGCGAATTCGATTTGCAGAAGTCGTCGGAAGGATCAGGGGTTCAATTCGATTGGCTCGAGTTCATTTCGCCCTGGTTTGACGGAGATCAATACGGTTGATGTGCCCGGGTCCTGGTACTTTTTTGGCAGCAATTCAGGACCAAGGTCACTCTCCTGATCATTGGGACGCAGGGGCTTTTTCCACGAGATGGCCGCGACGTATTCGCCGGGTTTCGCACCGTTGGCAGTACCTTTCGAAACGATCGTCTGGACCGAGAACTTGCCATCTCCGCCAACCGTGGCCTTAGTCACGGGTGTACCGCTCGTGGGATCGCCGTCGACGCCCATGTCGAACAGAATCAGTTCCGCGCCGGTTGTCGGCTGGCCCTTGAAGGTGATCCGACCAACGACGGGAGCGAGATTGTGCAATTCGGATGGTTTACTCGTCCCGAACCCACATCCAACAAGTGCAAAACTCAACAGGAAAAAGCCGGTCGCCTTCATGAGGCCTGTATGGCGGAGACGAATTTCCTTGCCACGTGTCTTCATCACAATCGCTTCCAGCTGGCTTTTTTAGTGTTCGAAAGAGCATCTAGTTCGAGGTGGCGGATGATCTCTTCGGACAATGAAGAAAAGATGAACAAACGCTGAAATTTCGAGTTTTCGTCAAATGGGTTTGACGACGGTGGAAGTCATCCAAGATGAGAGCGTGCATCTCATTCCAATCTGGTCACGGTGTCGTCGGTGACTCAGGGATGACGTCTGAAAAAATGGCGCGAAGATTCAGACTGGATGTGACACGACATGGAACGCATCTGCTTCAAGACCGTCCGAGGCATTCAGGTGCTCCTTCAGGCGGGAATGTTCGTTGATGAATGTCGACGAACGAGGGGTTCATCAGTCGCGTAAATCGCATTTCGTCGCTAAATTTCACCATCCTGGTTTCGTTCACGTTTTTTGGAAACGCCTGTGACCCGTCCCGCTGCAGCAACTGAGCCGTCTCCTGAAGATCTCGCGTCGCGCCTTGAATTCGCCCTGAGAGTGGCGGAAGAGGCTCAGGGACTCATTCTGAGTTACTACCAATCTGCCGATCTCGTCGTTGAGCGGAAACGAGATGCAACTCCCGTGACTGAAGCCGACAAGCAGACCGAAGTTTTGATTCGTGATCGGCTTGCCGTTGCATTTCCGGACGATGCGATTCTCGGGGAAGAGTTCCCCGGTAAGGATGGAACGACCGGATTTCGCTGGATTCTTGATCCGATCGACGGCACGAAGTCCTTTGTGCATGGGGTCCCCTTGTTCGGGACATTGATCGGTATCGAGTACGGGACGAAATGTGTCGTCGGTGTCTGTCGATTCCCGGCGCTCAACGAAGTCGTCTATGCGGCAAAGGGCACGGGAGCCTGGTGGAAGATTGGCGACGAGGAACCACGTCCGGCTCGTGTCAGCGGCGTGACGGAACTTGCCGACGCCACCTTCTGCACGACGAACCCCTCGCGATGGTACAACATCGGTCGTCGCGACACGTACGAAACGTTGATTGGATCGGTTCAATTGGCGCGTGGCTGGGGTGATTGCTTCGGGCATATCCTGGTGGCCACGGGGCGCGCTGAACTCATGGTCGATCCTTCACTGAATGCCTGGGATGCTGCCGCTTTGGTTCCGATTCTGGAGGAAGCAGGCGGGCACTTTGTGGATTGGACAGGCGAAGCGACGATCTACGGCGGTAGCGGATTGTCCGTTGTCCCCGGGCTGAAGGACACGGTCCTAAGCCTCTTAAAAAAAAAGTATGTGATTGACGGGGACAATTTCAGCACGCTCGAAGAATTCTACGACGAAATCAGTCGCGTGCTGATTCCCGGGGTCGAGTGGGGGCGGAATCTCAGCGCCCTCAATGATCTGCTGCGCGGTGGCTTTGGTACTCCGGCAGGTGGATTTCAATTGGAGTGGAAGAACGCCACCATCTCGCGCCAGCGACTTGGGTACCCGGAAACGATTCGGCAATTGGAGCAACATTTGGAGCGGTGTCATCCCTCCAACAAGGCTTCCGTGGAATATGATTTGGACGTTGCCAGGGCGCATCGTGGCTCAACAGTCTATGACTGGTTGATGGATCTCTTCCGCGAACATGGCGAGGGTGGCTCCGAGGCGGGTAGTGGAGTCGAATTGGTCGTGGACTGACCTGTCTCGGGGTGATCCTTGTTCATCTTTTTGCGAATGGAATTCCGCCGTGATGAGCAGTCCACGACGTTGCCTGTTCTTATTGATCGCCGTTTCGCTGGTGGTCCGACTTGCGTGGGCGGCGACTCTCGAGACCGGACAGGACGAGGCGTACCATTTTCTGTACACCGTTCATCCTGACTGGAGCTACTTCGATCATCCGCCGATGCTGCGCTATGTTGCTCAAGCGGGGATTTCGACATTCGGTGGATGGTTGCATCCATTGTCGTTGCGTTTCGGTTTTGTGCTGATGTTCGGGGGGGCCACATGGATCATGTTCACGTGGACGGCTCGCTGGTTCGGCGAGTGGGCAGGATTCTATGCCGCGCTCGCACTGAATCTGAGCGCCTACTACACCGCGGCCGCGGGGGCATTCGTCCTGCCCGATGGTCCGCTGCTGTTCTTTGCGCTCCTTACGATGTGGCGGCTTAGTGAGGCGCTTGTCGCGTCGCCGGGACGCCTTGTACCATGGCTCTGGGTTGGTCTGGCGTGTGCGGGTGCGATGCTCAGCAAGTACCATGCGGTATTCCTGCCGTTGGGGGCACTGGTCTACATTCTTGTGACACCCTCCGCACGTCGAAACCTTTTGACGCCGGGGCCCTATTTCGCGGCGGACATCGGGTTGTTGGGACTGGTTCCCGTCTTGATCTGGAATGCACAACACGACTGGGCTTCGTTTGGATTTCAGACCGGCCGCGCCGTTGGTGGACGGCTCCAAATTGGTGGACTGGCCGTGATGCTGTTTGGTCCGATGGCGTTGCTGTTGCCGTGGATCTGGTATTCCCTCATCGCGGCGTTGATCGGTCGCCTCCGGTCGTTTCGTACCATTACTGGCATCGAACGATTGCTGATCTGTCAGGCTCTCGTTCCTCTCGTACTCTTTGGTGTCGTGTCCTGTACGCGACCGATTCTGCCGCATTGGCCACTGATCGGCTTTCTTCCCCTATTTCCCATGCTGGGTGCCGACTGGGCCGCGCGATCGGTTCGCGAGCCGATCGTCGTCCGACGATGGCTGAACTTCATGACGGCATCCGTGCTGCTCATCGCAGGGGCGTTTGTCGTGCAAGCACGGTTCGGGCTGATCCAATTTCCGTTCCGTGATCCGTGCATTGAAATCAGCGGATGGGACTCCGTGGGGCGAGAATTGCAGGAGCGTGGCCTGATCGATCGGCCAAATACGTTTCTCTTCACGAGTCATTGGTTCGACAGCGGGCAAGTGGCGTTTGCCGTCCGCAATCGCATCCCGGTCACCTGCTATCGTCAAGGGGATGCGAGAGGCTTCGCCTATTGGAGTCGGCCGGAAGACTGGGTCGGTCACGACGGGATCCTGATCGACACCGACCTTCGTGATGATGTGAATACAATTTATGCTCCTTATTTCCGTGAAGTGGACGAATTGCCTTCGATCGAGATGACTCGTGGGGGCCGACCGTTTCGAACGGTACGCCTGTACTTGTTCCGTGACCAGCAGCGGCCGTTTCCGTTTGCTTACGAACGCACGCCGAAATAGTGGGATTTCTGCTGGAATCTTCGGGATCGCGAAACATCTGGTTGCCGAAGCCATGCATTTCGCCAACAATTCATTTGTTTGAACGAATGACGTCAACGCATTGCTTGCACAGCCTCGTGGGACGGTGTTCCAATAGAGCGAATGACCTGGACGAATTTCTGGAAGGGGAAAAACCCTGATGAGTGCTGAAATCCTGGCGCCGATTGAAATTGCTCCTGCATCGACGGAAGTCGGCAGCTACTTTATTTCGAACTATCCTCCGTTCTCGCTCTGGAATCGCAACGACGTGACCGAGATTCGGAATGCGTTCGCATCCGAACCCGATCGAAAAGTCCCCTTGGGGCTCTATCTGCATATCCCGTTCTGCCGCAAACGCTGCAAGTTCTGCTACTTCCGCGTTTACACCAATCAGAACGCCAACGCCATCACTCGCTATGTCGAGGCATTAGCGAAAGAGGTCGAGCTTCTGGGACAGCAACCCGCCGTTCCGGGACGTGAACTGAAGTTCGTCTACTTTGGTGGAGGGACGCCGTCATACCTGAGCTCGCGTCAATTGCGGTTCTTACGAGACGAACTGAGTCGATCGGTCTCTTGGGATCATGCGGAAGAAGTCACGTTTGAGTGTGAGCCGGGGACGCTTAGTCTGGAAAAAGTCCAGACGCTGAAGGACATTGGAATCACGCGTGTCTCGTTGGGGGTGGAAAACTTCAACGACAAGATCCTGGAAGAAAATGGCAGGGCCCATTTGTCGCCCGAGATCATGCGTGCGTATGACTGGCTGCAACAGGTTGGATTTCCCCAGATCAACATCGACCTCATCGCCGGAATGGTTGGTGAGACGGACGAAAACTGGGCCGACTGCATCGAGCGTGCGCGGGCGATGAAGCCCGACAATCTGACGATCTATCAGATGGAATTGCCGTTCAACACGCTGATCTCGAAGGACATGAAAGAACACGGAACCGCTTCGCCGGTGGCCAATTGGGCGACAAAACGCCGCTGGGTCGACGAAGCGATGAATGCCTTTATGGCCGACGGCTATCACGTTTCGAGCGGAAATGAACTCGTTAAGAATCCGAAAACAGATCACTTTGTCTATCGGGACAACGTCTGGCGTGGTTGCGACCTTCTCGCGGCGGGGGTCTCGTCATTCGGGCACTTCCAAGGCGTGCATTATCAGAATCTCGACCAGCTCGAAGACTATTTGAAGACGGTCGAGTCCGGCGAACTGCCGATCAATCGCGCATTGCGGCCGACGGCCCATCAACGGTTGATTCGTGAGATGATTCTGCAGATGAAGGAAGGTCATATTTCGGCAGAGCCGTTTCGCCAAAAGTTTGGTGTGAACATTCTTGACGAGTTCTCGAAGCCATTGGCGGCGCAAGCGGCCAAGGGATACTTGACCGTCAACGGCGATGAAATTGCCCTGACGCGAAAAGGCCTGCTGCAGGCCGACACGCTGCTGCCAGAATACTTTGAAGAGCAGCATCGTGAAGTGCGGTATACTTGACACCGTACATTGCTGCACGCGAAACGATCAATTGCCAATTGTCTCGTCTATCCGCGTTTGTCGCTCTCTCCCACAGGACCTAGGGGCGGGATGATGTCAACGGTGTTCGGTATCAGTTCGAATGGGACGAGCTGTCCGCCGGAGAACATGGGATAGCTTCTCGCGAACTTGGGTGACATTCCGCCCGAGCGCGTGCGACTTGATCCACCTCCTGGACGAGCGAAGAAGAAGGACTTATTGCGAGTCTTAGCGAACAATGAGATTCGCTGTGAACTGGTGGATGGCACGCTCGTGGAGAAGCCCGGGGGACAAATTGGATCTGTTCTCGGTGGATGGTTGATTCATTGTCTCTGGTCGGATCTTGAAACGCGAAATCTGGGGCGGGTCTTCGGAGCCGATGCACCCCATGAACTGAAGCCGGGTTGATTCGAATGCCCGATGTTGCCTTCGTTTCGTTCGATCGGCTCCATCAGGGTGACGCGCGTAAGAAAAGCGTGGCGACTTGGGTCCCAGATCTGATCATCGAGATCCTGAGTAAAAGCAATTCGAAGAAGGAAATCGATCGCAAGCTGACGGAATATTTCGGCGCGGGTGTGTTGCTGGTCTGGATCGTTGGCCCTCGTAAAAAAACGATCAAGGTCTACTCCGACGTTCACACGGCAACACTGTTGAATTCGATGATACGGTTGACGGTTGACGGTGGGCAGATCTTGCCGGGCTTTGCGATGTCGATTCGTCACTTGTTGGCGAAGATCGAATAGCAAATTTCGGTCGTGGAATCAGGGAAACAGGCGACTCACCGCCCAGTCTCCATTCGCCGACTGGACGTAGGCAAATCGATCGTGCAATCGACTGGGGCGCCCCTGCCAGAATTCGATTCTGTCAGGGACGACGCGATAGCCACCCCAGTGAGGGGGGCGGGGAATGGGTTGGCCTGCGAATCGTTGTCGAAATTCTTCGACGCGCGCATTCAATGCGGCAGGTGATTCCAATGTTCCGCTCTGCGACGAGGCCCAGGCCCCCAATTGGTTGTTCAATGGGCGTCCCGCGAAGTAGTCGTCGGATTCCTGCTCGGATACCTTCTCGACGCGACCTTCAATCCGAATCTGTCGTTCCAACTCTTTCCAGTAGAAGCACAACGACGCCCAGGGGTTCTGGCCAATTTCCTCCCCTTTACGGCTGTCATAATTTGTGTAGAACGCGAATCCGCGTGCGTCGAATCCACGAAGGTAGACAATTCGTGCTGCGGGTCGGCCCGCCGCGGAGCATGTCGCCAGGGTCATTGCCGGGTATTCCGTAATCCCGGCCTTTTGAACGTCCTGGTACCACTTGGAAAACTGTTCGATTGGGTCGGCCGCCAGGTCGGCCAGATCGAGAGTTCCCAAGGTGAATTCGGCGTGGACAAAGTCTTCAGGCATGATGGAGGCCACCGGCGTGCAAGGATTGAAAGTCTGAAACGTCGATTGTCAAGCGTTACCATTGCTACTTCGAGACGTCGACCGAGGGCCCGGCGTCGGCGATCAGCATGTCAGCCGGTTCAGCGCGTGCGACGCATGCGGCAATGACCAGATCACCCGTGACGTTAACGACTGTACGACACATGTCCAGGATCCGGTCGACACCCAGAATGATTCCAATCGCGGCTCCAGGTACTCCCACCGATTGCATGACGACCACGATTAACGGAAGTGAACCGCCGGGCACCCCGGCAGTACCCACACCGGCCAACACAGCCATCAAGACGACGGTAAACTGCTGACTGGCGGTCAGATCCACTCCCATCACCTGAGCGAGAAAGAGGACGACAACTCCTTCATAAAGCGCGGTTCCGTTCTGATTTCCGGTTGCCCCCACGGTCAACACGAAATTGGACACGCGTTGCGGCAACTTCAATTCTTCATTGGCAACCTTCATTGCGGTCGGTAACGTCGCACTGGACGATGAAGTCCCAAATGCGACTAAAATCGCCTCAGAGGCATTCGAGAAGAATTTCCAAGGTGACATCCGCGCGAAGACCACCAGGACGATCGAATAAACGACGAATAGCTGAAGGCCAAGGCCGGTCAGGGCGGTGATGACAAACAGCATCAGCGTTTTCAGGATGTCGAACCCAAGTTGGGCCGCCAGAGCGAAGACCAGGCAGCCCGCTCCGTATGGTGCCAGTTTCATCGCGAATCCGATGACGGCCATTGAGATTTCATATAAGCCTTCTAGCCAGCCAACGAACGATTTCGTTCCATCAGGCTTGGCGGTGATCGCAATCCCGCAGATCAATGCGAACACCATGACGGCCAACATGCCGTTGCCTTTGGAGCTGCCGTCGACCGCTCCTACCATCTCTTGCAACGGATTTTCAGGCAGCAGGTCCACCAGTGTGTCGCGGAGTGGTTTTGCATCCTTCGCTTTGCTGATCTTGTCGGCGGCGCCGGTGGAGTATTGCTCGAGCAGTTGTTGCCTTTGCGTTTCGCCGAGATATTTTCCGGGCTTGAAGAGATCAACGAGTCCAACGCCGATCAGCACTGCGGAACTGGAAAGTATGGCCGTGAAACCCAGCGTCCTCAGGCCCATGCGACCGAGTTTTCGCACGTCGCCGATATCCGCGACCGCCAGCGCGAGTGCGGAAAACACCATCGGTACGACGACCATGAACATCATTCGCAGAAAGATCTTTCCGACGGGCTCGACCCAATAGATCAGATTGTCGAGCCAATCGGCCAATCCATTGGAGTTGCCGTCGCTCGTTCCTCCTTTCTCAGAGCTCCCCAGTGAATGCGCAATGAGCCCAGCCAAGATCCCAACGATCAGTCCGATCAGAATCTTGGTGTGGAGTGGCAGTCCTTTGGGGGAAGATTCGTGACGGTGTTCGTTGGTCATCAACAGTCCTTCGTGAAAGAGGCCGAGCACCAAGAGAATACCGGCCCCTGCGACGAACGTCATCTCGCGCCACAAAAAGGCCGCCGAACTGGCGTTTCAACTAGAATTCACGAACTTGCCGCGTAAATGGCATGAATCTTAAGACCGCTTTGAGACGTCACTGTTGGGCATTCCATCTCCAATTGGGCTTGAGGTCACGCCATTGAAGGCGACTTACGTTGCCGTTTTTTCGGTTGTTGTCCCTCAATAGCGCACGATGAACCCACCCGCGAGTCGTCTGACCAGACGTTTCATTTCGAGCACGGTCAGCGTCGAGAGTACACGTGATGTTTCGATGTTGGCGGTGCGAATCACTTCGTCTACGGCGGTGGGCTCGGCCGACACGAGGTTCAGAATCGTTCGTTCCTGGTCGGAGAGTGTCAGTTCAGCCGGTTGACGGACTGTTTCGGTCGGCGTTCGCTGTATGGGTTTGACGAGTGGTCCAAGTGCGCTCAGGACGTCGTCCACGCCGCGGATCAGGGTCGCACCATCGCGAATGAGATCCAGGCACCCAAGACTGGCCTCGGAGTCGACGCGTCCAGGCATCGCGAAGACATCGCGGTTCTGTTCCATGGCATGTCGGGCCGTGTGCAAGGCACCGCTGCTGCGGCCGGCCTCAATGAGGACAACCCCCAACGAGATCCCAGAGATGATTCGATTTCGTTGAGGAAACAGGCCCGACTTGGGGGCTTGATCCATGGGCGATTCGGTCAACAGGCAACCCTGCTTGGCGATTGAGTCAGCGAGTTCGACATGTTCGGGCGGATAGACCGTATTCAAGCCCGTGGCACAAACGGCAATGGTCCTGCCGCCGGCATCGAGCGCGCCTTTGTGAGCCTCGGCATCGATTCCACGTGCCAGTCCACTCACGACCGTGATGCCAGCACGTGCCAGCGCTTGAGCCAGTCGGAATGCCTGCTGCCGTCCATAGGCCGTGCAGTGCCGCGATCCGACCACACCGACCGCTAACGCATCTGTTTCAATCAGTGTTCCTTTGCAGTAAAGCACTGTTGGCGGATCAGGAATGCGATCAAGTGCCCCGGGATATTCGGGTGTTCCTCGGACGATCAAATTGGTACCGGCCGCGCGCGTCTTGTCCAACTCATGGCGTGCCGCCTGTTCGGTTCCATGTGTGATCAGCGACATGGCGAGCTTGGGGCCGACGTTCTGGACTTCCTGAAGTTGTGAAACCGATGCGGCCAGGATCGCTGAAGGCGAACCGAATCGTTCGAGCAGCAGTTGATACGTTCGTGGGCCAAGACCCGGAACCAGGTTCAGTCGCAACACGTCAAGTACGCTGCCAGCATCACGAACGACTGGGACAACGTCGTCAGGAAACAGTTCTTTGGGCATATTCTTCGCACTGAAGGATGGACGAGGCGCATCGATCTGGGGCAAAATAGTAACAAGAATTCTAACGTTTCTGCATGGAGTACGATGCCGGTGTGCGGACGGATCAATCTGAAATTGTCGCCCACCGAATTGGCTGAGTTCTTCAGTCTGTTTCGTGAGCCCGAATGGTCGCCGCGTTATAACCTCGGGCCGATGCAGTCGATTCTGGTCGTGCGACTGAAGCCCGGTGGAGTTCGGCAAATGGATCCGTTGCAATGGGGGCTGGTTCCAAGTTGGGCACGCGATGCGGCGAGCGGATCGATCATGACGCTGGCACGTAGTGATACGATCACCGAGAAGCCTGCATTTCGCGAGGCGATTTGTTCGCGTCGTTGCTTGATTCCGGCCGGCGGCTTCTATGAATGGCAGCACATTTCCGGGAAGACCAAGCAGCCTTGGCACATCTTTCGGCGCGATGGACGACCATTCGCTTTCGCGGGGATCTGGGAAACCTGGCGGCGACCGGATGGTGGATGGTTGGAATCCTGTGCGATCATCACGACCGACGCGAATCCGTTCATGAGCGAACTCGGTGATCGGATGCCTGTGATGCTTTCCGAACCGGATTGGGACATCTGGCTGCAAGGCCAAACGCTGCGGCCGGTGGTCCTTAGCGAGTTGTTTGTCCCGAACACCGTGATTGAGTTGGACAAGACTCCGGTCAGCACGTTCGTGAACAGCGTCAAGAATGACTCGCCTGAATGCATTCGTCCAGTGCCGAAACCTCGGACACTGTTTTGAGTCGCCTGCGACGCGTTCGGGCTAGATGCTATCTGCGAGAAAGCGATCGACCCGGCGGAAGTACCAGACGCCCGTTACCAGCATCATCGACGAGACGAGAAATGAGATGGTCAACTCGTCCCATGCTGGAAATCGCAGACCGAGCACCGCCCAGCGGAATGCGTCAAGAAGTGCGGCCATGGGATTGGCGAAGTAGAGCCAACGCCATGCCTCCGGGACACGTGTCGAATCGCTGGCAATGGGACTGACGATCAGCCCCAGTTGAAGTGAAAACGGCACGATATGGCTGAAGTCCCGATAGTGTGCATTCAGTGCGGACAGCCACAGGCCGAAACCAAGTGCGGACAGGATCGTCATCAAGACAACGATTGGGGCGAGCACGATCTGTGGACTGGGGGTGACGCCAAACCAGATCATCATTGCCCCCAGGAGGGCGATTCCCACCACAAAATCGATGAGTGGCCGCATGCTCGCCGCAAGAGGCAATGCCATGCGAGGAAAGTAGACCTTCGTCAGCATCTGGCGATTGTCGAGCAGGCAGTTTGTCGAGACCGTAATGATCCCTGCGAAGAGCTGATACAGCAGCAGTCCCGTCAATGTTCTGATCGGGGTGGGGACCGCCCCTTCCACCGGCTCGCTCGAGATCATTTTGGTGAACAGTCCCAACGCGAACATCAGCGCCAGGGGCTGCAGCAACGTCCACGCGATCCCAACGACAGTCTGTCGATAGCGAACTGTGATGTCGCGGACCGCGAAGATCCAGACCAGATCGCGATACCGCCACAATTCACGAAGGTCCAACCAGTCCAACGAACGTGTCGCATCGATCACGATCACTTCGGCATCGGGCGACGTGGCGTTGGACTGGGGCATAAATTGAGCGGGCTTTCCATCGAAAAGAATCGGCACCCCGACATCAGTGTGCTTCGGGCGGCGTGTTCTGGAAAGCACGGGCGCGGAACAGGAAGTCGACGATATTTCCTTCGTGGGGTTGCAGCCAGTTCAACTGAACCGTCTTGACCGGGCCGATATTCAAGCGGTCGATGTGTGTCGCATCCAGCAATTGCTGTTTGAATTTTGCGTCATCAGTCAGTGCCGTACAGACCAGAGTCTGCTTGATTTGCGAGAGCATCTTGTTTTGAGGGCATTCGACCACTGATACGAACGGAAACATATACTCGGTGTTGGCGAGAGGCACGTCAGGTCCTGTGCAGTGCACCACGGTCGGGCGCAGATAATCGCATCGTTCCCGCTTATCCAGGCGATCACCATTGCGATATTTGGCCGTGACTTCGGTCACGCCGTCGGCCTTGCAACCTTCTTCGATCTGCGCGTTCATGGCGTCGGCGGCGCCGGGTGTTGTGAACGCGGCCAGCGATGCTTTGGGGTCTGCGGGCGGCAATGGAACGACGGGACCCAGTCGCTGTGCCAGGGCGTCGGCAATTTCCTTGGTGTGACGCGATGCCCAGATCCCGCTGGCGTTGATGCAGCTGCGTCCGCTATTCGCAAACACGCTATCGACCATCAAATCGAGGTAGTCTTCCCAGCGGTCGACGACATCATCGCCGAGGATGATCTTCGAGAATCCAGGACCATGCACCGAAATACGGGGGTTGCCCGCATGTTGATCGACGGTGGCTTGTCCGCCGAAAATCATTGCGCGGTTGCAGTCGGTCATCACAGCGCCGCCGACATCGTGTCCACCGGGATACACCGAGATGGCTTCGCGGGGTAAACCGGCTTTGAAGAACGCTTCGGTAATGCGGTAAGGGGTCCAGAACTCTTGCGAGCCGGGCTTAATGCACAGTCCGATCTGCATCGGCAACGCGGGCAGCCATAGGGTGTGCACACCGGGTGAATTGTTCGGCAAGACCATCCCGAACACAGGGGTCGTCGCCTGGTATGACACCATGACGCCGCGGGATTCTTTTCCGTATCCATTCGTCAGGATGTCGTACGGCAGCCCGCGAGTCAGGGCGTCGAGCACCTGATCCATGTGCCCTAGCACGAACGCATTCTTTCGCATGTTTGCCGCGCACATGTTTTCTGGCAGGCCGGTGGTAGCGGACTGCAGTCGACAAAACTCAGCAGGCGACAGTGATCCGTTTCCGCAAGGAAGAGTTTCTTCCAGGTACATCCGCGCTGCGGCTTTGCAGATGTCGATTAGCTTGGGGATCGGAACCGCACGCAGGGCGTCGCGCGCCTTTTGTGCTTTCTTCAGATCCAGCTTCACCATCGCGCCGGTGGCCTGGTGTAGCTGGGCGACCGTTTCGCCGGTGTCAAAATGGACCACCGGCTGTCGTTCCATCGATTCGTAGGTCTGGCCAAAGCGAAGAATCGGGATATCGAACATGTGAAGCTCTCACGGTTAGACGGTCTTAAGTTGTACTGCGAAATCCAATCAATACACGCCGACGGTGGTCGTCTTGGCGTATTCGTGGAACGGTCGGGTTCCACTGATTCCATCCCAGGGGTACTTATCGTGGGGCAGTTCGCGTTCCCCTTCGTCACGTTCCATGAAGCCTGGGATGAACAACTCTTTCGTCATCGTGTACAGCTTGACGCGGCCCGTCTGGCTATAGCCCACGAGCTGGTTGTAGTCCTTGAACTCAACCGTTTCGATCACCGCACGCGGCTGTGGGGCGTAGTAGGTGATCTTGTAGTTGTCGGCTGGATCGAACGGCTTTCCGCATGCCAAGCCCATCAACGTGTTGCCGTATGTGGGGGTGATGTAGACGTCGGGGCCGAGCAGTTCTTCACGACAGGTGCGGTACCACTGCGGTGTGAATTCGGTTCCCCCGGCGAAGATGCCCGTAATTCCTGTTTCCGCGATGCTTGAACCCTCGTCGATCAACCGCATGGCGAGCGCTTCCAACAGCTTGGGCGTCATGAATGCGCATTTGATGTCGTGGTTGGCAGACAGGATCGTCATGACCTGATCGATGACGTGATCCTTATAATCTTCTGCTTCCTTGATCTTGCCTTTCTTTAGCAGTTTCACCACCCAGCGTGGATCGAGATCCACGCAGAAGCAGATTCCGCCGCGATGTTGAGCCAGGTGTTCAACGGCCAGTCGCAGTCGACGAGGACCAGAAGGGCCGAGCATCAGCCAGTTCGAGCCCTTGGGAAAATACTCGTCCGGCAATGTGTCGCTGAAGTTCTCGTAATCGATCCAGTGATCTTCGATCACCATGCGGCTCTTCGGGATCCCGGTCGTCCCACCGGTCTCGAAGACGTAGGCGGGCTTGCCTGCCAAACCTTTCGGGATCCAGCGATTGATTGGACCGCCACGCAGTTCTTCGTCTTCGAAGTGAGGAAACTTCTTCAGGTCATCGAAGCATTTGACTTCTTTCAGTGGATCGAACTTGAAGGTCTTCGCCTTTTCGAGCCAATAAGGGCTTCCCGTCGATTCATGAAAGTGCCACTGAACGGATTCGACTGTGTGGGCGTCGAGTTGAGCTTTCGCGGCAGCAATTTTTTCGGCAAGTTGACTCACGGGCGGGACCTCTTGGAGCGGTGGGACGAAAACAATTGTCTGAGAATCATAGTAGCAAGAGTGGCGTTTTCAAACTTCACAGGGATTCCCTGCGGACTGTCGCACGGCATTCTGAGCATGATCGGAAAGGATTGCCACGCTGCCAGTGAGGATTACGCTCGCTTTCGGGCGTCGCGAAGGTATTTCCAGTATGCGGTGAGCCAAGGCTGGCCCCATTCGCCCGAGGGTAACCCCTGAGTGCTGAGCGGGGCCGCACGCCCCGCCTGAATTTCGTTCAGCTTGGCCGTCAGCGCATCAAGGTTATCGAAAACGACTTTGTGCTGGATCACATGGTGTGAATCCTGCGTTTCGTCGAATTCGGATCTGTAGTAACCGTAGACGGGGCCGGTGTCGATTCCCTTGTCGATCTTCAGCAGGGTCATCCCCACATTGCCGCGATCGTTTTGGGCAAGTGCCCAAAAACATCCATGGGCGTTGCGGTACTGGGGGCAGATTCCGGGGTGCATGACAAACGTGCCAGACTTCGGAATTGTGAAGACGCTTTCTTTGAGCAGCGATTTACACCGGGCGATAACGATGTCGGGCGTCAAGCTCTGTAGGAACTGTTCGACCTCTTTCGAATTCGGCGAAGGTGCGTGCAGGATCCGTGTGGATGGCCCAAGGGGCGGAAATTGCACGCACAATTGGTCGAGCGTCGTCCGTTCCCACGCATGGTCGCGTTTGGCCAGGAACAACTTGTAGTAGACCCGGAACGCGAGCACGTCGAGAAACCGAACCAACCCCACACGCTGGATTTCTCGCTGGATGCGTCGTCGCATCCGTTTGGCTGGTTCCTCGAGAATCACGACGCCGACCAGTTCTGTCGTAGTCGCCAGCCACCGCGCCAGTCCTTCCCGGTTCAAGTCGTCGTCGGCATGACAGATCAGCACGGTGCGACAGCGAGATGCGGTGTCCGAACAGTCTGTCACTGGCGTCGCTTTCAAAGGGTTTCGGCCGGTTCCTAACGGTTCGTTACGGCGTGTGATCCGAAGGCGACGCCCCGATCATTTGGCGGGGCGCATCGCGTCCCATTTGCGGTACCCTTCGTCCAGAAACTTGGCGAAGTCGCCTTCTTTGGATTCCAGGCCCAGGAACTTGCTCAGAATGGTTTTCCCGTCGGGTGTGACCACGGCGTAGGCAGGCAACGTCACATCGCCAAACCAATCGGTTTGAAGCCCGATATTGCGGGCCAGAATTCGGTCCGCTTCCGCCTGATCCGGCTTGTTGGGAACCTTGTCGGCGTACAACTGCGCTTGGACGAACCGTTGAAGACGACGATGGTTGTGCGGCTTTGCCATCCGCTTTTCCATCAGGCGGCAATTGGTGCAGAAGACGCCGGTGAAGTCGATAAAGAGCGGCTTGTTCGTGGCCATCGCGCTCAGCACGGCGGCATCAAAGTCCGTTTCAAACTCGGATTCGGTCACTCGCGCGGGAGCAAACGCGACAAGCTGGTCGACGAACCAGGATTCGCGATCTGGATTGGCCATTCCCACCGCGAAGAGTCCACCCAGTAGCAAAAAGCCGACGGACAACAGGACGCGTATTGGAGACAGGCCCTGCACGGGCGAGTCATGGGTCAGACGGAACTGGCCCAACAGGTAAAGTCCCGTGCAGATCGACAGCACGGACCAAAGCGTCATGACGTTGGTAAAATCGAAGATCCAGGGCACTGGATTCCACTGCTGGTCGACAATACTGATGTATTTGACGGCGACACCGACTTCGACGAAGCCCATCACAACCTTCACGGCATTCAGCCAACCACCACTTTTGGGCAAGGATTTCAGCATCCCGGGGGCCATTGCCAGTGCGAAAAACGGCATTGCGAACGTGGCTCCGAACGCGAGCATTCCCAGCACGGGCCAGTAGTACTCCCCTTGCGCGGCGGCGGCCAATAGCGAACCCACGAAGGCAAACGTACAACTGAACGAGGTCAGCACGAACGTCAACGCCATGAAGATGACACCGAGGTAGCCGCCCGCCTGCTCTCCGGTCGAGGTCATCGACACCAGCCAGCTTGGCACCTGGATTTCGAATAAACCCAGCATGTTCAGGGCGAAGGTAAAGAAAACCGACGCCAGGAACAGATTCAGAATCCAGTTATTGGCCAGTTCGTTCGGTTTGGTGGCACCAAAAATCGCCGCGATCCCCACTCCGATGACGACGAACGCCGCAACGATCGATGCGGAAAAGACGAGTGCCAGGGCAATCGGGCGGGTGCCGGTCGATTCGTTTTGTTTCAGGAAAAAGCTGACGGTAATCGGAACCATCGGGAACACACACGGGGTGACCAGGGCCACCAGACCGGCGCCAACGGCCGTCAGCAGAAAGAAGATCAAACCTTTATCTTGAATCCGGGGTGCGGCGACGACTTCTGTTGGCGCGGTGGGTTCTTCATAGAAATCGACCGTGGCAGGCGGTTGGATGTCATCGCTTGTGACACCCAGCGAGAACTTGGTGTTTTTGGGAATGCAACTGGTCGAACAGACCTGGTACTTGATCGCGCCTTCAATGCCATAAGCATTCGGGCGACCGTCGGGGAGGACTTCAAATTCCTGAGTCCATGTCACCTGATCATGATAAATCTGAAGCTTGTCGTTGCCTTCTTGCTTATGTTCGACTTCACGATTGGGTTTGAACTCGTCCCCGATTGCCTTAAGCCCATAGACCGTCTTGAGGTCGAATGCCGTGGGCTGTCCCCCGGCACCTTCGTAGGTTGGAAACGTGTGCCAACCCTGATCCAGATGCATCGTGATCGACAGCACGACGATTTTTCCCGCGGACTCTTTCTTTGGTCCGAGCTGGTATTCGAATTCAACGGGATTCGAATTTCCTTTGATCGGCCGATCGCGGTACCAGAATTTCACTGCCGCCTCGTCAGCGGGTTTTGCGTTCCCGGTCTCCTTCACGAGGTTCGCGTGCAGATCGATGCCACGGATCGGTGTGCATGATCCGCCAGCACCCTCGGAGCAGTATTGCCCTTCAAGCTGGAGTTCGACGGCGACGTTCGCGGGATCGACTTCTGATTCGACCTTAAATTTCTTCGACCATGAAACGTCGCCATGGAACTTGGAAATCACTTGATTCAAGATCGGATCAGGTGCCGTTTCAGGCTTACGGTCAGGCTGAAATTCGTTGTCGACGGCGGCCAGTCCGACGATTTTTTTCGTCGTGATGCGTGTGCGCTGATCGAATTCGCCGGTTGTGGCGTAGATGTAACTCTTGGGGGGAAGCTTGGCGGAAACGGTCAAGGTGACTTCATCACCAGGCTTCGCAGTGGCAGGTTCCAGCGTCGCGGTAAACACGGCCTTCACCGATTTTCCAGGCCGAGGCTTGGTCTCGAGCAGATCCTCGAAATTGCCGAGTTGTGCCCATGCGGGGCAGATCATCACTGTGGCAAAAACCAGAGCGGCCTGCAGGACCGTGACTAAGCTGGTTTGGCGACCGGAATCCATGGAAGAACAGCGCATTATTTGCATCCTGCGAGACATCATTGGCAGCCCCCGCGAAGGAATTCGTATCGGGTGAGCCAAACTCACCACGTCCGTGTCTCCTTTGCCATTCCTTTGCGCCGCTCACAGGTCAGGTGTGGGTCGAGCCCAAATCCCATTTGAGCTGGATTGCCAGCGACCATGTTCACAGCGCCACGGGACGCTACAACGGCAGGGGTTCATACGTCGGAATCCCCCCAGCCGTTGGGGTATATCTTAGCCGCACTTGGCCAATGGCCCAATGTCGACTTAGGGAAAAACAGGTCGTCCGTCAGTCGCAGATCGTCGTCGGTGCGGTCCGGAAATCAACATTTTTGGGTGATTTCAAGCGGCACGGGTCGATCCGAAGTGGAGATCTGCCGAGTTTGACGTACTGATCCGGCCATCGAATTTGCCGGGTGTCAGCATCTTCGGTGGCCGGATCGAACAGACGCTTACGACTTGACTTCGAAAATGGCTTCGACTTCCACGGCTGCATTTGTGGGAAGTTGAGCGAATCCCAGCGCACTGCGCGCGTGATAACCGTCGCCCGATTTGCCGTAAATCTCGTGCAGCAAGTCTGAAGCGCCGTTGATGACCAGATGCTGTTCATGAAATTCGAGCGTCGAATTCACGCAGCCCAACAACTTGATAACCCGTAGACCATTCAGCGTTCCGTGGGTGTTATGCACCGATTTCAGAATCTTGATGACGCAGTCGCGTGCCGCCTGATAGGCCTCTTCGACGCTGACGCCAGCTCCCACTTTTCCTTTCAGGTCGCTGACATGTCCCGAGGACATCAGCAGATTGCCGGTACGGATGCAAAGGTTCAGATAGCCCGGCTCTTGTTTTGCAAAGGTGATGCCCAGTTTTTCGGCGGTTTCTTGTGGCGTCATGGTCGTGAATCGATCCTGATATCAAAAATGAGGAAAACGGATGTGCAGGCACGTTGAACTCCATCGAGTTCAATCCATCGAGCCAGCACCTGTCGCGGGAACGTGTCCTCGCGAAAAAAGGGGGCGCTAGTGTTCGATTCGCGATCGCTTCCAGGCCAGGCCCGGTTTGTCGACGCGGAATTGGACCAGACGCGTATGTTCCACTTCGGTGACATACGCGGTTCGGCCGTCGGGTCCGCCGAAACAAATATTGCTGGGCATGCTGCCGAGCACGTCGATTTCGCGAAGGATTTCACCCGCGGGCGAAAGTACGACGACGGTCCCTTTGCGGTATCGCGTAATGTACAAATTTCCGTCGACGTCGCAGCGCATGCCATCGAAGCCGAAATCGTCAAACTTCTTCAAGAGCCGCTTTTCGCCGACGGTCCCATCGGGCTTAATGGGCAGCGCCCACACGTTTCGCTGCGTCGTTTCGTTGACAAACAATGTTTTGCCGTCGGGGCTGACTTCGATTCCGTTGGTCGTCCCCATGTTTTCGGCGATTTTCTGCATCTTGCCGGTGGTGTCGATTTTCCAGAGTTGTCCCGTACCCTGCTTCCAGGCTGGATCGCTGGCATACAAGGTTCCGTCGGCGGCAATGGCCAGATCATTGGGTTGATTCATGCTGTCGTCATGGGCAAACAGATCGATCTTCTTCGTCTTCATGTCGATGCGCAGGACGCTGTGTCCCACGTAGTCGGCGACATACATCCGTCCCTGCAGATCGAACACGATTCCATTACCGACGCTCTCGCCCGGCAGCGTCACAAAGATTTCGCCTTTTCCGGCGGGCGTCACTTTGCCAATCGTCTGTTGCTTCTCGAAATTGACGGCATAGATATTCCCTTCACGATCACACTGAGGACCCTCGATCCCTGGCGTGAACTGCAGGGGTTGAGTCAGTGGCGTCGCGACGAACAAGGTTTCGTTCGCCTGACTGGCGAGCAACATCGCCAAGGCAAAGGGTAGCATGTGGGACTTCTCCTGAGGTTTTCAATTCGGCCGTCAGCGTATCCTGTCGCCTGGGTACGTTGATCGTCAACTCAGTCCTGGATTGTTCCCTCTTTCAGTCGTTGGCACTTCGATTTGTTCGGTGGTCGCTGGCGAGTTCCGGCGGCTTGGCGAGCAACTTCGCTTCCATCAGTGCCTTGACGAATTCACGTGCGACGGGACCCGCCACTTTGCCGCCACCACCGCCATTTTGGACGACGACCACAAATGCGTATCTGGGCCGTTCAGCGGGGGCGTATCCCGCAAACCAGGCGTGATCGACACCGTTCGTTTGCGCCGTCCCGGTCTTTCCCGCAATGGAGATTTCCTTCAGGCGGATGGTTTTGTAACCCGTGCCGTGCGAATCGTGCACGACCATGACCAAACCTTCTCGGACGGCTTCAAGGGTTCCCGGGTGTAGGCCCCGGACGGGACGCGATCCGTCCGTGGTCAGCGACTGCCGAACGGAGTCGGCTTCGTCCATGTTGGAAGGGCCGGAATTTGCTGCGAGATGAGGGCGAACAAGGTGGCCATCATTGGCGAAGGCGGCGATCATTCGGACCATTTGCAATGGCGTCACTTCGAGTGTCGATTGACCGATCGCAAGTTGCAGCGTGTCGACAGGTTTCCATTTCGAGGGCGTTGAGCCGGATTTCGCGGGCTGATCGGGGGCAGGGAGATGTCCCGCAGATTCCGACGGCAAGTCGATTCCCGTTGGTTCACCGATCCCGAACTCGCGGGCCCAGTCAACGAGCGTTTGCGGTCCCATACGACGGGCAGCGGAATAGAAGTAAACGTTGCACGATCGGCAGAGGGCACCTGCCAGATCCAGTGAACCGTGGCCTCGCTGGTAGTGTACGAATGGCAAACAACGAAATTGTTTGGGATTATCAAGGTATCCGCGGCAATCGAACAGTGTCTCGGCATGCATGACGCCGCTCTCGAGGGTGGCGACGGCGGAAATGGGTTTGAAGACCGATCCGGGCGGCAGCGGGATTCGCGTGATGCGTGACATCAGGGGACTACGCGGATCAGAAACCAAATCCTTCCAGGCTTCGGCATCGCTCGAAACCATCAGGTTCAAGTTGAACCGTGGGGCCGATGCCGCGGCCACAATCGCGCCGGTATTCACGTCCATCGCCACCAGGCAAGCTCCTCGCGGTCGTGTGGCGTGTCGCAGTGCCCCGTGCGGTCGTTCCTGATCCACTGTTCCCGGAAGTGTGACTTGTGACAACGCTTCGTCGGTCAATCGTTCTGCTTTGCGCTGCATTGCGGTATCGATTGTCAGGACCAGGTCTCGTCCCTGTTGGGGTGCGCGATCGATGCGTGTTTCGAGGATTTCCCCGCGACGATTCTTGATCAGTGTGCGGCGTCCGCGAATTCCTTTCAGGACGGAATCATAGGAACGTTCAAGCCCATCGAGACCATAGGGGTCGCCCAGTCGATAATCCTGTGGATCGCCGTCGGGGTACTTCGTTTTTCGATCTTGCAGTTGTTCGTCGGTGATCGGTTTACGATACCCAATCAGATGAGATGCCAGTTCGCCTTGCGGGTAAACCCGCTTGGTTCGAATGACGATTTGTGCGTAAGGATACAGTTCTCCATGTGCCTGGATTTCTTCCATCATATCGACCGTGACGTTGCTGATGACGGTATGGTGCTCGGTTTCTTCGGAAATCAATCGTGGTCCATGCCGGTGATCGTGGCGATCTTCGACTTTCTGCAGAATCTGTTGCCCAATCACAGACCAGAACGACTGGTGCGATCGGGCATCGAGATCCGCGCGTGCAGCAGCCAAATGACGTTCACGATGTTGACGTGCGACAGCCGCCTTCATGGCTTCGACGCGCGTTTGCACCTGTTGTCGCGCTTCGTCGAGATCGTCGACGGAGCGTTCCGTCAGCGCCGCCACTCGTGTCCAGAACTCCGCCAGTTCGTTCAAGACTTTTCGTTTTTCTTCGGCGAGTTTCTCGGCGATTCGACGATCGAGTTTACTGAGCCGTTGCTTGGCCTTGCTGGTGATCCATTCGTCATCGGGGGGATAGACGAGCGCCGGGTAATGAATCGACACATCGTACTGACGAACATCGTCAGCCAGGATGCTGCCGTCTGCCGCCAAAATTCGTCCGTCGCGTGCGGGGATTTCTTCGGTCTGGCTAGTTGTCAGCGAAAAGCCCCGTGCGAAATCTTCTTGAAGCGAAATCTGCAGTTGGGCGACGCGTCCCACGACGAGAAGGACCGGAAGGAACATGGCGATCCAAAGTAATCCCAGCCGTATGCGCGGATTCCGATCGGTATCCCATTCCGAGATCTCGGGGGATGTTTCATCTGACCACGGCGTTACAGGGCGATTCAACATGTTTCGGCCGGTCGCAAGGGCACGATTTGCCGCTGCTTAAAGGTTTGTCATGACCGTGCGTTATCCACCGGTCAGCATCGTCCAGCGATTCGTTAACGACACGGATTTGGGTCGGGCCGTTTTCCGGAAGGTTTGAGGCAGGCTGACGACGAGGATCAAGAACGCCCCGACGAACGCTGTCGCGGCGGCTTCTGTGGCTGGGGTCACCACGGTGGGATTCAGGTCATATGATCGGCGATCAAGATACTCATGAATCAAGGTGGAGCCGGCACGCCAGCAAAAGGTGCTGATGAAGACGGTCATTGCGAACCAAACGACGCCATAGCGACTACGGTGACGATTGATCGTCACGAGTACGGCCGCGATCAATGTCGTCAGGACCGTATGGATTCCCAACTGATTCTGGTCCAGGCCATCGACGCCCAAACCCATGACGGCTGCACAAAGGACGGCGGCTGTCGGATTGGCAATTGCCTCGCATCCGACGAGGGCGAGCCCGGGCAGCCAGACTGGCATCGACAAATCGAGCGGCGCCGAAATCAGGTTCGATTGCAAGACCAGAACGCAGTAGACGGCACAGAGCAAGAGCAATGTACGACTCATTCCGACACCGCCATTCGATCGGGATTGAGCGCCGTCCGCAGAACTTGAACCTTGGTGAGCGACGTGGGGAGTGAGACCGGTTTGACGAGCACCGTCCATTCGCGATCGTCCGAACCGAGTGTGGCTTCGACGACTTCACCATAGTAAAGCGGTGTGGGAAGGATGCCGTCTCGTTCTGCGGTGTAAACGGCATCGTGAAGATGAACGGAACTCTCGGCGGGAATCCCCTCAAGCTTACACAACGGGCCGCCTTGGCCCTTTAAAATGCCTCGCGCTTCGCCAAATACGAATTGCCCGTCATCCGTTTCACGAATGAGTTGTGCCCGACCGCGATAGTGGGCGTCGGTCACGAGCAGCACGGTGCTGGTCCACTTGCCGACGTTTTCGACTTTGCCGATGACGTAGCGTCCCAGCAGGAGTGCGTCTTCGGTGGAAATACTGGCATCTTCGCCGAAGTCGATCAATGTTTTGCGAGACTTGCGGGTCGACAGGACGAGTTCATTTTCTCGCAGGCCATTTTTGGAACCCTGATCGAGAAACTTCCCGGCGCGCCACTGTTCCGACAGGGTGTCGCCCAGGATGGCCACTTCGACGAGTGACGGCAGCAGCAGGCGGTCTGATTTGGCGCTCGCGCGCGTGATCTCTTCATCAGACACGTAGCGTTCGCACAATTGAGCGAGTCGTGTCTGCAAAGCTCGGCTGCGTTCCTGTTCGGCGGCAAGCTGATCGGCCAGATCCTCCCAATTCTGGTCGGATCGAACGGGCGAGGAGACGTTCAAATGAGGCAATTGCCGGGCAAATGCGTCTTTTGCGAAGCGAGCGACCTGCCAACCGGGGCGCATGATGTCTTGAATGGCGCCGCGCAGGCCCGTCGCCACATTATGGGGGGCAAAGTGCAGGCCGGCGCCAATCAGCGTCAGCCCGAATGCAGTAAGAAAAATGCGTGATTTCATGGCCCGTTCGCGTTTTTCGTGGCAGACAGATGCTCAGATGCCTTGTGTCGACGTTCACAGATTTCGATTGCTGGTTTCGAGACCATCCTTCCATTGCGCCAGGTGTTCGATGCAGATCGCGGCTCCCCGGACGACGGCCCGCAGCGGGTCCTTGGCGACTCGAACGGGGATGCCCAGTTGCTCCTGAAACAGCAGTGACAAACCGGGTAGCAGGGCGGTGCCACCAGAGAGAACCATTCCGGTGTCTGAAAGGTCGGCGACTAGTTCTGGATCGCACTGTTCGATGACACTCTTGATGCAGGTCATGATGTTTTCCAGCGGCTGTCGGAGTGCTTCACGAATCTGTTCGCTGGTCACAATGGCTTTGCGGGGCACGCCACTGACGATATCGAGGCCGCGGATTTCGCAGGTTTGTTCCTGGTCCAGCGGATAGGCGCAGCCAATTTTGATTTTGAGCTGTTCGGCCGATTGTTCGCCGATTCGCAAGGCGAAATGTTGTTTCATGTAGTCGACGATCGCCTGGTCTAGTTCATCGCCCGCGACGCGTAGCGATTTACTGGAAACGATTTCGGCCAGACTGAGCACCGCGACTTCTGTCGTGCCGCCGCCAATGTCACAGATCATGCTGGCCAGCGGTTCCGAGATCGGAAGCCCCGCTCCGATGCTGGCGGCTTTTGATTCATCGATCAGGTAAACACGTCCCGCACCCGCACGTTCGGCACTATTGAAGACGGCTCGCTTTTCTACATTGGTGATGCTGCCCGGAACGGCGATGACGACGTTGGGCCTGAATCCGGGAGTCGTGCGACCGGCTTTTTGAATGAAGTACCGTAACATCGCTTCGCAAAGCTCGAAGTCGGTGATGACGCCATCCTGGATGGGGCGTACCGCGATGATCGAATCTGGTGTGCGGCCGAGCATCTGTTTGGCGAGTTTGCCGACAGCCGTTCCGCGGCCTAGCACTTTTCGGCTGCCTTGCTGCAACGCCACGACGGATGGCTCATCGAGCACCACGCCTTCGCCTTGAATGGCCACGAGCGTATTCGCCGTGCCCAAATCAATGGCCAGGTCGGGACTCAACCAGCGTCTAAGACGATTCAGCATCCGTGCATCAGCCTTGTCAAGATCGCAATCAACCCGCGCAGACCGATTCCATTCGGCACAGGTGGCAGGGGCGGGAATGTAGTCGAGAATCGGCAATTTCGGCAAGACGCGGTTTGAGACTGGATCGACAGATTCCCCATCCTACGCCGTCTTCCGTCGTGAATGCCTGCCTTGAGCAGTCCCCACCGAGTCTCGACGTCATGCTCATCGAGTGACTGCGGTGGACGTCGGGGGAGCGTTCATGCCTTGGCCTGAACGGTCATTGGACTTTTCTCGCCGAGCAAGAGCCAGGCCGCGGCAAGCGTCAGAGGGATCACGAGTAGGAAATAGGGGACGAGGAGCATCGAAAATTCACCTGCGACAATTTTGCCGGGTGCGTTTGCTCCCGAATAGACGCCGCCCCAATTCCATCGCCAATGCGAGTACCGGCCATAGGGAATCGGTGATGAACGAGGGGGCACCGATTTTTGTGATGCGGCAGAAGATCGTTGCCAGTAGCCTTCTTTCAGAACGAGAGCTTCAGGTTCGCCATCTTCGATGGGAGTCAGTCCCGTCTCGCCTTCGTAAATCGTGATCCACGCGAGACCGTGGAAATTCGAATGAATCTCGTGGATCGTCTTGCCCAGGCCTCGAAAGCGAACGTATTCGTCGATATTTCGACTTCTGATCCATCCGCTGAGTGCCAGGCAGGCGATGATCAGGATCACGATTCCAGCTTTTCGGCGACTGCCTCGCATCAAATCAGCCATGCCGAAACGCACTCCAGGCGATTCGAGTCTGGTGGAATGTATTGTTGGGCTCACTTGCGATGATCCATGTAGTCGTGCAATGGAATGATGCGGGCGAGAGGTATCTGCAGTGCCAGCGAATCGAGATCGATGTCGACGCGTTCACGGTCTTCTTCTGAAAGAATCGGATATGTCTGCGGCCGAGGCAAAATCGTCGTGAGGATTTCCGGCTCTTTCGCATCGCGGATGAGTTTGAGCCCGCCGCCTTGAAACGGAATGATCCTTAACTCCAAGGTTTCCAGATTCGGTAGGTTCGCAAGTTGTTCCAAACCGTGTCGAGAAAAATGATTCGTCGCCCAGTTGAGATCTAACTTCGTCAGCGATGCCGTTTGCGACAGGTATTCCAGAGATTTATCTGTCAATTCCGCCGTGTGTAGAGTCACGCTGGCCAGATTTGGGAAGAGTTTAAGATGAGCGATGGCGTTGTCAGAGATTTCTTCCGCGCGAATATGGAGTTGCGTGAGGCTTGGAAGAGGACGCAAATGCTCAAGGGCGGTGTCCGTCATTTCGGAACAAGAAACGTCAAGGTGCGTTAGTTCTCGACACTTTGCAATGGCTTTTGCGAGGTCATCATCGAATTGATTTCGATTGATTCGGAGGGACTTCAAGCGTGGAAAGTTCAAAAGGTCTGTGGAAACATCATGCCCGCTCAGATCGAGGTGTTCGAGTTCAGTGAGAGCGATCAACTGATTCGTCGCTGATTCGGAAAAATGCATTCGTCCGAGCGGGGTTCCGACATGTGTTGTCAGGGTAAGGACCTTGAGGTGTTTCAGCTTCGCGATTGTCGAGAGTGCGGCATCAGTCAGTCGCCCTTCCTGATAGATCGAAAGGTGTGTGAGATTTGGCAGCTTTTCGAGTGATTTTAACCCCTCATCCGTCACTCCACACTCACTCAAATTGAGTTCGCGAAGACTTTCGATTTCGGAAATGCTGCGGAGCGTCGCGTCCCCCAATTCATTTGCCGACTGACTCGAGAAACTGGCACTGAGTCTTTCCAGGTTGGTCAATTTGGAAAGGTGAGACAAACCCTCAACCGTGAATTGCGGTGCCCCTTCGAATTGAATTCCACGAAGAGTCGAGAGGACAGAGAATTTCGCGAGAGCTTTGTCGTTAAGTACGCCGTAATCAGAGAGCGACACCACATTGCCATCATCATCGCTGAAGATCCGCAGTTTAGGGCTGTCGAAGTATTCGTGAATCCATTTTGGCAGTCTTTGTTTTGCTCGCTCTTTTACGGCCTTCATGGTGGTAATGAGAATGGAGTTGTCAGTCGATTGAACCTTGTAGATCACGCTGAATCGGCGTTGACGCATCAGGATTTGCTTGATTGATGATCCGAATTCGACGTCCGTGATCGAGACATTTTGAAGGCGATCAAGATCGAGTTTTGCGTCCTCAAGCGCAGGGGTGTCGAATGCGATCTCAACGCCTCCAATTTCTGCTACTCGCATGAGTACGTCTTTCAACCTCGTCTCATTGATGTTCAAGGAAATCTTTCGTCGCAGTGGATCTTGCGGGGAGATCGTTGATTGTTGATTCTCTCGAGCGATGACCGATTTCGATTGATTTGACAAAGAACTACTGATCGCAAGAGTCACGAGGATGCTGGCAAACAATCGAGATCTGATCATCGCGTGGACTCCTACTATGTCAGGAGGAAGTTTCACGATCTGCTGGGGTGTCAAGCAAAACCTGCGAACAGGTATGCTGAGCTACTTGAGGAGCGGTCCTGGAATGGGCTTCCCATTCGTGGTGAGGATCTGGACTTCGTGGGCATTGTGGTTTCCAGTGTAGGTCCACACGATTTTCTTGCCGGGCGACACTTCGAAAATCTTGATCGGGCGGCTGGAGTGGTAGCTGCAAATCACGGTGTTGCCATTGGGCAAACGCTGACCTCCACACGGATCATCGAAAGGCGTCTCGTTGGGGAAGTCGTCGTTCGAGATTTTCCAGACGACATCACCCGTCGAGTTGAGTTCCACGGTCTTGTTTCCGTGGGTTAGATTCACAAGCGTGTTGCCGTTGGCGAGTCGAATTGCGGTGAAGGGCCAATTCTCTGCGGGCCGTCCGCCCAGATCCGGCATATCGGTAGGAAATTCGTGCACGACTTTCCCGGTCGGCGAATATTCTTTGACCTTGAATGCCAAGAGGTGCGGAACCAGGTAGTTCCCATTGGACAATTTGCGCGCCATGCGTGTCTGCATATGGGCATTATCGGTTTCCGGCAGTAGTGGGACGTTGACGGCGATTGTGCCGTTCGGCGCGATTTCCAATAAGCGCGGCTGAGGGCCGAGTTCCGTGACAAGGGTGTTACCGTTTTCCAAACGCTGGGCCGTTCCAAGTTCTTTGGCGTCCGGTGATTTTGCGTACTGGAAGATCGTTTTCTTATCGCGCGTCATCTCGAGGACTTCATCGCTCCACGTGATCAGGAGGTTTCCGCTCGGCAGCACGAATCCATCCCGCGCGGCGGGTTTGCCAGAGTTCCATGCTTCACGCCCCTCTTCGTCGACGATGCCCGTGAATGTCGGTCCCGCAATGAAGAAGGAATGTTTGATTTCTTCTCCCACGGAAAGAGCGGGGTGGAACGCGGTGAGAAATAGGACAACACGGCTTAGGGAAGTGCGAAACCAGGACACGAGCGATTCTCCTGATGACTAGTGCAGGGCGGAGCCGGAACGTATGCGGCAGACGCGAGAAGTCTACGCCGCAAGATTGTGTCCGTAACTCGCCGAAAACGACAAGTCCGATGGCTTGCTCTCGACGGCGAAACTTTTCTCGGACACCGACACTTTTCATACCGTGTGGTACAGTCTTTCACACCGCAAACGTTCGTCAATTCAGGAAGAGTCGCGAAACGATGATGACTTTAATACCTGTGCGCCCGGCGTTCAGAGTTCCGCACACGAGTTTGGTGCTCGTTGCGATGTTGATGGTTCTTTCCGCGAACCCAGCGTGTCTCATGGCGGAGGACTGGCCGCAGTGGCGGGGCGTTCATCGCGATGCGGTGTCGCGCGAAACGGGGCTGCTCGAAACCTGGCCGACCGGTGGTCCCAAGCTGGTCTGGACGGCGAGCGGACTTGGAATTGGATATGCCAGCGTGATTGTTGGCGAGGGGCGACTTTTTACGCTGGGCGGTAATGCCGGGGGAACTCAAACCAAAAGGGGAAGTCCCGCGGATGGAGGTGCCCAGGACGAAGGTACCGACGCGAAACGGCCGGTGCCGGTCTCGGTGATTGCCATCGACGCTGCGACAGGGAAAACGCTGTGGACGCGAACGATTGGCGAGAGTGCCCGCAACATCAATTCGACACCAACTCTCGACGATGACCGGCTGTATGCACTCGATCCCGATGGCGATCTGGTCTGTCTGAAGGCCGCCACCGGCGATCTGATCTGGAAGCGACGATTTGTCGAAGACTTCGATTCGAAAATGATGTCGGCACGCGGATGCGGTGAATCGCCACTCGTCGACGGCGATCGGCTCATCTGTACGCCGGGCAATCGCGAGGCGGCATTAGTGTCGCTGAATAAATTCACAGGGGAAGTGATCTGGAAGGCGAAGCTGCCGGAACTGGGACCAGTGGGACGCGATGGCGCAGGTTTCTCGTCAATCGTCGTGACCGAGGCTGCCGGGGTTCGGCAGTACGTGCAGTTGATGGGACGTGGCTTGATTGGTGTCGACGCCGCGACCGGGCGTTACTTGTGGGGTTATAACGCGATTGCGAACGAACATGCCAATATCCCGACCCCACTTGTTCATGGTGAATACGTATTCGCCGCGAACGGGTATACGGCGGGCAGTGTCCTTTTGAAGCTGGTGCGTGACCCGGCGTCGACGCCGAATGAACCGAATGTCAATGCCGAGGTTGTCTATTCCCTCTCGGGCAGTCAGTTTCAGAATCATCACGGGGGCATCATTCGATTGGGCGACCACGTCTTTGCCGGACATGGGAACAATAATGGATTGCCGACGTGCCTGGAGTTTGCGACCGGACGAATTCTGTGGAAGCGACGCGGGCCAGGTGTGGGCTCGGCCGCCATCGTCTGTGCCGATGGCCAGTTGATCTTTCGATATCAGAACGGATTGGTCGCTCTGATCGGGGCATCCCCCACGGGGTTTGCACTGCACGGGACGTTCGAGATTCCCGGGGCCGGTGGTGACAGTTGGTCGCATCCCGTGATCGCGAATGGTTACCTCTACCTGCGCGAACAGGATTCGCTATGGGTTTATGACCTCAGGCGTGAGTCGGGTTCCGCGACCATTGAGCATTCGTCCGACTCTGAAGGGGACGAGAAGTCTGTCGCAGAATTACTTCGCAAGCAGGGCGTCACGGTAAAGTCGATCGTGACCGAAACCGATCGCGTTACTTTGCGTCGCGTCTTTCAATTCGCCGTTTCGCCTGAAGGCACCCCGTTGCAACTGGTGACCATTGCCGATACGGCCTTGTCAGCGGACGGCACGATCTCGAGCGAAATTGTCAGTCAACTGGCGTTGCTGAAGGGACGGCTGATTTTGAACTTGGAGGGAGCTCGCATTTCCGACGCAGGGACGGCGCAGCTTCGAGCTCTTCCGATTGTGGGGCTGAATTTGGAGCTTTGCAGCCAACTGACGGACGCGACGTTTTCGTCATTGTCTGGGCTCAAACAGCTCGTCGCGCTCGTGCTGTCGGGCACAAATGTCACATCGACCGGCCTGACTCAGGTCGCTGAGAACTTGCCGTTAGTGGCCCTGGAGCTTGAACTGTGTGACGCGATCAATGACGACGTCTGTTTGACGCTTGGATCGATGAAGCGGTTGCGGTGGCTCAATCTGAAAAAATCAGGGTTTGAGAAACGAGGCATCAGCGATATCGGATTGGAGCAACTTAAGACATTGACGGAACTCGAGATGTTGAATTTGTATGGCAACAAAGTGACGGATGCCGGACTGATTCATTTGCAGTCGCTCAAGCGATTGCGCGACCTGGATCTCAGTTTATTGAATCTCAATGACGCGGGGATTGAGTCGTTGAGTCCTTTGATCAGTCTCGAACGATTGAATTTGATGTTCACGGAAGGATTCGCCGGGCCAAGCCTGACTGATCGCGCCACTCGGTCGCTTACGCCCCTTCAGCAACTGACTTGGTTGAATCTGAACGGTTCGAAACTGACGGATTCAGGATTGGAACAACTTCAAGAGCTGAATCAGTTGAGGACTCTACACGTCGTCAGGACGAAGGTGACGGAATCGGGCCGCGAGAAATTCCGACGAGCACTTCCCGAGTGCGAGGTCATTCGCTGAGTTGCGTCTGGCCGTCTTCCGGTCAGGATGTCAGGTGTTTAGCGAACCAGTGCTTGGTTTTTTCCCACATGGTGGGGGAAAAAACGTGACCTGTTTGGAGCTCGATAAAGGACTCAAACTTGTCTCCGGCGTGCATACTGTCGTAGGCTCGCTGGATGATTTGGATACCGGCACGAACTTCATCAATCGGGCTGCCGCGATCGGTTTCACCGAAGTTCATGAGAAGGGCACGTGGGGCAATCAGCGCGGCGATGTCGGGCGTGTCTCCGTCCGGGAAAATTCCCGGAATGAAATTCGGAAAACAGTGCAGCATGTGTTCACGATGAATCGCTTTGTAAGTCGGCAGACAGCAAGTCGCCACAATACATTTCAAACGCGGTTCCCATGGGCCGACCAGCCAGCAGTGCGTCGAGCCCATCGAAAATCCGTAACAGCCGAGCTGATCTGAACGAACTTCGGGGCGACTGGAAAGCAGGTCAACGGCGCGGCGCATGTCGAGGATGTTTTTCCAGGCCATACATTTGCCCTGAACGACATATCGCAAAAATTCGAACCGCTCGTATTCACCACCTTTCAGCCGCCCGGTTGGGTCGCTTCGCTCGCCAAAACAAAGCGCATCTGGACAAAGCACGACATAGCCCTGCTGGGCGAGCGCGACACCCGTGTGATGCATCGGGTTGCCCGCGAGCCCGGCGGGTTCGGATTTGCCGAGATGCCATTGTCCGGCGTGTTCGTGCCAGACGCAGATCCCCGGGGCCGGACTTGCGGCGGTGACTCCATCTGGAATCAGCAGCATCGCGGGAATTCGATCGTTCGGTTCCGCCTCGAAGTAGACGGACTCGATGGTGTAACCCGGTTTTGAAATTCGTTCGCGCAGCTCCACGTTGAGCGGGCAGCGGGCTGGCCAGTCTCCACCAAGCCCGCGAAGCAAGCGATCTCGAAAATCTGCTGACGCCATGGAGTAGCCCCTATGCCGAGATGTTGACCCGTCACCGAAAGTCATCCGCGCGGAAATGCAGCCGCGAGCTGACTTGGTGGCGAATCAGCATGTCGCGTAGGCGGGCAAGCGACAAGGGAATTCGAGCGACACGCGAAGCAGAGCGGTCGGCGGAATTGAAGAGAAAACCACGTTCCTCGACGAGTCGCGGTAAAGCGAAAGGGAGGCCGATGGATGCGGCCCCCCTTTGATGTTGACTATTCAGCGGCTGCGGAGAGTTTTTCGTGGGCGGACAGAATTAATTGTTCTGTTTCTTCCCAGCCGATGCAGCCGTCAGTGATGGAAACGCCGTACTGCAATTGTTTCAAGTCGGCGGTCAGGCTTTGATTGCCGGGGTTCAGATTGCTCTCAAGCATCAGGCCGACAATGTTGGTGTTTCCCGCCAGACGCTGGGCAATGCAGTCGTCCCAACACGTATGTTGCAGGCGGTAGTCTTTGTTCGAATTGGCGTGGCTGCAATCCACCATGAGGCGCGGAGGTAATTTCGCATTGTTCAGCCGAGTCAGGCTGTCGGCCAGGCTTTCGGGGCTGTAGTTGGGGCCCGAACGGCCGCCGCGTAGAATGAGAAAGCCCCAGGGGTTTCCATTGGTATTGACGATGCAGGTCTGGCCTTCGCTGTCGATGCCCAGGAAACTGTGCTGGGATCGCGCGGCTAGCATGGCATCGATCGCCACCTGCAGGCTGCCGTCAGTGCCATTCTTGAATCCGACCGGCATCGACAGTCCGCTCGCCATTTGCCGATGGGTCGGTGATTCGGTCGTGCGGGCCCCGATGGCGGTCAGAGCGATCAGGTCGGCAATGTATTGAGGGGTAATGGGTTCCAGCAGCTCCGTCGCGGCGGGAAGTCCCATATTGGCGATTTCGAGCAGGATCCGGCGGCCGATTCGTAGGCCGGTGGCGATATCGAAGGTGTCATTCAGATGAGGATCGTTGATCAACCCCTTCCAGCCCACGGTCGTACGCGGTTTCTCGAAATAGACCCGCATAACGACCAGCAGCTTGTCTTCGACACGTGCTGCCAGATCTTTGAGCTTCCGGGCATATTCCAATGCCGCGACAGGATCGTGAATCGAGCAGGGACCGACGACGATGATCAGTCGCGATTCCTTGCCAGTCAGAATCCGCTTAATCGACTCGCGGCTATTGATGACCGTTCGAACCGCAAGGTCCGAGATCGTCTCTTCTTGTTTCAAATACTTGGGGGAAACGAGCGGCACGGTTTCTCGAACATGTACGTCTTGCAGCGGTTGTCGCGTCGATGAATCAAGCATAAGTCTTTCCTGGAGTTTGCGAAAAATCAGTATAGGATCGACACGCAGTGCCTGCCATCGGTTCTACGCCATTTTTCAGTCGCCAGGCGGTTTCTGGGACTTCGAATCGCATTGTGCCTTCGCGGGGCACGTAAAATCGTCGTATTTTGACGGTGCCTCCTACCGTTGTGTGATGAGTTTTCGGGCATTCCGGATGCGATCACGTCTGCGCCTCCCAAATTTGATGAGGGCAACCCGTGACCTTCACAAATATTACGCACAAGGCTGGGCCGCCAAATCGACTTTCTGAAAAACGGGTCTCGTTCCCCGGTTTTCCAGGCGATTTCGCTGGACTTTCCCCGCATTTGACCTTTCCTTACACTTCGCCCCACGAATCATTGAACGCCTGTCTTGATCAGACTGAAGGCGGACACAATGCGATCAATTGAAGGAGTTTTTGTCGATGACTGAGCAGAAGGCCACCAATATCAAATGGCATGCCCATGCCGTCACGCAAGAAGAACGTTGCAAGCTGAACGGACACAAGGGGGCCGTGTTGTGGTTCACCGGATTGTCGGCCTGCGGCAAGAGCACGATCGCAAACGCCGTAGACCGAAAGCTTTACCAACTCGGTAAACACACGTTTTTGCTCGACGGCGACAATGTTCGCATGGGTTTGAGCAAGAATCTTGGGTTTTCTCCCGAAGACCGCGCCGAAAACATCCGTCGTATTGGTGAAGTCGCCAAGTTGTTCGCGTCGGCGGGCAATTTCGCACTGACCGCCTTCATCTCGCCGTATCGCGCTGATCGAGATAGCGTTCGCGAGATTCTGCCTGCCGGTGAATTCATCGAAATCTACGTCAACGCGTCGCTCGAAACCTGCGAAAAACGCGATCCGAAAGGCTTGTACAAGAAGGCGCGGGCCGGTGAGATTCAGAACTTCACCGGAATTTCCGATCCGTACGAAGAGCCATCCAAGCCCGAGCTCGTCCTTGATTCAAACACCAAGAGCATTGAAGAACTGGCGGACGAAGTCGTTGCCTACTTGGAACAGCGGGGTCTGTTGTCGGCCTAGTTGCACAGGCATTCTGTGTCATTCGATCGAATGTCGGTCCGACGAGCTGACTGCCATGATTCAGCCAATCGATGCGATTCAGACCCCGACCACGCCTGTGATTGGGGTTTTTTCGTGTGCGAGACTCGTCATTGATGGGATGGACACCTTACGATAGGACCGTTCCCTGATCGATAGTTCCTATGAAGGCTGGTGCCGAATTCGACCGCGCCGGTCTCAGTTTGCGCACGATGCACGCTTTGAGGCGACATCCATGAAGACGATAGACTTGTCAGGCAAAACCGCCCTGGTGACAGGTGGCGGACAGGGGTTAGGGCTCGCGACGGCCACGGCACTTTATGGTGCAGGGGCAAACGTCGTCCTGAACTATTTTGAAGATTCCAGTGGGTCGAACCGCCAGAAAGCAGAGGCGGCCGCCAATCAATTGGGCGAACGGGCATTCGCCCTGCCTGCTGATGTACGCGACCGTCCTGCAATTGAATCGATGCTGGACACGATCATCGAGCGGACCAAGCGGCTGGATATTGTCATCAATAATGCCGCGATTATTCGTGATCGATCGCTGAAGAATATGTCCGACTCGGAATGGTCGGATGTCATCGATACAAACCTGACCGGTGTCTTCAACGTCTGCAAAGCAGCGTGTACTCGCCTGGCCGATGGCGGGCGTGTCGTAAGCATGGCTTCGGTGTCGGGGTCAATCGGGTTTTACGGTCAGGTGAACTATTCGTCCGCAAAAGCGGGCGTGATGGCGCTGACAAAGGTGTTGAGCAAAGAGCTGGCCATCAAAAATATCACCGTGAACGCCGTTGCGCCGGGCGTCGTCATGACCGAGATGGCTCAAACGATTCCTGAGTCGGTACAAAAGCAGATGATGGCCAATATTCCACTTCAGCGATTTGGCGAACCGGAAGAGATCGCAAATGTGATCCTCTTCTTATGCAGTCCCCTCGCCAGCTACGTCACGGGGCAGACGATCCACGTGAATGGAGGTTGGTGGGGTTGATGCATCGAATCCACCAACTGACGTGTAGTGCCGACGATGCGGTGGCCCGAATTCCCGATGGTGCGACGATTGCCTGCGGTGGATTTGTCGGTGCCGCCCATCCCGAGGCGTTGACGGCTGCGCTCGAACGTCGTTTTCTGAAGGATCAGTCACCAACGGGGCTGACGCTGGTCTACGGGGCAGGGCAGGGGGACGGAAAGACGCGTGGCTTGAATCACCTGGGACATGCAGGGCTGGTTCGTCGCGTGATCGGTGGCCACTGGGGGCTGGCGCCGAAAATTGGCGCATTGGCACTTACGAATCAAATCGAAGCGTACAACTTTCCTCAAGGGGTGATCTGCCAACTCTATCGTGATATCGCTGCGGGACGCCCGGGGTGTATCACGCATGTGGGTCTCGGGACGTTTGTCGATCCCGTGTTCGGTGGGGGACGCATCAATCGCATGACGACAGTGCCACTCGTGGAGCGTGTGGAGTTGGCGGGGCGGACGTGGCTGTTCTATCACGCGTTTCCGCTGAACGTTGGGTTGATTCGGGCGACGGCTGCCGATCCGTTCGGCAATCTGTCGATGGCCGAAGAAGCGGTCGTCGGTGAGGTGCTGGCCATCGCACAGGCAGTTCACAACTGCGGCGGCATCGTGCTCGCGCAGGTCAAACAATTGCTGGATGAGCCCCTGGTTCCGTCGCGGGTCAATGTCCCTGGAATTCTGGTCGATCAGGTCGTTGTCGCATCGGCCGATGAACATCATCAGACATTTGCTGAGCCGCTGAATCGCAGCTACTTCGAACCCGCTTCTGCGACAGAGGCATCGATCCGATTCAGCTCGTTAGGAACATTACCCTGGGATGAGCGGCGCATCATTGCAGCACGAGCATGCGATGAACTGCGACCCGGCGCGATCGCGAATCTGGGGATTGGGATGCCGGAAGGGGTTGCGCGAATCGCGGCCGAACGAGGGCTGCTGGCGGATGTGATTCTGACTGTCGAGAGTGGTCCGATCGGCGGGATGCCAGCGGGTGGCCTCAGTTTCGGTGCGGCTGTCCATCCGCAAGCCATCATCGACCAGCCTTCCCAGTTTGATTTTTACGATGGCGGAGGACTTGATTTCGCGGCACTGGGGGCGGCACAGATTGATCGCCACGGCAATGTGAATGTTTCCCGGTTCGGAAGTCGACTCGCAGGAGTGGGCGGATTTATCAACATCTCGCAAAACGCGAAACGTCTGGTCTTTTGTGGAACTCTGACTTCGGGTGATCTGGAAGTCGCGATCGAAGATGGGCAATTGAAGATTGTGCGCGAAGGGACACACCGAAAGTTCGTCGCGGACGTGGAGCAGCTTTCGTTCAGTGGGACAGTCGCGCGGAGCCGGAAGCGAGAGATTTTGTATGTGACGGAACGTGCCGTATTTCGACTGTGCGACGACGGGTTGGAACTGATCGAGGTCGCCCCCGGAATTGACCTCGAAACGCAGGTCTTGGCTCAACTCGAGTTTCGCCCAGTGATACGAGACATCCGTCCGATGCCGTCGCATCTTTTTTGCCGCAAGTAGATTGACCTGCGGTAATCAGGCCGTGCAATTCGCCAGTGACAACTGGAGCCTGTCCACGGCTCGCGGTACGCTATAATTGATTGTGCACAGTTCGTGACTGTCGTCAGCATTGTTGCGCCACAGGTTCGGCTCGCGTTTCGACCCATCACAAGGTTTGGTCGCTTCCGTGTGCCGTAGCTGGCAAAATTTGAATGTCACGGATGGCAGCGTCGTCGTTCGGACTCTATTCACCTCGCCTCGGGAGAATCGCCATGGCAGCCGCCCTCATCGCCCCGCCGAAAATCCGCCAAACCAATATGCTTATCGGAGGGAAATGGCAGGAATCCCGCAGCGGGAAACGTTTCAAATCGATCAATCCGGTCAATGAGCAGGTCATCGCGGAAGTACCGGAAGGGAGTGAAGCCGATGTCGACGCGGCGGTAAAGGCCGCTCGCAAAGCGTTCGAATCCGGTCCGTGGCACACGATGGATGCTCGCGATCGTGGTCGACTGATGAACAAGCTGGCAGATCTGATGGAAGCCAATCTCAATGAATTGGCGGCGCTGGAAACGCTGGACAATGGGAAGCCGATCAGTGACGCTCGCGGGGCGGATTTGCCCCTGGCGATCGATTGTCTGCGGTACTATGCAGGCTGGGCAGACAAGCTGACGGGCGACACCATTCCGATCCGTGGAAACTATTTCTGTTACACGCGTCGCGAACCGGTTGGAGTCGCCGGGCAGATCATTCCATGGAACTTTCCGATTCTGATGGCCGCCTGGAAGTGGGGCCCGGCACTGGCGGCCGGTTGCACAATCGTGATGAAGCCTGCTGAGCAGACTCCATTGACTTGCCTGCGCATGGCGGAACTCGCTCAAGAAGCCGGGATTCCCGACGGTGTGATCAACGTCGTAACGGGTTATGGAGATACAGGTGCGGCGATTGTTCGGCACCCAGGTGTCGACAAGATCGCCTTCACGGGACACTATGAGACCGCTCAGAAAATCATGGTCGATGCGGCTCGCACGCTGAAGCGAATTACGTTCGAACTGGGAGGCAAGAGCCCCAACGTCGTGTTCGCGGATGCCGATCTGGATGCCGCCGTTGCCGGAGCTGAATTTGGGCTGTTCTTCAATCAGGGGCAGTGTTGCTGCGCTGGGTCGCGGTTGTTTGTCGAACAGTCGATCTACGATCAGTTTGTCGAGAAAGTCGTGGCGCGCGCCAAGACGCGACAACTGGGAGATCCGTTCGATCCGAAAACGACGCAGGGTCCGCAGGTCGATTCGGATCAGTTCAATAAGATCCTGGGCTACATCGACAAGGGGAAGTCCGAGGGGGCCGAGTGCCTGACAGGTGGCGCCCGGTTCGGAGACAAGGGATACTTCATCCAGCCAACAGTGTTCGGCAATGTGACCGACGAAATGTCGATCGCCAAAGACGAAATCTTTGGCCCCGTCATGAGCATTCTGCCGTTTAAGAACGCCGATGAGATCATCGAACGCGCCAACAGTACCTATTACGGTTTGGCGGCGGCGGTTTGGACGCGGGATGTGGTAAAAGCTCATCAGTTCGCAGCGAAAGTGCGTGCGGGAACGGTCTGGGTGAATTGTTACGATGTCTTCGATGCTGCCGCACCATTCGGCGGATTTAAGTTCAGCGGCATGGGCCGTGAACTGGGTGAGATCGCGTTGTCAAACTATACCGAATCGAAGACGGTGACGATGAGTCTCTCGTAGGCTCGATCGGTCGTTGAAGGGATACGTTGGCACCGATTGTCGCAAGGCAGTCGGTGCCGTGTCGTTGGTGTCCTGGAAATTCATCGCCGGTTCCGTGATGCTGCTTGATGCCTTGTCGAGGGGGCATGAATTGATTCGACGGACTCGCTCGGTGGAAGCGAAGTTGTACAACCAGACGCGAATCGGATGATTCGAATTGCAGATTGGAGGATCGGCCGCATGCGCGAGTTGAAGAACCGTCATTTCTCGCGGAGGGAGTTTCTCGCCGCGTCAGTCTCTGCGAGTTGTGCCGTCATGGCGGCCAAGGTGGGGCGCGCGGACGATGCGGTCCAGGAACCGATCATCGATATTCATCAGCACAGCAACTATCGCGAGCGTTCGGCCGAGCAATTGCGAGCTCATCAACGAGCGATGGGAGTGACACGCACGATTCTATTGCCATCGGGAAGTCCGGTGAAGCGTGCATCAACGGGGGATGGGATTCACAATGGTCTGGGCGGTGTCGGGGCCGGAGGCAATGAGTCCGTTCTGGCGACGGCGCGGCAGTTCCCACAAGAGTTCTCGTTCGGTACGAACGAAGTAACCGATCTGCCCGAGGCACGGCAAGAAATCGCGAAGTATCTCGATCTCGGGGCGATCATCATCGGCGAACAAAAATTTGCCGTGACACTCGATTCCGTCGAGAGCCAGCAGTTGTATGCTCTCGCCGCAGAATATCACGTACCGATTCTGATGCACCTTCAGCACGGAACTTACAACCTGGGGTTTGAGCGTCTGCCGCAGATGCTGACGAAATTCCCCGAGACCATCTTTATCGGTCATGCTCAGACATGGTGGGCGAATATCGATCGCAACCATACCGATCAGAAATTGCTCTATCCCAAGGGGCCAGTCGTGGCCGGGGGGCTGACCGATCGATATTTGTCCGACTATCCCAACTTGTTTGCCGATATGTCGGCGGGGTCGGGGCTTAATGCACTGACGCGTGACGAGGACCATGCCCGCGGTTTCCTCGATCGGCACCAGAACAAGATTCTTTACGGCAGTGACTGTGACGATCGAATCGGCTCTGGTGTTGCGTGCCAGGGTTCGCAAACCATCGCTGCGATTCGAAAGTTGGCCCCGAATAAAGCGGCGGAACGCAAAATCTTGTTCGAGAATGCAAAGGTGTTGTTTCGCTTGCCGAATGGCTGATCGCAGATTCTCGGCATACGGCGGACGCGATTCTTAACCAAGCCGGAGTTTTTCAGAGATCTCAATTGGAGTCGTCCCGGCATCTCGTTTTTTGGAGCCGATCTGTGATGAGATTGTTGTTGCCTCGTCCGAGTGCGCGTGGTTTCGGTGATGTCTTTTTCACCGCGACGATCATCTGGCGCGTGATGACATGTCAGGTTCTGAATGCGGGTGAGCCCGTTGAACCGGTGTCGTTCCAGCATGTGCGGGTGACGGATGTCTGGAAAGAGTATGCAAACCTGATCTCGTTTGGACGTGGGCAAACACTGGCGCTCGTGGATGACGGGTGTACGTTGTCGATTCCGGAGTGGAGTACGCCGGTTGACGGACGACCGAAGGTTCTGGTCTCGTATGACAGCGTCGATGGTGATGATGACCCGAAGCACGAAGGACGCGGCTATCACGGCACGACGATTGGCGTGCCGTCTTCGCTCAACTATCAGGGGAAATGGGGCGTTGCCTACAACAATCAAGTGGCCGTCATCCGAGGGCTGGAATGCTGTCACTGCAAGGTGGATGACAATGTGACACTGGCTGCCGGACTTCGATGGATCATCGAAAACCATGAAAAGTACCACATCACCACGGTGAATCTGGCCCCCGTCGATGATCTGGCACATGACAAGCCTGTGCCGACGGCGATCGACAGTCAGTTGTTGGAACTGCGGAAACTTGGCATCTGGGTGAGTGCGCCAACGGGTAATCATGGCTTCACAACCGGAATATCTTGGCCAGCCTGTCAGCCGAATTGCTTTGCGATCGGGGCGGTCAGTCCGGGGCGCGATGAGGTGACCCAAGATCGACATGACAAAGTGGATCTGCTGGTTCCTGCCTCCGCGACCAGTTCGTCCAATGCCATCCTGTGCGGGACAGCGATGCTGCTTCGTGAGGCGATGCTCCGGTCCGAGTATGACTGGAAGAACGATGGTCCAACTCAGCCTGAAGCGATGATGATCATTTTTCAGAAGACCGGGGTGAGTGTTGAAGATCACGTCACCAAGCGTCGCTACCCGCGACTGGATGCAAAAGCCGCGATTGAATATGTGTTGGCAAATGGCACGAAAAAGCCGTGAAAGCTGAATTTGGATCATTTCTTGACAGCCAGAATGGCCCGGCTTCTCGCGGGCCGGGCGGACGGCAATCAATTGACCGAGGGGGCTCGTCTGCTTCACCAATGCGATTCAATGGTGGGGTGATTGTTTGACTAGAATGTCATTCTAGAATATTGTTCTGGAATGATGGAATCAGGACAGACACGTTCGCCCGTATCACAGCGCCGTCGCGATATCCTCGACGCATCGTTGCGCTGTTTCATGAAACATGGGATCGACGCGGCAACGATTGAGCAGATCCGCGAGGCTTCTGGAGCTAGTTCAGGAAGTATTTATCACCACTTCGGCAGTAAGCTGGCAATCGCTATTGCACTGTATGTGGAAGGGATGGAGTTTCTGGCCGAGTCGTTTCAAGAAGCGATGGCGGCGCACCAGACGTTTCCCGAGGGAATTCGTGCGCTGCTGTGCCGATATTTTGATTGGGTTGAGGCGAATCGAGACTGGGCCCTGTATCTATTGCGCGTCGCGACGGCGGATCTGACGCCGGAAGGAGCATGCGCGATCGACGAAATCAATCGTCGAACTCGCGACGATCTGGCCTTGTGGTTAAAGCCGTATGTGGATCGGGGCGAAGTCGTCTCATTGCCCGCCGACTTGTACTCGTCACTGGTCTTCGGTGCGTCGACGCACTATGTGCGACATTGGCTGGTGGGCCGACTAAAACTCGATCTGACGAGTGCCGCCGAGCACCTGGCCGAGGCAACGTGCCGGGCCTTGCTGACGTCATCGATAGAACGCGTCCCTCGATCGCTCGCACCGACGGGTTCGAAATCCGAGTCCGGTCGTCGCCGTGTGGGCAAGGGGGCACGCAAATGACTTGGCTTCGTGTAAGACCTTGCTGGTTGACGGGACTCATCCTGTTGTGGAATTGCTGGCCTGGGCTTGCCGCTGACCCGCCATCGTCTATCGCGGAAGTACGATATAATCGGGACGTTCTGCCGATTTTGGCCGAGCACTGTTTCTTATGTCATGGATTCGATAAGGGAACGCGACAGGCGGGGCTTCGACTCGATTCTGCGGCGGGGGCGACCGCCCCATTGGGGTCGGGAACAAAAGCGATTGTACCGGGCGACCCGGCGGCGAGTGAACTGGTGCGACGAATCAACTCGCACGACACCGACGAAGTGATGCCACCTGCCGTTACGGGCAAGACGCTGTCATCCGACCAGCGCGAGACAATCATACGCTGGATTGAACAGGGGGCATCGTACGAAGCGCATTGGGCGTACATCCCACCCCAAATCACCCAACCACCCGTTCTGGAGGGAATTCCGCTCGTCATTGATCGATTCGTCCGGGATCGCCTGCAGCGTGAAGGGATTCCTGCCGCGCGACCCACAAACCGAGAAACGCTCGTGCGACGTCTCAGTCTGGACCTGACAGGCTTGCCGCCGACTGTGTTGGAAGTGGATGCGTTCCTGAATGATTCGCGGATGGATGCGTATGAGCGTGTGGTGGAACGATTGCTGGCTTCGCCGCACTTTGGCGAACGATGGGCTCGCTGGTGGCTCGATCTGGCACACTACGCCGACAGCGACGGATACCTCCAGGACTTCTTGCGACCCTACGCATGGAGGTACCGACAGTGGGTGGTTGATGCTTTCAATCGTGACTTGTCGTTTGACAAATTCACCATTGAGCAGTTGGCGGGGGACCTCTTGCCCGATGCCACAACATCGCAACGAATCGCGACGGGGTTCTTGCGAAATACGCTGAGCAATCGCGAAGGCGGTGCGGATTTGGAAGAGTACCGTGTGCGTCAAGTTGTTGATCGAACGACGATGGTGGGCGTCGTTTGGATGGGACTGACGGTGGGATGCGCGGAGTGTCACGACCACAAATTTGACGCAATCTCGCAGCGAGAGTTTTATCAGCTATACGCATTCTTCAATAACGCGGACGAAGTCAATCTTGACGCGCCCCTGAACGATGAGCGTGAACGATATCGAAGTGCGAAGCAGACATATGATCACAAGCGAGCCGAGCTATTGGCCCCCGTCGCGCAGGCCGCTGCCGATCTTCAGAAGGCCTGGGAAGAAAAGCTGCTTTGGACAGAAACCCATCCTGGTGAAGATCACCGCTGGGATCGTCACCTCGAAGTGCTGGGACTGATTTGGGGGCAGGGTCAAGGGGAAGGCCAGCTTGAGGGGCTTAACATCGTCAAGACCGAAGTCTCGGCGCGAACTCCGTCAGAATGCGATCGATTGCAGGACTATTTCCTGCAGCATGGATCGGCGATTGATTCGCAAAAGTTTTCGGATTTGAAGCTCGGTGAATTAGCCACGAAACTGGATCAGCTTGCCAAGACCGTTCCCGCCATTTCGCGTGCGCCGACGATGACGCGGTCACGCCGTCACCGAACGACGCATCTGCATCGTCGAGGTGATTTTCGTCAACCGGGGGAAGAACTTAGTCCCTCCACCCTGTCATCGTTGCCGCCGATCCTGACGCGATCGGTTCCAGACCGACTGGTGTTGGCCAAGTGGCTGGTATCGCGTGACCACCCGCTGACGGCGCGCGTGACGGTGAATCGAATCTGGCAGGAAATGTTTGGTCGAGGGCTTGTCGGGACGTCCGAAAACTTCGGTGTTCGCGGCGACCGTCCGACACATCCAGAGCTTCTGGATTGGCTGGCGATCGAGTTCATGCAGAACGAGTGGAGCTTCAAGTCGCTGATGCGGACCATCGTCATGTCACAGACCTACCAGCAGTCTTCGCGTGTGCTTCCTGAAGTCGTCGCACGCGACCCTCAGAACAGATTGGTCGCGCGGCAGGCGCGATTGCGACTGTCGGCAGAAACGGTTCGCGATGCGGCGCTCGCGTCTAGCGGATTGTTGTCGCGGAACATCGGTGGGCCAAGTGTACGTCCTCCACAGCCTGAGAGTGTCACGAAAGAAGCGTTCGATAATCAATGGGTTGCGAGCCAAGGGGCGGATCGATATCGCCGCGGCCTGTACACATTTTTGCAGCGAACGTCGCCGTTCGCACAATTTGTGACGTTTGATTTGCCGGACAGCAGCCGTACTTGTACACGGCGGGAACGATCAAACACTCCGCTGCAGGCACTCAATTTATTGAACGACCCCACCTTCGTCGAAGCGGCACAGGCATTGGCAGACCGTGTTTGCCGTGAGATTAAAGATGACGATATGGCCCGATTGGATCACGTGTATCTGCTGACGTTGGCACGTCGACCAACGATGGACGAGTCGAATCGACTGCTGGAATACCTGAAGTTGCAGCGCACGTTGTTTCAGTCTGACCAGCGGGCGGCCCTTGAATTGGTTGGCGGTGAATTGGATGGGCAGAGCCTGTCCGAGCGCGCAGCCTGGATTGCGCTAGCGAGCGTGTTGCTCAATCTCGACGAAACAATCACCCGCGAATGAAGCCATGCAAAACTCGAATGCTCGACAACCGCAGCAGACCACGCGTCGTGAACTGTTAGCCCGAGGCGCCCACGGTTTTGGTGCGATGGCGCTTTGGCACCTACTGAATCGCGACGCGGTCACAGGCTCAGAACGCGCCACGCATCACTCTCCGCGCGCGAAGAATGTGATTTTTATCTTCATGGCGGGTGGGCCATCGCATCTGGATTTGTTCGATCCCAAACCCCAGATGGCCAAACTGCACGGCGAACCGGTTCCCGCGTCGCTGCTTGCGTCCCTGGTCGATCCTTTGATTCGGACAAGTGCCCGTGTGATGGCCAGTCCACGTACATTTCAGCGTCGGGCGAACTGCGAGATTGAGTTTTCCGACTTGCTGCCGCAGACCGGTGCGATGGCCGATGAGCTGTGTTTGATTCGTTCGATGACGACGGACCAAAGTAATCATGATCCGGCGCAGCTCCTCTTGAGTTGTGGCACACCGTTGTTCGGGCACCCGAGTATGGGGGCCTGGATCAACTACGGGCTGGGAAGTGTCAGCCAGGACATGCCGGGGTACGTCGTGCTGATGTCGAATTCCGGAAAAGGAGTTGATGCCGGTACCGCCTTGTGGGGCAGCGGATACTTGCCGTCAACATTTCGCGGAGTCACTTTCCGCAATTCGAGCGACCCAATTTTGTATCTGTCCAACCCAGTGGGAATCACGAATGCGACCCAGCGGGCGCGACTGGACGTCTTGCGAGACCTGAATCGAATCCACGAAGCTTCAACGGGCGATAACGAGATCGCTTCACGGATCGCAGCCTACGAATTGGCCTTCCGCATGCAGACGGCCGCGCCGGAGTTACTGGATTTCCGCCAAGAGACGGCCGCGACGCGGGCCATGTACGGACTTGACCAGGATGTGACACGTTCGTTCGGGGGGAATTGCCTGCTGGCACGTCGGATGGTCGAACGCGGGGTGCGCTTTGTGCAGTTGTTCCATTCAACATGGGACGACCATTCCAATCTGAATGCGAATTTGAAAACAAACTGCGATATGACCGATCTGCCGACGGCGGGACTGTTGCGAGACTTGAAGCAGCGAGGCCTGCTCGACGACACGCTCGTTGTTTGGGCGGGTGAGTTTGGCCGCACCCCGATGGGTGAAGTGCGGCGTGGTACGTCGCCGGGTCACGAAGGCCGAGACCATCATCCATTTGCCTTTTCCGTGTGGATGGCAGGCGGGGGCGTGAAACGTGGGATGATCCATGGCCGCACGGATGATTTTGGTTACGGTGTCGTTGAATCTCCCGTTCATGTTCACGATCTGCAGGCGACGATTTTACATCTGCTGGGGATTGATCACGAGAAATTGACCTACCGCCACAGTGGTCGAGACTTTCGTTTGACTGACGTTCATGGCAAAGTGGTTTCTGAAATCCTGATTTAGCCAGACTCGGGCTCGTCAGGCAATCACAGACTGGTGAACTGTCAGGCGAACTGAATTGTGCACGCTACTTCACGTCGGCAATTTCTGAGACAGCTTGGAACGGGATTTCCGGCGGCGTGCGGACTGTCGTCGATGCTGCAGGCGGACGACAAACCACTGACGAAGGCCACGATCACGTCGGGCCAGTTACTGGCGACATTGCGGGACAATACCGGTTCGCCAACGGATCTCAGTGGAATTGATTCTCTGTTTCATCGCACCGACGCGCCAAACTTCGACGCATTCGATCCTGACACGCGCGGGGCATCGGCTGGACTGAATTTCGAGCACATCATTTCGGGACACGCGACGGAGCACAATGCCTTTTCGCCGCGTAAAGGCAAGTTCGCGATGCGGCAGTCGCCTGACGGCAATTCGGTGTCGCTCGTTCGAGATCCTGCCGACGATCCATGGGCGATGTCCTCGACGCTGCAATTCACCGTGGCGGCTCCTCACTACATCGATGTCGACTTTCGCTGCGTTCCATTGGATGCGCGGCGATTCGGCGCGCGCGGGTATGCAATCTTATTTTTTGCCAACTATATGAACGACGTCGACGCGATTGGGATCAATTTTCGCGGCATGGAGCGGGCAGGTCAGCCGGAATCATGGATTTCCGCGGATGCACCACCGGGTCATCGTGACTGGAATCAGGGCGGCACGTATCGGCATGTGGATGCCAAAACGCTTGAGTACGACGCCAGTCACAATTTCAAATTGAACACATGGAGCTACGAGGAACCACGATTCAGCCTGCCGTTCTACTATGGGCGGGCCGCACACGGGATGACGCTCATCCAGATGTTCAACAAGTCGCACAGCGATGTTGATGAAATTCGATTCAGCCTGTTCAAGTTTAAAGTCGCTCGGTTTCCTCGACCTGCGTGGGACTTTCAGTATGTAATCCGCAACATTCAGTCAGATCGGGAATATGGCTTCAAGGCGCGCCTTGTGTGGAAGAAGTTCATCAGTCCAGATGACTGCCTGCACGAATACGAATCATGGGCAGCGAAGATCCGCAGCGACTGAGCGGCGCATTCCGCCATCATTTACGATAACGCGCACGCCGCTGGCACGTCGTTTCGTGGCACGTGGGCGTCACAAGGCCAGGCTCATTTGGGGAAGGCGACGTGAGTTCACGTTATTGGAAGCCGCGGCGGCGCGACATGCTGTAGCGCTCAAGAGCTTCCATGATGATGGGGAACGACGTCTTCGCTTCAGTCAGCTCGTCAACTTCAACCGCTTTTCCTTCCAGGATCTTGTAGTCCTGAAAGAATCGGCGAATCATCGCCAGCTTGTGTGGTGGCAGTTCGTTCGCTTCGTGGAACATGTTGTATTCAGGATCGTGGGTTGCGACGGCCAGCACTTTGTGGTCGCGTTTTCCACAATCGACCATCGTCATTAGACCGATCGCGCGGGCTTCGACCAGCGTCAACGGGTCGACCGGTTCCTGGCACAGTACGAGGACGTCGAGCGGGTCGTCGTCCTCAGCCAAAGTCTGGGGGATGAAGCCGTAGTTGGCGGGGTAGTAGACGGCCGAGTGCAGCATCCGATCCAATCGCAGCAGACCCGTGTCTTTATCGAGTTCATATTTCACGCTGGAACCACGTGGAATTTCGATGACCGACATGAATTCCGACGGTAAATTCTGTCCCGGCGTAACATCGTGCCAAGCGTGTGTCATTCCCAAATTCCCCTGCAATCCAGTTTGTTCTTACATCCCACGTCTCGGTACGCCGCCGAGTGTATCAGCCGCTGCTGTGGGTGCAAACAGTCTTGTTCTCAGGCCTGCAATACTTGTGTAAATCGAGTGACACGGTAGCGAGTTTGCCGACTTCAATAGCAATGTTTCGAATTGGCAACACTCGATCAGTGGATGCGATGGAAGTGATCTTCCATCGAAATGCGCCACTGTTCCGACGATTGTTCAGGTGTCGCTTGATCTGTCACGTGACTGTTTCAAGAATACGTGTGCCGAACAGGGGCGATGGACGGAATGGGGATTGCCCGGGACGATGAAAGTCATTTTGGAAAGTGATTGACAATGAACACTCCGCTCGTGCGTCGTTTATCGCTGATGGTCGTGTTGGCAGCCGGTTCCGTCGGCGCGGCCGAGACTCAGTCGATTCTGGTGGTCGTGCATCCGAAAGAGAATCCGTCGACTGCGGAAAAAATTGCCTTGGGCCAGCAACTGTATTTTGACGGGCGATTGTCTGCGGACAATAAAGTCTCGTGTGCGACATGCCACGATCCGGCCAAAGGGTTTAGCAATGGCGAACAGTTCGCAACGGGTGTCGAAGGCAAAAAGGGCGGACGGAATTCGCCGACGGTGATCAATTCGGCGTTTCAAAACTTCCAATTCTGGGATGGCCGGGCCCGCACACTTGAGGAACAAGCTCTGGGGCCGATCCAGAATCCCATCGAAATGAACATGAAGATGGACGATGTGGTTGCCAAGTTGAATCAGATCGAAGGGTATCGCAAGCAGTTCCAGCAGATCTTTGGAACCGATGTCACCGCGGATGGGATCGCAAAGGCGATCGCGGCATATGAACGAACGATTGTTTCGCGCGATGCACCGTACGACCGTTTTAAAGCGGGGGACACGGCGGCCATGAGTGAGTCGGCTCAGCGCGGAATGAAATTGTTCTTCGGCAAAGCAAATTGCTCGGCCTGTCATGCCGGACCCAATTTTACTGACAACGGATTCCATAATATCGGCTTGCCCAGTGACGACGAAGGACGGCATGTCATCAGTAAGACCTTGGGAGACAAGGGCGCGTTCAAAACCCCGACACTTCGCGAAGTCGCCAAGTCGGCTCCGTATATGCACGACGGCAGCCTGAAAACGCTGGAAGAGGTCGTCGCGCATTACATCAAGGGCGGATCGCCACACCCACAACTTGACGAAGCCCTGTATCCACTGAAGTTGTCCACGGAAGAAATCACGGATCTGGTGACCTTCATGAAGGAAGGGCTGTCGAGTCCTAGCTATCCAGCGCATACGGTGCCCGAGTTGCCTCAATAGTGGGCCGTTCGATTTCTCGTCGGCGGACTTCCTCATCCCTGCATTCGCGGACACCCACGCATTCAATGGCACGCGATCGACGTTGATTTTGTCATGGCCGTGCTGAAGATTGGGGTCTCGATGGCCCCACACACTCACTGTTCCCTCTCAAGAATGAGTATTGATTTTGTCTGAATCGTCCACTGAACATGTTTCGCTGAAAGACTTGCCACGGAAGCAACGACGAGTATTGGGCGTGTTACTGGAAAAAGCATTCACGGTGCCCGAGCAATATCCGCTGACGTTGAAGGCCGCGACGACGGGATGCAATCAAAAGAACAATCGCGATCCCGTTTCCAACTATGACGAAGACGACGTGCTGGAAACATTGAATCAGTTGCAGGAACGCGGCCTAATCGGCTGCCTGCATACGGAAGGGGGACGCACAGAACGCTATCGCCATTACATGCGTCACAAGACGCCACTGAATGAACAGCAGCTGGCGATCATGACCGAGCTGATGCTACGTGGTAAGCAGCAGTTGGGGGAATTGCGAACGCGTGCCAGCCGGATGGTCGGTATCGATTCCCAAGAGGATTTGCGGCGCGAGCTACAGAGTCTGATGGATGCGGGACTGGTTCGAGCCAATGGTCCACTGGATCGCCGCGGCATTGAAGTGGATCATGATCTGTACCCTCGCTCAGAGAACCACGAACCACTCGCAACCTATTCCGTCGATGACAGCGATGCCGTGACGTCCCGTCCTGCATCGCCGCCGCAGCAGATGAGTCGTCCAGCCGTGCCCGAGGTGTTGGTGTCGAATGCCAGTAATGAACGGTTCACGAATTTGGAATCCATGATTCGCGAGCTGAGAGACGAGTTGGCGTCGGTGCGATCCGAGTTTCAGACGTTGCAGAACAGTTTTGAAGACCTTCGCCGACAGTTGGGCGGATGACAGGCTATGCCGGATATCGTCCTTGCCACATTGAATGCTCGCTATCTGCACTCGGCGTTCGGACTGCGCTACCTGTTCGCAAATCTGGATGAACTTCAGAGCCGAACGGTCCTGCTGGAGTTCACCATCCAGCAACCCACGCTCGACATCCTGGCGGCGATTCTCGAACAACGACCTCGTATTGTCGGATTGGGAGTCTACATCTGGAATATCGACGAGACGACACGGCTTGTTGCCGACTTGAAGCGGATTCGTCCAGAGATTGTCGTTGTCTTGGGAGGACCAGAAGTCAGCTACGAGACGGAACAGCAAGAGATCGCTCGGTTGGCCGATCGCGTCATCTGTGGCGAAGCGGATCTGGCGTTTGCCAAATTCTGCCGCGAACAGCTCGAGGAACCATCGACGCCAGCCGGTGACGTTCCGAACTTGCTGACGATCGACCGATCGCATGTCTCGAACGCACCTCTTCCCGTCTTGACCGATTTGGTTCTGCCCTACGAATTGTATTCTGATCACGATATCGCGCATCGGGTGTTGTACGTAGAGGCCTCGCGAGGGTGTCCCTTCACATGCGAATTCTGTCTGTCGGCACTTGAGATTCCGGTCAGGCAATTCCCGCTTGAATCGTTTCTGCAATCGATGCAGCGGCTGCTGGATCGAGGCGCGTTGCAGTTCAAGTTTGTCGATCGCACGTTCAATTTGAACCTGCGAGTGGGGCGTGCGATCTTGGAATTCTTCCTGTCGCGATACCGCCCCGGCATGTTTCTGCATTTCGAGATGATTCCCGATCGATTGCCTGACTCGTTGAAAGATCTGATCGTCCAGTTCCCGGCAGGGGCGTTGCAATTCGAAGTGGGGATTCAGACGTTCAATGAAGAGGTGTGCGAGCACATCAGTCGCCGTCAGGACAACGCGGTGGTCGAACAGAATCTGCGGTGGCTGAAGGAGAGCACGGGCGTCCATATCCACGCGGATTTGATTGTCGGTCTACCCGGCGAAACGCTGGAGAGCTTCGCGGCCGGTTTCGATCGACTGGTGGGAATGGGACCCCACGAAATTCAAGTCGGGATCCTCAAACGGCTCCGTGGCACGCCGATTGTCCGACATGACGCCGAGTGGCGAATGATCTACAGCCCTCATCCGCCCTATGAGATTCTGTCGACACGCTTGCTCGACTTTTCGGCAATCCAGGAGTTGCGTCGGTTTGCCAAGTATTGGGACACCATTGCGAACAGTGGAAACTTTGTTGAGACGCTGATCTGTCTTTGGCAAGCGGCAGCAGCATCGGCAGATTCTGTTGAGAACGACATCCCGTCCCCGTTTTTCGCATTTCGGCGACTTTCAAGCTGGTTGTTCGAACAGGAGCGCAAGCTGCATGGAATTCCACTAGGGAGACTGGTCGAACTGTTACTGACCTATTTGACGGATGTCCTGAAGCAGCCTGCGACTGAAGTCGCAGCCAACTTATGGCGAGACTATCAACGTGGGGGTCGCAGTGACAAACCGCATTGCCTGAGGCCCTACATCGACGCGGCCGAGATTCAGGCGACGACAAGCCAGCGATTACCTAAGGTCGGTCCCAAGCGACAATCACGGCATCGAACCGAAGGCCTTGATTCCGATCTTGGTCAGGCTTTGGCTTGATCAAGATGTTGCGTCGATTGGACTGACGTCTGGCTTGCATCCGATTCTACGGAAGAAGCTGGAGCTTGGTCACAAATGAACGAGGGGACGTCGAAGGCCGATTCTCTTTACTCCGGCCATGAAGATGACTCCGGCCGTGACGAGCTCATCGCTGGGGCTGCACATCGTTTCGGTCGATTCGCGACACGACCTCGGAGAATGGAGCGTCGCTGAGACTCAGGACCTGAAGTGTTCTGGCGAGCACCAGAAGTGCATCGCATGTCGGATACGACTGACGAAACCAGACGCGCCCGTCGGCCGAGATCGCGAGCAATGCTTCGCGTTCCAGCAGAAGCCGAATCAGATCCGAAATTGATTCTACTTCGCAGATCAATGAGGCATCGCGGCCCTGCAACCAGTGCGTAACATCGTGATGCCAGGATGTCGCGACCACAAACTGGGCGTGACGATGTTCGCGCTGTGAGATTTCGAAAAGCAGTCGCGCCACGTCGCGGGCGTTGACGAGACGTCCCTGGTCGGTCACGAATGCGACATGCTGGCCATCGTCATCAATGATCACTCCCAGATGATGCCGTCCATCGACGACGGACGTGGCCACCTGCAGCAGGTCCGCGTCGCTGGCGTCCAACAGATTTCGTCGTCGTATCGGCAGGGGCACGTGCTTGATTGTGCAGGGCAACTTCGCAAACAAGCGATCGATTGTCCGCGGCAGCCATCGTGTCGACGAACCACAGACAATGCTCAGTGGCCTGAGAGCATGAAAGTAAGGTTCTAGATTCGCCTCGTATGGAAGTTGTCCCTGACAGGGTTGATGAATACCCACCTGACGAGTTTGTCGGCCGACGTCCGTTTTGGTCAGTTGCTCCAGATTGAGAAGACGTTGGGCCGAGAACGGCAGACCGCCGCGCCCAACGAAATCGAATCCGGTGAATGACAGGTCGCAGCCTGCCCCTGTGACCAGGACTCCTGCCGCCGCATCCAGCGCTTGAACGTTGAAAATCAAAGTCGGCAAACTGGCCTGACCAAGGTCGATGACCGGGCAACCCATGCGTCGCAATCCCAGGACGAGCCCGGTGACGATGTCGGGCGAAGATGGTCGTTCATCGAAGGCGACGACGACTGTCGGGCCAGCGACGGCACTCGCGGAGGCGGCTTGTGGGGCAACGGGCGGCAACGGCGGTGCGAACGCGAGTTCTGTGGATTTTGGACGGGCGACTAAGGGACGTTCGTTCCACAAGTCGGCGGCGAGCGATTCGCCCCATTTCAGCGCACGGTTGCGGTCAAGCTCGTTCAGGTAAATGCCGCGAACGTTTTCATCCGTAAGCATCGTGTTGCGGACGGCAAGGCGGTCGGTTTCACGGTTCGGTTCGGGAGGACGTGGAAACGCGTGGCCGCCATCGAAGCGGTGCGCGCAGTCGCGGCACTTGGGATAGAATGCCGCAAGTCGTGCCAGATGGATACTGCGTGGGATCGAATAGAGCTCGCCCGGGCACGTGTAAATCGGATGTTCCGATTCATTGAGGTGACCCGTGGCATTCAACGGGTTACTCATGAATTTCATTCTGTACTGCGGTGGGAGGTTGGGCTGTGTCGTTATCGGTGCTTTCGGGCTCGACTGGCGCAACCGGTTCTACGGAGTTGGGCGCCGACGAGACGACGGGTGCCGTGGCGGCCATGGGGGTTGCAGTCTCGGAATACGCTTCGATCGCATCGATCATTCGGCCAAGCTGGGCGATCATCAACGGGACGTCATTTTCGATCGTGCGTTGAAACGTGCTTGTACGAGCACGGTATTCGTTCGCTTCACGGCCCGCCTGAACCATCCATTTCCTGACGGCGGCCTGTTTCAGACGAACGTACTCCATTCGCATTTTTGCCTTCTCGAACGCTTTTTTCTCTTCAATGCAATCGGAGTGACGGCCGCCGACCGTTCGCAAGCGGCACGTTTCATACGAAACTCGTGCCGAGGCGACTTGATCAAAGGCCCGCAATTCCTGTTCGCGCCAGTAACTGGGGCGATCGAGTTCCAGCCAAGAAACGGTTCGATCGATTTTCTGACGCAGATCACCCAGGGCAGTCGCCGCTCGTTCTTGAAATTTGATCAAGGCCGCTCTGACATCCTTCAGCGCATCCACCGAGTGGATATTCGCACCCTGCGAGCCAGCCATTGATGTTCTCCCGATGAGGATGGAAATCTTGTCAGCGGCGTCATGTGACATTGTCGAGCACAACAGGGTGAACTCGAACTATTTTTGTGACAGGTATTCTTCGATGCGTTCAGCTTTTCGCATCAAGTACGGAACATGTTGCTCATTGGCCTCGATAAAGCGAGCGAGAAGCTTTAGGTGCTGTGAGAACTCGTCGGCGAATTTCAGATGCTCCTGATCACGCCACGTCTGACTGAGAGCGTTCATTTGTCCATTCACGGCAGACAGCCGACTTTGCAGCTCGGTCGTAAAATCGCGTAATAGTGCCGCGAATCGACGCAGATCGACGGGATCAACAACGGCTTGTGACATCGGCAGGCTCCTGAATTCACATCAAGTATCGAGTGGTGGCTTGGGCAAGCGAGTTGGTTTGGCTGTTTCGCGGCGTAACGCGAAGCGGATACCGCCGACATTCACAGTATATCCGCGATGTCGATCGGCTCACGAGCGCCGGATCGACGGATTTGAGTTTCATTGCGCGTTCCCGCGAAATCTGCCGATAGCCGAGATCTACGGTCGGTCCTGAAGAATTCCTGAAAATGAACACTTGCCGATGCCCCGAAATTCAGGCGAGCCGAGATGCGTCAGCACCCCGGGGGCGATGCGAATCATGCCAATGATCGCAGTGCGTCGCCGTAACCGGTGAGAATGAGCGGAGATTCGCTCGGAATCTTCATCGAAGGTCATTGATGCAGAAGATCCGAGGGCTGACGCATCTCGGCTCGCCCCGATGTGAAAGTGGCGTGTTTGATGTGACGGTTGCGTGGTTTCAGGGCGCTCCCCCCTTGGCAGACTCATCTTGACGGTGTCGGCACGTCGGCATAATTTCCGATACTCCGTTCTACTCAATTTCATTTCAAATGATCCGATGCGCTGTGTGGACACCGGTCCGCGAGGCGTTTCACGCGTACTTACACCCTCTGACTGTTTTTCATCTCGTCGGCGATGTTCGCTGCGATCTGATTGCCAATGGCGATCACTTCGCATGGGGCAGCGCCAATTGACTGCCCATCAAGTTGATGGTGATTGCGGAAGGAATCGCATTCCATGAACAATTTTGATCCCTCGCAGTTGTCGCGTCGTCAGTGGATGCAATTTGCCGCGATTGCCGCTTCGTTCCCCGTAGCGACGGCATGGGGAAAGGCGATCACGACGGACAATGATGATGACGATGAAACGGAGGATGATGATGCCCGCTACCGAACGAAGCTCGATACGAACCTGATCGGCGATCATACCAATGTTGGCGGATTGGAACCGGTGGTCTTGGAAGGTGTCGGCCTGGTCCGAAGTCTCGCAGGAACGGGTGGAGATCCAGCGCCCTCGCAATATCGTACCGCGCTGCTGGAAGACCTGAAGAAAGACGGTTACAAGAATCCGCATTCGATTCTGAGCTCTCCCAATACTGCGTTGGTAATTGTGCGGGCCTACCTTCGCCCGATGATCCGCAAGGGTGAGCGCCTGGACGTTGAAATCACCGTTCCTTCGAACGCCGCAGTTTCGAGTCTGGTCGGCGGTGAACTACTGGAAGTTCGCTTGTCGGACAAGGCAATCGTCGATGGCAAGCTGATGGCGGGTCACACGTATGCGATCGCTCGCGGGCCAGTCCTGACTGCCGGGTTGGGAGCATCTACAGTCAAAGAGCCTGCGCTCCTCAAGCAGGGGCGAGTGCTCAGTGGAGCGGTCGTGCTGAAAGAGCGCGACCTGACACTCAATCTGAAACGCGATTTTATTTCTGTTCGAAACGCCAAACGCGTGTCCGAGGCAATTGGCCGACGGTTCCATGATTTTGATGAGTACGGAATCAAGAAAACGCTGGCGACTCCCAAGACCGACCAGAAGATCGTATTGAGGGTTCATCCAAGCTACAAAGAGAATCCTGCGCGTTATCTCCAGGTCATTCGGCACATGGCGTTTACGGAAACGCCAGTCGAGCTTCGCGTGCGGATGGCTCGTTTGAAACACGATCTGTGCATCCCCAAGACCGCCAACGCAAGTGCACTGCAACTTGAGGCGATCGGCCAGGATGGGATTCCGATTCTGAAGCACGGTTTGACGTCACCCACGATTGAGTGCCGTTTCCATTCGGCAGTCAGTCTTGCGTATCTTGGCGAGACCGCCGGTTTGGTCCATCTGGTCGAGTGTGCCAAGAAAGAACGTGCATTCCGGCGGTACGCGCTGGATGCGATCGCGACGATGGAAGATGCCGATGCGCATATCGCGCTCAAGGGGTTGATGAGCGAACCGAGCGACGAGACTCGCTACGGAGCCTTTCGTGCACTTTGGACGTTGGACAGAACAGACCCGTTTATCCGTGGCGAAATACTCGGGGTACGGGAAGAAGACGAGCGTCGCGACAACGAATACAAACTGTACGTTCTGAAGACGGAAGGCCCGCCGATGGTGCATGTCACCTTGAGGACGCGGCCAGAAATCGTCTTGTTCGGAGCCGAACAAGAATTCACTCCGCCGCTGTATCTGTCCGCAGGCAAACATATCATGGTCACGGCGCAACCCGGTTCGGATAAAGTCCAGCTCGCCCGCTTCGAAGTGGGCAAGATGGATCAGCGGAAAGAAGTCTCCCTGCGCGTCGCGGACGTGATCCGTGCTGCAAACGAACTGGGGGCCACATACCCTGACGTCCTGCAGCTGCTGGCGGACGCCTCTCGGCAAAAGAATCTGCCGACAGCCATTGCCGTTGAAAAAATACCGCTGGCCGGACGCGCCTACTACCGTCCTGAGTCGAAGGACACTCCGTCGGATGCACGCAAGATTCGGATTGGTCGCGAATCGAACGAACAGAACGAGTTTCCAGGTTTCGGTCAATCGGATGAGGGTGAACGGAAGAAGCCCGAGTCGGTCGGCGGACGCTCGAACGGGTCGCTTGCCAGCGTGCCGACAGAAAGCTCGGACGATTCCGACGATACGGAGACCAGTCCGAGTGACGCCAAGAAAAAGAAGAAGTCTGGTGCGAATAAGAAGGACGAAAAGTCCAAGAGTTCCTGGAAGTGGTTTGGCGGAAATAAATGACAATCGAGCACCAGGCCATGCGTTGCCCTTCACGGGGCAACACCATGACGAGTCGCTGCGGTTGGACACGCGGACCGCGGCAACCCAATCGTCGCGGTGATCATGCTCTGGTGTGACAGTTGTCGATGTTCCATGCGTTTGACAGTTGGTTTTTCCGATGCTCAAGTCCCTCGAACTGTTCGGCTTTAAGAGTTTTGCCGACCGAACTCGGTTCGACTTCTCGACGGGCATCAATTGCGTCGTCGGGCCGAACGGCAGCGGTAAGAGCAACGTCGTCGACGGCATGAAGTGGATTCTGGGCGATCAGTCGGCGAAAAGCCTGCGCGGTAAGGAAATGACCGATGTCATTTTCAATGGGTCCGCCAGCCGCAAACCAAGTGCCTTCGCGGAAGCGACGCTCACCTTTGACAATTCAGGCGGGCTTCTGCCGCTCGATATGCAGGAAGTGCAGATCGGACGCCGAATTTGGCGCAACGGAGACGCCGAGTATCTGCTGAACCGAGCTCCGGCGCGGCTCAAGGATATCAAAGACCTGTTTCTGGGGACCGGTGCCGGCACGGCCGCGTACAGCATCATCGAGCAGGGCCGTGTCGATCAGATTTTGCAGGGGAGCTCGGCGACACGCCGCAGTGTCTTCGAAGAGGCGGCCGGGATCAGTCGCTTCAAGACACGAAAAATTGACGCTCAACGAAAGCTCGAACGCGTCGGTCAAAACTTGGAACGCCTGACCGATATCGTCGATGAAGTTGAAGCGCAGCTCAATGCGACGCGCAGCCAGGCTGCCAAGGCCGCGAAGTTTCATGATGTCTCGACAGCGCTGAAGAAGTGGTGGCTCGGACTGGCCGCGGACGATTTTCGGCATTTGTCTGTCGAGCTTGAAGCGATTGAGAAACAGCTCGTGGAATCGAGTCGTCGGTTGGGCGAACTAGGCGAACAGCAGAAGGTCTTCGAAGCACGCGAAGCCGCGTTCGATGCCGAACTGGCAAAGTACGATGAGCAGCTGCGCGATGTCGAACGGCGGAATTCCGGTGGCCGCGAAGCGATCGCCGGTCATGAAGCGACGATTCAGTTCCAGACGGCTCGCCTGCAGGAGCTCGAATCAGAACTGGCCAGGCTTCAGCGGCAGCAATTTATGTTGGGGCGGCGAGCGCGCGAAACCCGACTGGAAATCGCCGGGCAGCAGGATCGACTGATCGAGTTCGAGCAGGAAAATTCGGCGTGTCAGCGACGTGTTGTCGAGCATGAGCAGGATGTGGTGTTGGCGGCGCGCGAGCTCGCCGTGCGCCGGGATCAGCTTGAACGCGATCACGCGCGCCGGTTGGAACTGACAAAGCTTGTTTCGGACACGGCGAACGCCGTGACAATGCTTCAGGCCAATGTGGCGACATTGCGGTCAAATCAACAGAAGATCATTTCGCAACTCGACGCATTGGATGGAACCATTGCCGAGCGTGATCTCGAACGCGCACAAGGCCTGCGTCGCGTCGAAGAGGCATCGCAAAGTCAGCAGTTGGCGCTGCAGAACTTGCGGTCATCGCAGTTGAATCGAGCCAACTTGTTGGGGGTCCAAGAAGAGACGAAGCGGACGCTGGCCGAATGCCGGGAACGGCGAAGTGCGGCGCACGCACGGAAGTCGCTGTTGGAAGACCTTGAGCTGCGGCAGGAAGGTCTGGGGATTGGTGTCAAGGAAATCCTGACGCGTGCTCGAACGTCTCCTTCACCTCCATGGAACTCGATTGTCGGCAGCGTGGCCGAATTGCTGGACGTGGATTTGGAACGTGCCGCCCTGCTGGAAGTGGCGCTGGGCCCCCGTGCGCAATTGATTGTCTTGCGGGAATATCAGGCGCTGCTGGACTACTTGAATCAGGGAACCGTTCTGCTGACCAATCGGATTGGATTCATCGCGATTCCGGACCGCAGCATCAGCCAGTCGATCGCACCCGTACAGCACGGCGATCGATTCGTCCATTTGCAGCTCGATCCCGAGAAGTTGCCTGATCTGTCGCGTGAACCCGGCGTCGTGATGCGTGCGGATCAACTGATTCTGTCTGATCGAGGAATCATCGGGCTCGCACCGGCCGTCTTGTCGGACACCTGGATTGTCGAAACGATCGACGTGGCGCTGCGTCTGGCGGTGGGGCCGGGCATCGGTCTGCGATTCGTCACGATGCAGGGTGAACTGCTCGAAGCCAATGGATCGCTGTTCGTTGGTACGATTCGCACAGAAACGTCCCTGCTGTCACGCAAAAGCGAACTGCGGCGGTTGAAGAACGATCTGACACTGCTTGATCGCGACATCGCCACGGCGGAACAGTCGCTGCAGTCCATGTATCAATCGTTGACCGGGGCAGACTCGGAACTCGAAGCACTCGCGGCCGAGCTTGATTACGCCAATCAGCGGTTAGCGGATTTGAAATCGGAGCTTTCAGCGCAAGATCAGACTTTGGAACGGTTGAACCGCGAGCGTCAGATGTTGGCGCAGCAGTTATTGGATGGCGACGAAGCCCTGACCCGCCACGAGGAAGAGTACGCTATCGCGTTGCAGCAGGCGACGACGACCGACGAGGAACTTCAAAATCTGGTTGCCAGTCTGACTGTGCGTGGTGATGAAGTCGCTTCGCTTGAGCAGCAACATCGTCAGTTGGAACAGCAGAAGAGCGAACTTCAACTCGAATTGGTGAAGCAGGCGGAACGACTGGAGAGCCTGAAGTCGCAGGAAGGTCGTTTGAAGGAAGAACTGCAACAGCGGATGGCCCAGCACGAAGAGGCTGAACGCCGATATGGGACATCGTTCGCGCAATGCGAGCGGATCCTGTTGCAGATTTTGAACACCCGCGCGGCCCGAGACGAGCGAATGCTGGTTGCGGAGCAAATTCAATCCATCTTGCACGGTTTGGAAAACGAGAAACGCGCCCTCCGCATTGAACGCAGTCAGTTCGTGGAGCAAGAGCTGGCATTGCGGAAGCAGCGTCGTGAACTGGAAGATCGGCATCACGGCAACGAGATTCGCGTCCGCGAGATGAAAAGCAATCTCGCCGGTTTGGACGAACGACTCGAAGAGGAATATCAGCTCAAGCTCGTGGATGTCGTCGAATCAGGCGTGTCAGCACTCGGCATGCTGATTGAGGAACGAAACAGCAAGCCGTCACATCGACACAAAGCTCGCAAAGAGAAAGAAGAGGAATCACACGCGAACGAGGGGGAAACGACGGAGCCCGAAATCGCGGCGGATGACGCGCACATCGAACCATTGCCGGCCACCGTCGATGACACTCACCACGAGACGGCCATGTCGGTCGTGGATAACGGATTGCCACTGCTCTTTTCTGAGGCCCGTCCGGAACTGGATGCACGCGTGAATCGGCTGCGAAAACAATTGAAAATGATGGGGGCCGTCAATACTGACAGCCTGCGCGACCTGGAAATGCAAGAGAATCGATTCACTCAGCTTTCGGCTCAGTTGCAGGATCTGGTGGAAGCCAAGCAGACGCTGGAAGACATCATTCGCAAGATCAATGCAGAGAGTCGACGGCTGTTCCTTGAGACGTTCGAAACAATTCGAAACAACTTCCGCGACCTGTTTCGGCAGGTTTTCGGCGGTGGCGAAGGCGATATCGTTCTCGAAGATCCCGACGACATTCTTGACTGTGGGATCGACATTGCGGCGCGGCCACCCGGGAAGGAACTGCGGAGCATTTCCCTGCTTAGCGGGGGTGAAAAGACGATGACGGCCATTGCGCTGATCATGTCGATCTTCAAGAGCAAACCCAGTCCGTTTTGTATTCTGGACGAAGTCGACGCCGCCCTCGACGAAGCAAATGTCGAACGGTTTACCGCCGTGGTAAAAGCGTTCCAGCAGACCACTCAGTTCATTATGATCACTCACCATAAGCGATCGATGACTGTGGCAGACGTCTTGTACGGGGTGACGATGGAGGAATCTGGGATCTCGAAACGGATGAGTGTGCGTTTCGAAGATGTCAGCGACGACGGCAATTTCAAGCCGTCAGCCCAACCATCTGCGGCGTGATTTTTGCCGATAACGAAGTCGGCAGTCCCTGTACCTGCGATGTCAGCACGATGAACAAGGCGTGACGTTTCATCCGGGAGACCTCGATGGACGGCTCGGACGCATATGGATTGCCGATTGACAAATTCTTTCGCGTACTGATCGGTTTGAGCGCGACCGAGCTTGTCATGCAGACGGGGTTGCCCGCGTCATTTCGAATCAAGGGTGATCTCTCGCCACTCGACATGCCCCCAATGGATGGGGACACGATGCGCGCTTTGCTGGTCGCTGATGGACAAGCAGGCTGATGTAATCTTCGCGAGTCATGTCATCGTCGATGTTGCGCTTGTCGTCGAATAGAGGGGTGTCGTTTGGGTGTTTTGTTCGAGGATGCGGATCGAAGGCGGTGACATCCGCTTGGATGTAGCGAAGGGCAATCGCCTGAACTGACGGGATTATTCCTGTTTTGCGGTCCAAAACAGAAAATTGTGTCGTTCAAACGCCGATGCTTGCCACCCGGTCCACGGATTCGGTTAGAATCGGTGTGTTCAAGGCAATTCGCTCGCCATCGTCACGTTTCTGTCGGGAGTCTGTCATGAGTGGTTCGGAAAATGGATCGGCACCCAAGGGCGCGGCCGGGATTCGGTTGGGTACGAAGAAAGAAGACCTGCCCGTCAACAAGTACTTTCGAGCCCTGATCGATCTGAACGGTTCCGACTTGCACATGCAGGTGGGCAAGCCGGCCATTCTGCGTGTTAAGGGTTCATTGTCGCCGCTGGATATGCCGCCGATCGATGAAGAGACGATGCGGGAACTTTGCTGGCCGCTGATGGACGAGCGAAACCAAGAGATTTTTAAGAACACCGGGGGGGCCGACTTTGCGCACGTTGTGGAACATAAAGGCGAGCCCTGGCGGTTTCGTGTGAACTTGTTCATTCAAATGAGCAAGATGGGCATGGTGACTCGTAAGGTCGAGCGCAGCATTCCGAACTTCGAGGGGCTCTTCCTGCCGCCGATTTTGGAAAGTCTGTGCGTGTTCGACCAGGGGATGGTGCTGCTGGCCGGGGTGACCGGTTCGGGAAAGTCAACGACCATCGCGTCGATGCTCGACTGGGTGAATCGGAATTACAAGAAGCATATTCTAACGATCGAGGACCCTGTCGAATTCGTGTACAAGGCCGACAAATGTTTGATCAATCAGCGAGAGCTAGGGCAGGATGTGTCCGACTTCCATACCGCCATGAAACATGCGGTGCGTGAAGACCCCGATATCATGCTGGTGGGGGAAATGCGCGATCGTGAAACGTTTGAAACCGCCATGCATGCCGCGGAAACGGGGCACTTGGTATTTGGAACGATTCACGCGTCGAGTGCTCCGTCGACGATCGGACGTATCCTCGACTTGTTCCCACAGTCGATGCACCGCGCGCTGCGTTCGTCGATGGGCTTTAACATGAAGGCAATCGTGGCTCAGAAGCTGCTACCGACGATCGTGGACAAGCCCAAACGAGTTCCGATTACCGAGATCATGATCTTTAACGGAACGATTCGTAAGCTGATCCTGGAAGAAATGGACGAAAAACTGCCCGCGGCGATTCGGATCGGGAAGGCGGAAGGGATGCAGCAGTTCAATGACAGTCTGTATCACTTCGTTACGAAGGAATTTGTGAGTCGCGCGGATGCCTTCGAAATCAGTCCGAACGTCGAAGAACTGAAGATGATGCTGAAGGGCATCAACGTGAAATCGTCGGGGATTTTGTAACCGGCATTGATGTTGTGCAGCGGCCGATGCTCGGGCCGCTGCAACGTGAACCCGCAAGTAACACAATGGTCCCGTCACCTCAAGTTGAAAGTGACGGGACCATTTGTTTTTCGCCGCCGACATCATCATCGCGGTGGCGCTGACGAAGTCTGACTTCCAATTGTGGTCACTATTTCGCGGGTGAGATTTCGAACGCGACCGGCTTCATGACCAGTGTTTTGGCGACTTCCGCATCCAGCGAAAGCAGCTTTGCGAGGCGTTCTTGAATGATGGCTTGCTTCTTGTTTTCCAGGTCCGCGCGAGGGATCGCTTCATAGACCCATTCGGGAACATTGGATGATAGGACGATGCCACGGAAGATCGACTTGTGGTGATAGCCGTTCTTGGCTTCAACAGCCGCCTGAACGGCATTCACCTGCTCCGCGATGGGGCCAGAAGCGAGAACCGCCGAGGCCAAGTTCACACCCGCTGCGAGTTGTTCCGCGGAAAATACGGCCGTCTTCGCACCGCCGATTCGAACTTCGTAGTTTCCACCCGCCAGCCCCGTCACGCGCAGTTGATATTGATTCATTTCTTCAAGCAGCGGAGCCCAAGTTAGAATGCTCGTTGCGTCGGCAGGAAAGAATGGCAGTGCGTCGTCCAAACGCGAGAATACAATTCCATCACTTCCACCTTTGAGTTCGTCAATCTTGCAGTTGGAAGCTGCGTCGACCTTCAAGGTTTTTGCGTCAATGACTGCCGACGAAACTTGTGCAGGGAAGCTGAGTCCCTTCAGGATTGATGCGGCCATGAGTGCCTGACCTGGAGGGCCAGGGTGAACGGCATCGCCGCCGGTAATGCGCTGGTACGTCGTTGTTCCCGCCCGTGCGGCATCCAGAACTTTGATGTAAGGGTGAAACTGATCGACGAAGAGTCCGCCATTTCGTTCGGCGGTGGTCTTCACTCCTTCAGAGAATTTTTCGAGAGTCTGGTTGTAGAGCTCGGCCATGGCGGTCGAACCCTGATTGGCGTTATCCAGGGGCTGTGGTGTGACCCAGGCCGTGCGGATGTTATGAGATTTCGCTTGATCGGCCATCCCTTGCAGGCCAGTCATATAGGGGTCGAAGGTGCCTGGCTCGAACGCGCGGTAGCCGCCGTCATTCATACCAAAATCGACGGTCATGGCGGTTGGCTTGTGGATCAGTACATCCCGTGCGAAGCGTTGATTGCCACCCGGCGAACGGTCGCCACCGATTCCGACGTTGCGAAACGTCAGCTTCCACTTGGGGAAGCGAGTCACCGTCCAGAGTTCGACGTAGTTCGAATAGAGGTGCTGCTCGGTAATGCTGTCGCCAATCATGACGACGACATCACCGTCACGGAAAAAGAAATCTGCCGCATCGACTCGAGTCATTCCGGCCAACAGGATCAACACACTGAACCATCGCAGACTTCGTGACATTCTGAACCTTCTTCTGTTTGGTGACGGATCTCCAATCTTGCTTCCGCGGGCGATTGTGTGTCGAAGCCTGTTGGCAAACAAGTCAGCGACGATCCCTGCGATGTCCTGCAGAGGGCCGGCCGTTGCGGTCACGCTTGAGCGAATCCTCCAATATTCGTATCAGTGGTGCTGGCTCGGCGCGTCGGGGATGCGCGGGGCGGAGCAGCGCATCATCCAATGACTGAGGAGCACCATGACTTCACGACGTGATTTTCTTGAGAAACTGACGATCGGTTCGACGGCTGCCATGGGAGCCGCGCTTGCAGGCTGCGCCGGGCCTGGTGTGTCGACAGAGTCTGGGGCAAAGCCGCTTCGCGCGGCATTTTCCAATGCCGGACTGCAGAGTACCTGGTGCGAACTGGGGAAACGCACGGCGGAACTGTGGGGAAAGCTGCTGAATGTCGAGATCGAATGGTTTGATGGAGAAATGGACCCGGCGCGGCAACGCGACAAGATCGATTCGTTGACCAATCGCGACTGGGACTTCTGCTGTTTTCAGGCGGTGCAGATTGACTCGTTGGCGGAACCCTGCTTGCGACTGAAAGAGCGTGGTATTCCCGTCATTTCGATGGATACCCTGTTGGTGAGCATGGATAAAATGCGTTCGACAGGTGTCTGGTGCGAAGTGACGCCCGATCATGTTGAGATGGCAGAGAAGAGTGTTGGCTATCTGATGGAGAAAATTGGCGGGCAGGGAAAGGTGATTCACATTGGCGGGTTGGATGGTCACAGCGGCGCGCAGGGGCGACGCCAAGGGTTCGAGAATGTCTTGAAGCGTTTTCCGAATGTAGAGGTGCTGGGCGGCGGAGTCCGCTGGTGCGACTGGAAGCCCGAGAAAGCGCGTAATACCTTCGAGGCATTGCTACAGCAAGAGACGACGCCCATTGCGGGAGCCTTCTTTCATAGTGACGACATGGCACTAGGATCGATTCCGGCCCTGAAGGGAACCGTTCACGAGAAGATGGTTGTTGTCGCCGTTGACGGTCAAAAAGACGGATTGAACGCCATCAAGAACGGCGTGCTTGCCGCGTCGGCCGTGAATCCCGTCTGTCGGATTCATCAGACGGCGTTGATCGTCGGGCAGTTCATCGTGCGAAACAAAGAGCCGATTGAATCCGTACCGAGCGAAATCATTACGCCGGGGCCATTGGTCACCGCGGACAACCCTCGCGCCCTTGAGGCCATGTACTACCTGGCTGACCCGGCTCACTGCCTTGTTTGAAGGCCAATCCGCCGTTTCTGATAAATGACCGCCACATGGTGCCGTGAAATTGCAATACGCATTTCCAGTAGTGGCGGCGCGCTCGTGCCGGAAAATTCCGCAGGCGACAACGTCTACGAATCCGATCTGGTCCGCAATTTGCAATTTCGTCATTGTCAAATCGCGGGCCTTGATCATTGGCGGAATGTCTATTTTTGATTGGATGGTAACGGCAGAATTCTCTTCGTCGGCTGAAAAGTCAACGGGATGCTCGTATTTGCTAATGTTCGCTCAGATTTCCCATCTTGACTATGGACACTGCTTCTATTCAGTTTTAGTATTTGCCATCGTTCCACAAAGTTTAGCTTGATTTTCGTGTCATTTCGCGAGGAAAGACGTCGTGGTCGGACGTCTTGGGCCAGCGATCGCGGTTGGACACGGAACGACAGCTTTTTTCAGGGTTTGGGTTCAGGCTACTTAAGTTGAAGGGGGAGATTTATGGTCAAACAGTGGGCGATTTTGGTCGCCACAGTCGCCTTGCTGGGGTCGACGGCACAAGCAGGTCATCGCCATCGCTGCTGCCAACCGTATCCAGCCGCGTGTGCTCCGGCACCGTGTTGTGCAAGCGTTTCGGCTTGCGGGACTGGTGGTTGTGGTACAGGTGGTTGCGGTGCCGGTGCAACTGCTGGAACAGCCGCCGCCTGTGCTCCTCAAATGGTGGAACAGACGGTTCTCGAACCTGTCATGACCACGGAAACCCGAAAGGTTGCCACGACGGAATACCGTCAAGAGCAACGCGAGCGCAAGTACACCGTTCAACGGCAGGTTCCTCGCACGGAAACGAAGACCCGCACGGTGAACTACACCGAGAATCAAGCTCAAAGCCGTGAAGAGAAGTACGTCGAGAGCCGCCAAGTGACCGAGCTGGTCGATCAGGCGTACACAGTTCAGGTTCCTTATACGGAAACTCGTAAAGGTACGCGTCAAGTTCTGAAGAACGTCACGAAGGACGTTGTTCAGAACTACGAAGTTCAGGTTCCTTATACCGAGACCCGCAAGGGAACTCGCACGGTCCTGAACAACGTGACCGAGAACGTCGAACAGGCGTACACGGTTCAAGTGCCTTACAGCGAAACCCGCAAGGGAACTCGTACGGTCTACAACACCGTAACCGAGAACGTCGAACAGGCGTACACGGTTCAAGTTCCTTATACGGAAACGCGTAAGGGAACCCGTACGGTTTACAACACCGTAACGGACAATGTTGAACAGGCCTACACGGTTCAGGTTCCTTACACCGAAGTGCGCAAGGCCACTCGCGCTGTGGCACGTCCGGTTAACCGAACCGTCGATCAGACGTACACGGTGAATGTTCCTTACACCGAAGCCCGTCAAGGTACGCGAACGGTCTATGAGACCGTCCAGGTTCAACAGACCCGTACCGTTTGCCAGGATCAGGGACACTGGGAAACCCGATGTGTTCCAGTGACCAACGGCTGCCAGTCGGTTGCCGTGACCGCCAACTGCTGCTCGCCATGCGGTACCGCTGCCGCTTGTGGTGGATGTGCTCCTGCTTGTGCTCCTTGCCAGACAACCGTCTCGCAACAGGTTTGGGTCCCGAATGTCGTTCAGACTCAGGTTCCTTACACCGTCTGTCAACAAGTGTGCAAGCAAGTTCCTTACACCTACAACGTCACGCTGTGCCGACAGGAACAGCGAACGCGACAGGTTCAGGTTTGCGACTACGTGACCGAACAGGTCCCGTACGAGTACACCGTCCAGCTTTGCCGCACCGAACAGCGTACGCGGACGGTTCCCGTCTGTCGCCAAGTGGCTACGCAACAAGAGTATGAGTACCCAGTTCAACTCTGCCGCACGGAACAACGCACCCGGACCATCCAGGTCTGCAAGCAAGTTCCAGCTCAGCAAGAGTTCGAATACCAGGTTCAGCTCTGCCGCACGGAACCACGCACCCGGACCATTCAGGTCTGCAAGCAAGTTCCCGTTCAGCAAGAGTTCGAATACCAGGTTCAACTCTGCCGCACGGAACCACGCACTCGGACCATCCAGGTCTGCGAGCAAGTTCCAGAAACGCAAGAGTATGACTACCAGGTTCAACTTTGCCGCACCGAAAACCGCACTCGTCAGGTCCCTGTCTGCAAGACAGTGAATGAAGAGAAGACCCGTACAGTCAACTTCACGGTCTGTGTTCCGAAGACTCGTGAAGAACAGTACCAAGTCACGGTGTGCGATGTTGTGAATGAAGAAAAGACCGAGACTTTCACCGTTTGCGTGCCTGTCACCGTCGAAAAAGACGTGACCGTTCAGGTCTGCAAAATGGTCGAGAAGAAGGTCCTGGTTCCAGCAGCTCCTAGCTGCAACGCTTGCTGCCAGTAAGTTCGCCGACGAATCACTGATGCAGTGGTTCACGGCGTGAATTGTGGTTTCAAATCACCGATGCCCCGCAGTTTAGGCTGCGGGGCATTTGCATTTTGAGTGGTGAAACTTTGCTCGCGCGTTTCATTCAGCCTGAGGGCGTCGACGGCTGTGCGGTACGGCAAATCCAGATGGATCGCTGATGATTGGCGTTCTCTCGTCGTCGGATCAATTACGCTCTCATCCTTCAAAGGCTTGCTTGAGGTGCTATCCTTACGCTTTTCTTTTGCTGGAGGAAGGCGTTGTACATGGAACCGAGTTTGCTGGATTATCTGCAACGGATTCTGACCGCTCGAGTTTACGACGTGGCGATTGAATCGCCGCTGGAAGCGGCCAAGAAGCTGTCGGCTCGGTTGGGGAATCAGGTCTGGCTGAAACGGGAAGATACTCAGCCTGTTTTCAGTTTCAAGCTGCGTGGCGCCTACAACAAGATGGCGCGTTTGACGCCGGACGAACTGGCACGCGGCGTGGTCTGTGCATCGGCCGGAAATCACGCACAGGGCGTGGCCCTTAGTGCACGACGACTCGGCTGCCGCGCCGTGATCGTGATGCCCATCACGACACCGAAGCTCAAGTCGGATGCCGTGAAAGATCTGGGCGGGCAGGTGGTACTTCACGGAGACAGCTACTCGGATGCCTATTCCCATGCGCTGGAACTGCAGTCGCGCGAGGGATACGTATTCGTCCATCCGTTCGATGATCCAGACGTGATCGCGGGCCAGGGGACGATTGGAATGGAAATCCTGCGTCAGCATCAGCACCCGATTCATGCGGTCTTCGTGGCGATCGGAGGGGGCGGTCTGATTTCTGGTGTCGCAGCGTACATCAAAGCGGTTCGGCCCGAGATCAAAGTCATCGGGGTGCAAATGGCAGACTCGGATGCCATGCTGCAATCCGTTACCGCCGGAAATCGTGTGCGGCTCGCGGATGTGGGACTGTTTTCTGATGGTACGGCCGTAAAGTTCGTCGGTGAAGAAACGTTTCGGATGACGCGGGCACTTGTCGATGACTTTGTCATGGTCGATACGGACGCCGTCTGCGCCGCGATCAAAGATGCGTTCGAAGACACACGCAGTATTCTCGAGCCGGCTGGTGCGATGGGAATCGCGGGAATGAAAGCCTACATCGCGAAGCATGGACTTGCTGGTCAGAGTCTTGTTGCGATCACCTGCGGCGCGAATATGAATTTCGATCGGCTGCGGTTCATCGCCGAGCGGGCCGAGGTTGGGGAAGAACGCGAGGCACTTTTCGCGGTGACGATTCCTGAGGAACGGGGAAGCTTCAAACGCCTGTGCGAAACCATCGGGCAGCGTAGCGTGACCGAGTTCAGCTATCGTATTTCCGACGCAAAGGATGCACATGTCCTTGTCGGCCTGGCAATGCGTCATCGAGGTGAAGCGGTCGCCATAGGTGACACGTTCGCGCAGCAAGGTTTTGCCGCCGTGGACCTGGTTGATGATGAACTCGCCAAGGAACACGTGCGTTATATGGTTGGTGGTCGAACGGCACTGGCACGCGATGAACGGTTGTATCGATTTGAGTTCCCGGAGCGCCCTGGAGCCTTGATGCAATTTCTGGCGCGGATGCATCCGAACTGGAATATCAGCCTGTTTCACTACCGGAATCAAGGTGCTGACTACGGGCGCATCCTGGTCGGAACGCAAGTGCCGGATGGGGAAAAGGCAGACTTTCAGGAGTTTGTCGATTCGCTGGGGTATCCCTATGTTGACGAGACTGAAAATCCCGTCTATCGCCTGTTCCTACGGTAACACCGTCTTCGTGTCGGGTGTCAGAATGCATCGGTCGCCGACGTGGAATGGGCAGACATTTTTGCAATGGCCAATCAGGTATGGCTATCATTCCTGATTCAGACACCGTTGCGTCATCCTCGGAAGAACATGCAGCATGAGCCTACCGCCGAAATCAGAGAAGTCCGTATCCGGCGACGATGATTCTACCTATCGGTTGTCGTCGGCCTCTCCGCTTGCACCCGACGGAATCCAGCCACCACCACCTGTTCATGGGCCTTCGCCCAAGCGTATAGGCCGATCCCGGCCGGTCCGTGGCGGCGGCACAATGGGGTTCAACTTTCTGGTCTTTGTCACCAGCGTCTGCGTGATGATGCTGGAGCTGACGGCTTCACGTCTCATTGCGAAGCACGTCGGTTCGTCGCTCTACACCTGGACGTCCGTCATCGGTGTCGTTTTGGCCGGGATCACGGTCGGGAACTGGCTGGGTGGGTGGCTGGCCGATCGATACGATCGTCGCCGGGCACTCGCGTGGATGTATCTTGTTGGTAGTCTGTCGTGCGCCAGCGTCTTATGGCTGGATCAACTCGTCGGAACGATGCCTCGGCCAGATGCGTTAAGCTGGCCCCAGTGGATCGTGACGCTGGTGGGGACGATTTTTTTTCTTCCTGCTCTGGCCATGGGGACGGTATCGCCGCTCGTGGCTAGTATGGCATTGGAAAACAATTCGAGGACCGGCTCAACGGTGGGCAATGTCTATGCCTGGGGAGCGCTCGGTTCGATTGCGGGGACATTTCTAACAGGTTTCTATCTGGTTGATATCTGGGGAACTCGGGCGATCGTGGGAATGACCGCGGGAATTTTAGGTGTGCTGGCGGTCTTCGTGGCGTCGCATCGACTGATCTTCCGTACCGCTGTCATCGTGGGGTGGATGCAACTTCTGGGATGGACGATTCTGGCGGCGACAGTCACCGGAGATGCGCTCGCGTCTGTGGGAATTTCGATCGGCGAATTGGCGGCGGCAACTCAGTCAGGTTCCGCCGCGGCAACTGTGCGTAGTCGTTCGTTTCATTTTTGCCATTCGCTGGGCGAGAAATTGCACGAACTGGGCCTATTGCTTCATCTTCGCGACGACTCACTCAATCAGTATCAGGACGAAAGTCATTATTCGGATATCGCGGTGCAGAACTCAGTCGTGGACGGACGCCAATTGAAAGCGTTGCGGCTGGACAAGCTGATCCACAGCTATTACGACCCGAGCAACCCGACGTTTCTGCATTATGAATATGAACGAGTGTATGCAGGGGTCACCAAAGTGGTGGCGAAGTCGACTCCTGTTGACCCGATCACGATTTCATTGCAAGGTTTGTCAGTGCTGAAAGTCACAGCCGATGATTTGCCAGACGGGGTGACCCTGACGGAATCAGGTCAATCACTCTCGATCGAACACCCGACTACAGAACTGTTGACACAACTGCTGTCGCTTTCACCGGTGTCGGAGTACTGGGCGGCGGTTGATCAGCTCTATCGCGCCACCAGTCGAGATGATTTCGGAGGCTTTTCGGCCGTCGATCTCGCTGCGCTTCCCGACGGCGTGTCGATTCCTGCAGAACTTTCGAAGGTCGTGCGCCACGATGAAACTATCGCTGTGCTGATTGCCTATCGTCGGTTGACCGTCGGCGATCGAGATCAGCTCATCGAAACGTCCCCGTCCGCGGGCTGGTATCGCGACATCGTTGGAGCCCGTCAGCGATTGGGAACATCGACCGCCTGTTTCTACGGTGGGGGCGGGTTCATCTTTCCGCGATGGTTCTTACAGCAGTTTCCTGCCAGTCCGAGAATTGATGTCGCTGAGCTTGATCCCGCTGTGTACCAGGCGGTCAAATCCGAGTTGGGATACACCGACGAAATCGCTGAGCGGATTTCGACGTCATTGAATGATGCCCGCAACTTCGTCGATGACCGTCTTCGCGGCAATGCGGAAATGTTACGGCAGAATCGGCCTGCGGTGACGTACGACTTCATTTATGCCGATGCCTTCAATGATTTCAGCATTCCCTTTCATCTGACGACGCGAGAGTTCTTGCAGAAGACCTGCGACTTGTTGAGCGAGCGGGGGGTTTTTCAAGCCAACATCATTGATATGTATCCCAGAACAGAGATTCCTGGAGGATTTATTGGACGTGCCGAGGTGGAATTCGGCGGCAGGCTGCCTCAGGGATTGGTGTCCGCGGAGGTCCGGCGTGAAAAAAACGTGGATGCCAATCGGCGCTACGCGCCCTTGCAGGTGATGGAACTTCTTACGAACCGATATCGACTCAGTGTGAATCGACCGATCGCTTCGTGGGAAGAGCAGGGATTGGTCGACGTGACCTGGCCAAGTGTCGCGCCGGCTGCCGCGTATGACGTGACCAAAGGGGTGGCACCTGAGATCGATGTGAAGGTCGAACGTGAGGCCTGGAATGAGGCGATCGCATCACTGGCTCGTGCTTCTCGCAAGAAGCAATCTTACGCTGGCGTGATCCCACCGTCGCTCGAACTCACGGAAGGAACTTTGTTGAAGTGGAAAGCCGCAAAGGCCCCTTACCAGTTCGTCGAAGCGTATCGACAAGGGGAATCCACGTACCTATTGGGTTTTCGCGGACGGCTTTCCTCCGTGATGGCGAAAGAGTTAATCAACCTGGATCCGACGAATCAGCCCTGGGTCGACGCCGTCACGGCGGCCGCGAAACGTTCACAGTTGAAGCGGGCAGGTGCGTTTCTGGGACGATACGTCGCTACGGCAGCGCGCGTGTTTCCGAACATCTACCTGTTCAGCACATCGCATGGAGAGCCAGGTGCGGGGCGAGACACCTTTGTGATGGTCTGCTCTCGTCGTCCTTACGATCTGGCGGCGATCCGCGAAACTGGCGAATGGGACGGAGTTCCGTTTGCCTCGCTGGAAACCTTGCCGGACACGAAGGAACCTCAACTGAGGGGGCAGATGTCTTCAATTCTCGAGCTTGCGGACGGACAGATTCTTACGGACGATTTTGCGCCCGTGGATAACCTGCTTGCGCCGGTCTTCGAGACACAAGAGTAACGTCGACCAACATGCATCTCGTTACCCGATGTCTTGCCAGATCTCTGGGTATGGTGCCGAGACTGACAATGGTTCCTTGGTCGTGGGGTGTGCAAAATCCAAGGCGGCGGCGTGGAGTGCGATAAAACCGTTGGTGCGGACGGTCGAGCCATACTTGCGATCGCCTGCGATCGGCCAACCCTGCGCAGAGAGTTGAACGCGAATCTGATGACTGCGACCAGTCAACGGTCGAATCTCGAGCAATGTGAAGTGGCCCCAGCGTTCCAGTCGTTCGAACGCCAGTTCACAGTCCTGGCCCTGTTCATCATCGGCATCAAGGACCGAAACCACGTTCCGTTCGCGATCTTTGAGAAGCCGATCACGCAAGATTCCCGTTCGGGCGTTGACGGCGCCTTCAACGAGTGCCAGATAGGTTTTCTGAACGTGATGGACGCGGAATTGTTCTGACAGCCGACTGGCTCCTTTGCTCGTCCGCGCGTACAGCACAACGCCAGAAACGGGGCGGTCGAGTCGATGTACGACACCGACGAAAACATTGCCGGGCTTTTGATATTTCTCGCGCAAGTAGTCTCGAGCCAAATCGACGAGCGAACGTTCGCCGGTGTGATCACCCATCGTGAGCAATCCCGGCGGTTTGTCAAACGCCAGGCAGTGATTGTCTTCGTAGATGATAGGGGGAAATTTAAACACAGAATCAGTCCATCACACGGGGGCCGCGCCGATCGTCCGGGTCGCGGCGTGTTTCGAGGGATTCTACGAATTGTACGTCATTGAGGTAGTGTCGCATGCCGTGGAATTGGAGCGGGATTCTCGAAAAGAGAACTGAAAAAGCCTGACCACGGTGTACTGAATCGCAGAAGTGAGAATTCGCGAAATCCAGCGTGGGGCGTCAGGTTGGCAGAGATAGAATAAAGGATGACCTCTTGAGATTGAATGTACTGGATTATTGAATGGGAAGGATGGTCCCTTGGCTGGTCTTCTGTTTGGTACGGCCGTCGGGCGGGCATTCAGGCTGCGTTGTCCTCGATGCGGCGTGGGCGTACTGTTCAAAAACCTGATTATCATGCACGAGCGCTGCCCGAACTGTTCGCTGAAGTACGAACGTGCGCCGGGATACTTTCTCGGTTCGACGTACATCAACTACGGCATCATGGCGATCTCGGTGACGTCGATCTATATGCTGCTGCACTACGGCGCCTCGATCTCGAACGAGACGCTCACGATTCCGTTGATGATTTACTGCACCGTCGTTCCGATCTTGCTCTTTCGCTATGCACGCGCCTGGTGGCTCGCGATGGATTGCTACAACGATCCAACCGGATTCGGGCTTTTGCCCACGAATACAGACACGGACCCACCCGGCGGTCCGTCACATTGAAAATGAATCGAAAAATAAGCTCAATACGAACGGAAGCTGGCGGAATCGGACCGACGTCACTCACGGTGACGAGGGGACGGTGGCAACGAGGTCGTTGACCAACTTGGCAAGTTGTTCGTGCGTGAGTTGCAGCGGAACTGCGACGCGTTGACCGCTGGTGGTGTCGTAGCGGAAACGGCGAAGCGAAAATCGACCGGCGCCAAGGGACGACAGCATGACTTCGTAGTACTTCGTGGTTCCCCCGGCCGATTTGTCCGGCGGTGTGGAACGAATCAGAATCTGATTCCCTTGGGCGTCGATTTCAAGGGGCCCCAAATTTTCGAGGAGATAGGTCACCCGACGGCACAGGTCATTCGCCCACTTTTTCAAAGTGTCCAGCGTGGCGGCACCGAGAGACGCAATCTCAAGACGCAGTTCCTCGCAGGAAACGCCCAGGGATTCGACCGCAATGACATCAATGGCAAGGCTCGTTCCGCTGGTATCCGAAACGGCGACCGTCTTGGGCGGAACGAATGCCTGTCCCGACAAGGGAGTTAAGGCGGCGGACAGATCTAGGCTTAACGACATAAAGCATCCCTCAGGCGAACGCGATGGCTACGCGTATTTTCGTTAACCGGTTCGATCCGGATTGAGTTTCATTCGTGTTGTACCACATGTGGCGCAGTCACTCTGGCCAGTCAGGTTTGCGAGCATTGTTCGCGGACTCATCGGGTGCTCGCGGCAAGTTCCTCAAAGTGTCAAATTTGAATTGAAATTCCACCCCATTGTACGCGGCTTCGTCCATGAGCCTCTGGTTTACCCGGAAAAATGCACAAACGCCACAGTCCGGATACAGTCAGGATGCCGAACCTCATCCGGGCACGGGAAGCGCAAATGAGGCATTGCATCTGGGCTCGATCAGAATTGTCGCCGGGCTTTTCGTGTCCGGTGCGTCATGGACACGACGATGACAGTTGAAAATCCTTGATTCATCTGTCACATCTCGTCACATGAAACCTCTGGATATTTTGCGAACTCGTTTCGGACACGAATCGTTCCGACCGCCTCAAGAGCAGATCATTTGTCGCGCCATGCGGGGCGAACACTCGCTGGTGATCATGCCCACTGGCGGGGGAAAATCCTTGTGCTATCAGATTCCCGCATTGATGATGGGCGACGGCGACGCGTCTACGGGGCCCAAAGTCCCATTGACCCTGGTACTGTCTCCGCTGATTGCCCTGATGAAAGACCAGGTTGATGCCTTGCGCGGGCGCGGCATTGATGCGACATTCATCAATTCGTCACTATCCCGCGAAGATCGAGAACGCCGATACGCGGGCGTCGGGGCCGGGAAATATTGCTTGCTGTATGTCACGCCCGAGCGATTCCGCAAGGCGGAGTTTACTGACGCTCTCTCGAATCGGCACGTGCGTTTACTGGCCGTTGACGAGGCCCATTGCATCAGCGAGTGGGGACACGATTTTCGTCCGGACTACACACGTCTTCGCGAGCTTCGCGAGCAAATCGGCAATCCGGCGACGATCGCGCTCACGGCCACGGCAACTCCCGAGGTGCAGTCCGACATCATTCGCCAACTGGGGCTAAGCCCCGACGATGTTCATGTGTTTCATGAGGGGATCGACCGGCCGAACCTGCGGTTGTCGGTCGAAGAAGTCTGGGGCGACGATGAAAAGATCGAGCGGATTTCCGCGATCCAGCAGAACTTTGCCGATCACAAAGGAAGCGGCATCGTCTACTTTACGCTGATCCGGACGCTGGAGCGGTTTAGCGAACGTTTGCAGAGCTTGAAGATCCCGCATCTGTGCTACCACGGGGATCTCGATCGGACCCTGCGTCGGCGTATACAGAACCAGTTCATGCGAGGGGATTGTCCTCTCGTGTTGGCAACACCCGCTTTTGGTATGGGAATCGACAAAGACGATATTCGATACGTGATTCACGGAGAGATTCCGGGGTCGATGGAGGCCTGGTATCAGGAAATTGGTCGAGCGGGCCGCGACGGATTGCCTTCGGACTGCGTGTTGCTTTATGACGAATCCGATTTGTTGACTCAGATGGAGTTCCTGCGCTGGAGCAATCCCGATTCTGAGTTCTATCAGCGTGTCTTTGATTTGCTCGTCCATCACCGAGAGCGAGTCGAGGCGTTCGGCTTGGAATGGATGCGCGAGAAGCTGCACGCCCGGCAAAGACACGACTTCCGGCTGGAGACAGTGCTGGGAATGCTCGAACGGCACGGAGTCATCGAAGGGAGCTGGGAGCCAATGAACCTGACGGTTGTTGGCGATCTGGTTCCCGAAATGCTCGATCAAGATCGACTGGCCGAAAAGTTGCGTCGTGATCAGCAAAAGCTGCTTGCGCTGGTGACGTTTATTCGCCACGAAGGAGACAAGATGGCGTACATCCATGACTATTTTGGTATTGTGAAGCCACGCTCGTCCCAATAAATCCGTCGAGTTGGGGAAATGTGTGTCGTCGTCTCGAATTGCGTTCGTCGTGCGGCAGAATCATACTGGCGACCGAGCAGGGCTCTCTCACACCGAAGCCAGATTTCATCGTGAGCACTACCATTGCGAATCATGGATTGGAGGAACATCAAGATGAAGTTCATCCTCGCTGGACGCAACTATCTTTGGTTAATGGTGCCGGCGCTCGCCGTGTTGATCGGGTATTCGCAATATCACACTGCTGAATCGCACTACAAACGTGGCACGGCACAGCACGAGCGAGGCGACTACGAAGCCGCGATTGCAGAATTTACCCAAGCCATTCGCAGTGAACCCCAAAATGCACAAGCGTATTGTGTTCGAGGGATCGCCTGGCATTACAAAGGCGATGAAGATCTCGCCATCGACGACTACACGGAAGCCATTCGAATCGATCCTGAGTACGCTCAAGCGTATGTTGGACGTGCGAATGCGTGGTTCGACAAGTTGCAGTTCAATCTGGCGGTGGCCGACTATACCTCGACGTTAAGATACGATCCGAAGAATCTCGAAGCCTACTACAGTCGTGGTGTCATCCGGTTAGAGCAAAATGAAATGAGCGATGCGATCGCCGATTTTGATTCCGTCGTCAGGATCGATCGCACGCATGCGCCTGTCTATAGTCGACGGGGATACGCACACGGACAATTGAATGCGCTGGATGCCGCTTTTGCGGACTATACGGAAGCGATCAGGCGTCAGCCCAATGATTGGCTGTCCTATTTCAATCGAGGAAACGTACGCCAGTTGGTGGGGGAATTTCGAGTCGCCATTCGTGATTACTCGCGCGCCATTCGATTGGACCCGCAACTGGTCGTGGGATACAACAATCGCGGCTGCGCGTATGCCGCGTTGGAGGAAATTGATTCCGCAGAGATTGATCTTTCGGAAGCGGTCAGGGTCGATCCTCAATTCTCGATCGGCTACTACAACCGTGCTAACCTCAGGTGCCTTCGCGGTGATTTTGACAATGCGATACGAGACTATACCGAAGCACTGCATCTGGACCCAAAGAACTGGCTGTTCTGGAGTCGATTGGCGTGGCTGCGCGCGACACTTCCTGGGGATGATTCCGTTTACGAGCAATCGGCCACGGAGTACGCGCTGAACGCTTGTGAGTACTCGGGTTGGCAAGAGCCTTTTGGTTTGAGCGTTCTCGCTGCGGCGTATGCCGCAGCCGAAGATTGGGACAATGCGATTCGTCGAGAAGAACAAGCAATCGAGATGTTTGACGACGATTCTCTGAAACGGGCCGCATTGTTACGCCTGGAACGGTATCGACGCCATGAAGCCTGCCGCGAACTTCCAGAAGGATTCACGTCACTACTGGAAATCAACGATTTGAAGCCGAGCCTTTTACCTTCGCAATTGCCACAGAACTCGTAACCTGAGAACGGTGGATGAACGTGTTCGCTTGGTAAGTGAGCAAACCTTTCGAGATCCGAGGCGTGTCGTTCACGACGCGAACGTTCGAGAGGGTGATCTGCCGGCCGAGATTCGGTGAATCACATTGCGCGAGTTTCAAAGGCTATTCAAATACAGTTCGAGATTCGTGTATCCCGTGTCACTGTTGTGACCGTTGCGATCGGCTGCATCATTTGGGTTCAGGCCATGTTGCGTTTCCCATTCGTCGGGCATTCCGTCGCGATCGGCGTCTTGAGGGGCCGGTTCGCTCTTCAACACCGGCCAACCACCAACTTCGTTCTGTGAGTCGATCAGCCGATTCGTCCGCTGGACGACGCCCTCGACAATCCTGAGGTCGGCTGTATCACGCCGACGCGATGCACCTGCGGATTTCAAAACGCGTTCAAAGGCGACGTCGGGCGCATCCGTTTCGGGTCTTGCCGAGCCAACGTCAAACTCCGTGTCGACTCGGATCTGTGGGATCGAAACGGACAAATAGCTATTGGTCTTCCAACGATCGACGTCAACCGCGAGCCAGTTGTCCCGCGTGTACTCGGGAGTGTTCTCAAAGACATTTCCTTTCAGAAAGGCCTTGAGCGCATCCTTGTTTTCCGTCTTGGTCGCGAGCGGATGATTTCCGACTGGCGTATTGGGCCCCGACCGGTAGAAATTGTTGATTGCATTGATCCGGCAGTTTCCGAGGTTCGTCGCGCCGGACAGGTTGTAGATGACGTTGTTGCGAAAGTCCGCGACCGCATCGGGCCGCGTGCGCGGGCTGCCACCCAGGGTAGGATGGCGGTCGCGACTGCTGGCGAACAAATTGTGGTGAAGGGAGATGTTGTCGGTCAGATCGCGGAATGACGCGAGCATCGCATGTCCGCCTTTTGAGTGCAGACTGTGGTTGAGTGCTTCGGCGTAAATCGACCATTGCAGAGTGAAATTTCCGCCGCGGCGCAGGTCATGGTTGCCATCAATGCCCCAGGTTCCGGTCAGGTGGTCAAAGATGACATGATCGATATCGTTCGTCGTCATCCCGTCGATCCCGCCCGACGTGACCGATTTGTTTTGGTCGCCCAGGCGAATTCGCAGATAGCGTACGATGACGTGCGAAGCGCCTTGAATGCCGAACGTCTGGTCTTTCAGGCAAATGCCGTCTCCGGGAGCCGATTGACCGGCGATGGTCAGAAACGATTTCTTGATCATCAGTGGAGATTTCAATTCGATCGTGCCAGACAGATCGAACACGATTGTACGTGGTCCACTGGCGGAGCGGATTCCTTCGCGCAGTGAGCCGGGTCCGTCATCGTCGAGATTCAGCACGTGGTAGACATCGCCACCGCGTCCTCCCTTCGCGAATCGACCGGCGCCCTCCGCACCCGGGAAGGCGATTTGTGGACCCTCGCCGAGGCAAGTTGAGGCCGTTGCCAGCAGAAGTGATCCAGTCAAGCTGACGAGAAATGACCCAATCGTCTGTTTCATGTTGAGAAGTCCATCAATGGGAAATATGGTGCGAACGGGTTTGAATGGCGGACAACTGGGGTCACTCGATTCCGCGTCCTTTGACGGAATCTCGCCAAGTTGGATAGTCCTTGAGCAAGCGGGCGGGCCATGCCCCATACCAGGCGGTGCCCGTCCGTCGTTCCCGTTCGATCTCGCTAAGTGCGTATCGCTTTACCGCGTCGCGTCCGGCGAAGATGGGGCGATCGGTTCCGATCTCGTAGTGTCGTGCCCAGATTCGATTTGCGGACGGATCTGACTGAACGACCACATCAAAATTGGTATCGTGTCGTAGAAACTCTGCTTTTGGTGCGGGAATACGTTCGATGCGAATGCCCGTCAATGCGACGCGATCCAACCAATGGATCGCGTCATCCATGGCGGATATCAGTTCGGGTGATGGCTGCTTGGTTCGCATCAGGAATTGGATGATTCCGGTGGTGTCCTGCGGACAAATCGAGGCCAGTTCAAACGTTCGAGCGGAAGCGGCCTCGAAGGTTTTTGCGTCGTGCTGCTGGCACCACCCGGTTCGGACATCATTGACGCGAATCTGACAGTTCAGGAGACAGGTGATGCCGTGCGCCACGGCTGCCTTTGCCTTCTGGCGACGATCGGAGTCCAACCAGCTCCATTGGGGGTGGCCTTCAGCAGCGTCTTGCAGGACGTTCATGATTCCGATCATGACGCCGTCATTGAATGTGATATGCGCCCCATAGCCTTTGGGATTTGGAAACCGTTGAGTAAAGCCTCCGTTGGGAAGCTGAGCGGCAAGCATGAAGTCGAAGCCGCGTCGACACGCGTCTTGCCACTCCGGAGTGGCAATCTGAGAGCACGCCTTTGCCAGGTAGTCGACCTGACTGTGGATGTTGTGGTTGTCGAATGAGGTGTCTGATCGATCGCGAGTTGCCAGAACGGCCTGCTTCTGTGCGTCGGTCAGCACGGCGAGCATGTCATAGTCCTTGGGCCATCCTCCGTTCGCCCGCTGGAACAAGAGAATGTTTGTCACAATTTCGGGAACTTGGTTTGAAGTGTACGCCGCTTGGTTCGGTTCGACCTGGATGAAGCGGGTGGTGTCCCGGATATGCCGCCAGTGGCCAGCGGAATCTCGGAAACCGGATGTGTCGATCGCCTCATTTTTCTTCTGGTCGGATCGACGAATTAGTGCGACCCAGTCCATTTCGGGGTCACTGGGCGGCGCACCGAAACTGTGTTGGTTTCCACCCGCGATATTGGAGTCAGGACCGACGAATTCGCCGGTCCTCGGGTTGTACCACCGCTGAACGGCATCGCCCTTCAAGTCCGAGAGATCGAGCGAGCCAGTCGAGGCCGCCGTGGGGAAGTAGACCGCATAAATCTCGCCGCGTTTTGCGAAGACTTGTGGTCCGAGCGGGACGGTCTTGCCTTTTCCGATGCCGACGGCATAGGTGCCTGCACCGTTGACGAGTTCGTCCGCTGGTTCCATTTCCCAGAACGGCAATTCCTGTTCGATGAACTTGCGGGCATACCAGAGAGACTTCCAAAGCTTCTCTCGTTCGGGCGTCTTGAAACTGTCGGTTTTGAGCAGATCTCCCAGGATGAATTCCAGCATCCCGCCCGAGAAATATGTCGGCCAGATTTTTTCACGGCGGTGGCCTTCGGCTTCGTCGACAGGGATATGAGACGCACGCTGACCGCGATCGAGCGTGAATTCATCCATGCTGATTGGAAGTGGACGTCCCGATTTGATGGTTTCCCGCCGCAATGCCTCGGCGACTTCATGGATCGGTCGTTGATTCAATTGGACCGATGTCATTCCGAACCGGGGATCGCCGTAGGTAAATCGCAACTTTTCGACGGGGTCTCCCGCGCTGTGCACCGTGATCGGATGGCCGTACGGATCGAGAGCGTGAACATAATCGGCAAACTGTCGAACGCGTTCTGCACCGAGATCAAAGTTCAGGTTGTATTCTTCGCACAGATTCCATTGCAGAGCGAGATGATGCGAAAACCTCGCAATCATCTCGCGATAATACAGCTTGCGCTCAGTGCCAAGTTCTCCGTTATCCAATTCACGTTTATTCGCGTCTTCGGCTTCGTTGAACACAATGTGCAGAAACAGACCCTTCTGTTGCGCATGATTCAGCACGACTTCCCATTGCTGCAGCTTTTCAACGTCAAAGTGAAGATTATCGTTGGTCTCACGCCCCTTGGCGTCGATCGGGCCAAGCCAAGGCCAGACGTTCTTGCCATCGCCGCCAATATTCATCGTCAGGAAGTAGATGCTGTTGACATGCTGTTCTGCCAGATAGTTGAGGGCACCGATGATCGCCCGTCCCTGACCGTCACCCCAGTCAGGATCGCCAGGATGCCAATCCGCCAAGTGATCTTTGTAGTGATGTCTGCCGGGAGTACGGACGAATCCGACATAACCCAGAAAGTCTTCGGGTTCGTCAGTTCCACCGCGGATCCAGTAGGGGCCATCCTCAAATTTGAGATAGTGCCTATCGGCATATCTCAACCGCCCCCACTTCAAATACCCTGGGGCATCAGGATTGCGCACTGCGACCTGGAACGTTCCCGTTCGATTGGGGAGGTCGAGGGCTGTCCCCGCTTCGGCCTCGAGCTGCACGGCGACTTCGGAGCCGGCTCGGAAGAATGCCTCGTATCTCCATACTCCAGGTTGATCGGGGGTGAAGTGGGCACGCCAGGCGTGACCATGTTGTCCACCCTGGCCATCCCCATCAAAGTAGCCCGGAACAATGATTGTTCGTTCGTTCGGACCCTTGAAACGAACCTGCAGGCGAATGTCGAGAAATGGATTGGGAGAATCTTGGCTTGCCGATGCTTCGGGGCCTTCGAATGTCCAGGTCAGCGGATGCCAGACGGCCGACGTCCCATCCATCTTCGTGTCCGCAATCACCTTGGCCGGGTGAGAGTGGAGTAACGTGACAAGCAGTCCGATGGCGATCACGAGTTTTCGCATCATTGTGTCCCTGAGAAGTGTGCAATTCGCGGAACGTCTGCGACCTGTGGTGGAGCGGTGCATTGAAGTCATCGAGACAAGATCTGGGAAGGCTCGGTCTTACGAACTTGCTCAAGGCGATGGAGTGGCCGTTTATTTGGTTTCGACAGCTGACGGCCTTGGTGTTCCTGCGGCCACGATCAATTTCAGTCGCTGATTCAGGACCGAGTTCGGATCGCCTGCATCGTTCTTGCCCCAGTCGGCATTTGCGGCAACTACCAGCAGCTTCAGGCTCGGAATCATGGCGGTACAATTTCCTCGGACACCCAGCGACATGACCGTGTCTGGTGGAGCATCCGGCCAGGTCAACGTTCCGACGCGCGTACCGACCTGGTTATTGAACCACCAGTTAAAGCCGTAGATCCCCGGACCACAGTCGGAATAGTGGTTCGAATCGCCGCCGTAGGTGCCAATTTTTAAATAGTCGTCAGTTGCGGCCTGGATGCTGAGCGGCAGATCCGCAGGAACTTGAGCGCGCATGTTCTGGTCAAAAAAATCTCGGGGCAGAATCTGTTGGCCGTTCCAGTTCCCGCGGTTCATCCAGAACCAGGCGACGCGGGCGAAATCACGGACTGACGCACGGATACGACGATTGGTCTTACGGAAGTTGAATCCATCCTGAAGCTGCAGGACTCCAAAACGTTCGGGAGCATGAAAGATCGTGTCCGGATCGTCTTGATAGACCTTGTCGAACAGCGTCTGCTGATAAAGTTGAATGGCGTAGTCATTGTAGGCCCATGCCGCTCCTGGACCTTCGGGACGAGCGTATCCACTCGTCATGCTGCCCAAGTGTCGAAACGTAATGCCGCGGTCTTTTTCCGACAACTTCCAGCCAAAGTCGACAATCGGCTGGTCAAAGCTTTTGACTCTTCCCTCGTTGTGGGCAAACATCAATAACGTTGAAAGCACGGGTTTGGCAGAGGATGCCCAGTCGCTTTTTTCGGATTGCGTCCCCCATGCTTTAACGACATACCCATTTTTGATGATACAGCCGCGAGACCCCAATGCTGTCGCGACGGCATCAAGCAGTCTTTCATCGAGTCCTGCGTCGACAGGTGACTTCTGCTCCCAGTCGCGGCCAGGGAAAACGAGATCATCGGCGGCTTGGATGTGAGATGGAGACTGCAGGCAACCGAGGCCGGTCAACATCAGCAAACAGGCGGATTGGGACGCCCAGCGAAGTGTCTTGAAGTGGGCTCGCATCACTCATCTCCCGTCAAATGGGGTGTTGCTCACAAGTCTCGTTCAATGCGTTCGTTGTCCAATCGAGATGAAACTCAAAAAATCCGTCGTGGTTGACAAGTCGCCTGTTGAAATTGCGTGGGCAGGCCGCTTGGCATTCACGATATCATGGCGTCGTCGAAACTCCGCGGAACCCGTATCCGTTATTTCAGCATGCTGCATCGCAGCAATGAGCACAAAATTGATGCGGCTGGACGATCAGTTGATGGCGGAGGTCAAGACGGCCATATACTGTCAATCGTTTGCTGCAAGTCGCAATTCGCACCAAGCAACATGTCATAAAGAAAACTGTCGCTGGCGTCGCGGCAGGAAGACGACCTATCAGGTTAATTTAAGGTTTGAAATCGTGAACCAATCAGCGCTCCTGAATCGGCGAATCCTTTTGAAGTCGCGTCCAATCGGTGCTCCGGTCGCAGAGAACTTTCAGATTGAAGAGGTCGCGATACCGGCCGTCCAGGAAGGTCAGGTCAAACTTAAGACACTGTTCCTTTCGCTGGACCCCTATATGCGAGGCCGCATGAGTGACGCACCTTCGTACGCGGAACCGGTTCAGGTCGGAAGCGTCATGTGTGGAGGAACCATCTCGCGGGTTGAGGAGTCGAAACATCCGAAGTTCCAATCAGGCGATCTGGTCTTGAGCTATAGCGGCTGGCAGTCGTTCGAAATCTCCGATGGCAAGGGTGTCACGAAACTCGATCCTAAGATGTCCCATCCGTCGTTGGCCTTGGGCGTCTTAGGGATGCCCGGATTCACGGCATATATGGGCCTGTTGGATATTGGCCAGCCCAAAGAAGGCGAGACTGTGGTTGTCGCCGCGGCAAGCGGGGCTGTCGGCTCGGTTGTCGGGCAGATTGCAAAGCTTAAGGGATGTCGCACGGTGGGAATTGTTGGCGGTCCAGAAAAGTGCCGCTATGTGACCGAGGAACTGGGGTTCGATGTCTGTATCGATCGTCGAGCGGATTTGCGAACAGAGTTGGCCGCGGCCTGTCCCAAGGGCATTGACGTTTACTTTGAAAATGTGGGCGGTGCGGTGTTCGAGGCGGTCATGCCACTCTTGAATGTGCGCGCACGAGTTCCCTTGTGTGGTTTGATTTCTCACTACAACGATACGAAGTTGCCGGAGGGGCCGAATCGATTGCCACAATTGACAAGGACGATTCTGACAAAGCGGATCAAGATTCAGGGCTACATCATCTCGGAAGATTACCGGAATCGATTCGGCGAATTTTTCAGTCAGATGAGTACATGGGTCAACGAAGGGCGAATCAAGAGTCGTGAAGATGTAGTGAACGGATTGGACAACGCGCCACAAGCATTTATCGGGCTGCTGGAAGGGCGGAACTTTGGCAAGCTGATCGTACGCGTGGCATCGAATTGAATTCGCTGCTGGCCGACCGAGAATTTGTGGCCGCAATTGCGCCCCATTACCGTTGGGCTCCACCAAACCGAATGGACGCAAGTTGATTCTCGACGGCGGCTCGATCAAGATTAAGATCAGTACGTCGTCAAGTTGCCAATCGGGGATGTCACGACTCAACTCTGTTCGATGATCGAGGACCATGAATCATTTGAATCCCATGTCACCGGTTTCCGATCCAACGAGTCCCGTGACGAGTCCAGAGGGTTTGGTCCATGTCTGCGAAGACAACGCGCCAGCCTGTTCCGAAGCAGGAGACGTGGCTTTACCTTCTGACGATCGAATCGATGGCGCGGGCGAACCCTGTCCCACACCGATGATGTGGCAAGACGTGCGAGAGCAGTACTTGCGTGACAGCACTCCTTGGGAAATCGTGCGTGGTCCGCATCGATTGGCCGGGCGCACGTGGGGTGACGGTCCACCGCTCTACTTCGTGAACAATTTTGCCGCGACCGCCGAATTGTATTCGCTCGTAATCTGGTTGCTGCGCGACCATTTTCGTTGCGTCGTGTTTGATGCGGTGACGAGCGACACGCACGCGGCGCGGTTGTCGAAGCCTACGATCTGCGAATTCGCGGAAGACTTGATGCTGGTTGCCGATCGCCACGGCGATGTGTGTTTTCCAATCTATGGAGCCGGTTTCGGAGCCGCAGTCGCACTTCAGGCGGCGGTTGACCATCCCGCTCGCATTCAGTGGCTGGTCCTTCAACACGGCTTTGCGAAGCGAAAGGTGACGCTTTTCGAGCGAATGTTGGCCTCGGCCTGTTTGCGTTCAGGTCAGTTGCTCGATCAATTGCCACAGCGGCGACGGTTTCAGGCGGTAAACCATAAACCGTGGTTCCCACCGTTTGATTCGTCCCGGTTCGACTTTCTGATTCAAAGCACCGGAACATTGCCCTTGCGAGACCTGGCACGCCGGGCCATCGCCGTCAGATCGTTTGATCTGGTGTCGCGGCTGGGCGAAGTCTCGTGTCCCGTGATGCTCTTGAGAACAGAAGGCGAAGGGCGAATGTCGGCCGATTCACAAACGCTGCTGGAACAGCGTTTGAAGGATCCGCGGGTTGAGTGGATGCATTCGGCTGGTCAACATCCATGTTTGACTCACCCGCACCGCGTCGCCAAAATTGTGCAGACATTCCAGCAGTCGGTTGCGGGGTGAATGGATGACGTGTGGCAATCTTGGGGCACGAATTCCTGATATTTTGATTCTGTTCTGATAGATTCAACCTGACTGGCAGCAGGCTCGTCATTCCATCGATAATGATGACTGCTGTTGAAGATTGGGGTGCCACGAAAGGAAGACGATGCCCGAAGAGTTGCCGATACCTCTGGACGTTCTGGCGGTGGGGGCACACCCGGACGACGTCGAAATCGCCATCGGCGGAACGTTGGCGCGGCTGGTTCAGCAGGGATACCGTGCGGGAATCTGCGATCTGACGAATGGCGAACCGACTCCTGGAAGTCCCGGGCCCGACGCCCGACTGGCCGAGGCACGCGAGGCGGCGCGAATTCTGGGAGTCCAGATGCGTGAGACGCTGACGCTGCCAAACCGATGTCTCTTCGATTCCTTTGCTGCACGAATCTGTCTGGCACGGGTCATCCGCACCTGGCGACCCAAGATGGTCATCGGAATCGGCGCAAAGACTCCGATGGCGTCACCCGACCATTGGCAGGCGATGCAAATCACAGACGCCGCCATCTTTTACAGCCGACTGACGAAATGGGATGACGAATTTGCCGGGCTACCGGTTCACACGGTTCGCCGTCAGTTGTGGTATCCGCTGGGCCTTTCGACGCTGGATCATCCCGAGCCGTCCAATCGCTTCATCGTCGACATCTCAGATTCGCTAGACCTCAAACTCGACGCGATCCGAGCCTACAAGACGCAGTTTCCGCCGAGTAAAGATCGAGTTTTCCGACTCGTCGAGAGTCAGAACCGATTTTATGGGGCGAGTGCTGGATTCGATGCCGGTGAAATGCTGATGAATGCTACAACGCTCGGAATTCGGGATTTGATGCAGACCCTTTGTCCCCCCCTTCCGATTCCGTCGTAACGAACCGACGCAGTTTTCACCAGTGGAGGGCTTCCATTCCGTTGGAACGGTCGTAAACTCACTAGAAGGGTGAATTTCGTCTCCAGGACCGGAGAGGCCGGTCGATGAAGTTTCGCGTACGAATTCAAGATCGACCACATCGACGTTCTGGTAGTGCATCATGAAGTTGCGAGCAGGTTGGCTCAGCATTGTTGGAAAGCGCGATAACAACGAAGACGCGTGTTACGTCGATCCTCGTTATCGTTTTTTTCTCGTTGCTGACGGGATGGGAGGGCAATCCGCGGGGGAGCGGGCCAGTGGTCTGGCGATGGAGATTGTCCCCCAACGTTTGCAACTGCTCGATTTTGAAAAATCACCTCCTGAACAGACCACCAAGATCATCGACGACGCCATCACCCAGGCGAATTACGAGATTATGGCGCTGGGTGAACTCGATCCCAAACTGAAGAATATGGGAACCACGATTACGTTCGTGGTGCAGGTCGGCGGAACACTCTATATCGGCGGCGTCGGCGACAGCCGTGTCTATCTTCTCCGTGGCGGAAAAATTCAGCAGTTGACGACCGATCACTCGCTGACGCAGGCGCTAATGGACGCCGGAACGCTCACTCCTGAAGAAGCGGTCAATCATCGATATAAGAACGTCTTGTACCGCTATCTCGGTTGCAAAGAAGGTGGCAGCGGAACCTCGCCGAAGCAAGTCAAACCGGCGGTGGGTGATCGATTGCTGATCTGCACGGACGGAGTCACTGGTGGCGCCGACGATGCGACGCTGGCAAAAATCCTCGGGGCCGGTACAGACCCTCAGAAGACTGCTGAAGCGGTGGTCCAGGCGGCGAGCGACGGCGGCTCGAAGGACAACATTACTGGCGTAGTCATTTTCGTTGATCAGGCCTGAATTCCCACCGGCCGAAACCTGTACGGCAAGCTTTGCGAAATGAGCCCACTTTGTGCCGACGTGCGGTGGTCGTGATGCCAGCGGTTCTTGATTTTCGACGCGCCGCGTAGCAACCACGGTCGGCCAGACGAACGGTCGGCCTCTCAAGCAGTGGCAAACGCTGGATGGCTTGGCAAAAAACTCCTTTTGTCGAGTTCACTTCGCGCCGGCGGCCTTTGATTCCATGTTGATATCGAAGGGGGCCTTCTGGTGGCCCGGCGTGATTTCGAACTCTTTCATCTGGGCCTGTCGCCACTCGTTCGGAACGTCTTCACCCTTCGGTCCGACCCGAGTCACCCAGACTCGGCACTTGCCAGCGGTGACCCCTTCAATCCGATCATCTGGCGAGTACATCATCTTAAACGCCCCTTTTTCATCGGTGATGCTGACGGACGTTCTCGGACGATCACGCTTACCACCTTCGATTTTGGCATCTCGCGGCTCAAAATAGACTTGGGCTCCGACAAACGGCTGTCCATCCAGTTTCACTGTTCCCGAAACATAGCCTAGTTTGGGTGTCAGTAGGACCGATTTGAAGAGGGACTGGCCCAAGTAGGCACAGAGCACGACGAGTGCCACTCCGCCAACCAGGATCCCCAGTCCACGAACTCCAAACTCACGGAAGAACAGCATGTAATCGTAACCCGCTTTTTCCTCCCTTTCGCGTTGAAGCGCGGCGTCGGCCTGGCTGTCTTTGATCGCCTTCTTCATCATCTTCGCAGCGGTGGCGAGATCGACCTTCTCGGTCGCTTGTCGCGGTCCCGAAGGAGCGGGCATGGGACGCGATACCGGCTGTGGCGTGGGGCGGCTGCCAATTTCGTAGTCCGAATCATCGGAAAGACTCAGGTCAGAGTCATCCTGCATATTGCCCGGAAACTGATTGTGCTTTTGCGATGTCGAATCCGACATCAGATACTTCAAGGGATCAAACGGTTCATCGCCCCGAGGCTTTGAATTGCCACGTGATGATTTTTGCGAAAGGTGGGGCGACGAGTCTGCTCGATCCGCCGAACGCGTTGCGGAATCTCCAGCGGGCGCGACCACAGGCATACTGGACGCAGAACCGATGAGAACGGGTGGGCTGTCAAGGTCGTCGTCATCACCTCCTAAAGCCAAGGCATAGCCGCTGCCAGGAGCTGGTTGATGGTCGTTCTTGCGTGGTGAACCTATCGGCTCGCCGGGGCCGACATCATTGTCATCCAGGTGCAGAGACGCCGGAACGCTCGCAGTTGCGGCGAAGGGCAGTTCTTCAGCCGGGAATGTCGGTGGATTCATCTCCGCAATTGGCGAGGGCGAGGCGGACAATCGTTCGTCTGCGACCGGATCTGCGACGGGGGCGGACAGGGGGGCGATCACCGGAGCGGCGGGGGTTGGTTCTGGGGCCATCGCTGGTGGCACATCCGCTGGTGACGCGCTTCCCGCAATCGATCTCTCGGGGGCGTGTGGTTCCGTGATTGGGGCCGCAGGTACGACAAATTTCGTCTTGCATTTAGGACATTTGGCACTTGTTCCGGCCAGCTCGTCCTTGATCTTGAGTACCGATGCACATTCCGCGCAGGTAAAGCGTATCGTCATGCCGCAACTCTCTGTAATTCGCGAATCGCGACGGATGAACGCGCTGCTTCAGCGTGCGCTGATCCGTCGAATTTGATTCTAGTAACAGCGACTTTTCCAGCGGACCGTGGTGATGAAAGACACCGCGAAACCGCTGGCTCCATCAAGTCATCAACATTGCCGACTGATCCTACGCGGCGACGGTCACATTAACAAAGCGAAGTCGCCTCGTGAGAAGCGACTTCGTCGCAAGCAGAAACCCAGCACGTTGCGAATTGATCGTGGCTGGGAGATTTTCATTACTGGAATTGCAGGTTGATCGGGCTTCCCTGAGACATGTTGCCCAGGTTCTTCCATGTGGTCAGGTCGATATTCACGCTGATGATTTTCACGCTACCATCGGCAAGCAGCACCTGGACGAGTTGATCGTGTGGACTATCGGCTTCATCGTAGTGAATGCCGGTGTGTGGTGCATTGCGGCAACTGAACATCGTGGCCGGGCCACCCCAGATCCAGCCATCGGAACTTCGTTGCTGGATGTTCGGGGTTGCGTTCTGGAAGATTCGGCGTTCAGAGACCATCATCACATTCGACGTCCCGTCGGTGATGTCGCGAAGGCTAACGAACGAATTCACGCCAAATACGCCGATATTCATGTTGAATTGGGTGTAAGGCGACGCTTGATAGGTCACGCCCGTCAACGAGTTGAAGGTATTCACGACAGTCAATTGCAACTGTGCGGGCAGCAGGGCATACGTCTGACGATCGACGACGGCGTTTCCACTGATCGTGGTTCCGTCACGAAATGTGATTCCCGACCCCGTGCAACCCGCATAGTCATTCCCGCCCTGAGTCCAGGCAATTCCGAGAGTCGACGGGTAGGTGGGATCAGAATCAAGTCGTTCACACGCGGCGAACGTGCTGCTGGCGAGCATCGTCGTACGTCGGCTAGGGCAATAGTAGACAGCCAGATCCGTCCGAGGAGGATAAATGAAGTTCAGGTCTTGCGTCGTGATTGGGTACTCGCCGTTCGTTCGTGCGTTGTCACCGTACTGGTAGAAGTTGTACAGCGATCCCTGATCGAGCATTGGCAGGATCTGAAGCATCCAGCTCGTACCCTGGTAGGCCAGCACATTCAGATTGCGACCGGGGGCCAGAAACTTGGCTTCCGCCGGATTGACATAGCGTCCAACCGCGTCGGCCGGCGGATTGAAGCCCGGGTTGACGCTATTGTTGATTTGCCCGGGGGGCAGGGTCCGGTGCACGTCGTGGTAGTTGTGGAGAGCCAGTCCAATTTGCTTGAGGTTATTTTGGCAGGCGGTGCGACGGGCGGCTTCACGCGCACGCTGAACGGCGGGAAGCAACAGGGCGATCAGCATCGCGATGATGGCGATGACGACCAGAAGTTCGATCAGGGTAAATCCTCGCTGACGCTGTCGGACTGGCATAACGCGCTCCTCAAAACATGAGAAAAAGAGCTATTGGTCAATGCCGCCAGGATCGGCCCGTAACAGGTCAACCTGTTCGACACAAAAGAACCATGAACAACCAATTCCGTCGAGTTGGTGATCGACTCCGTCTTCGCGCCTCGCGCGGCCATCATCACCTGCTGAACGCACTTTAGTCAAGAAGATTTCAGCAGTTGTGTCGACGCAATGCAGACGGATTCCAGCAAGCTAACGTTGTCGAAAGGTCCATTTGAGGGCCGCTTTGCGATGTGACGTGAATCGGGCGACCTTAGGCAGGATTCGGCGGTGAGTTTCTGACGGGGGACGCCAGGCTTTTCTATTCTGTCGGACGTTGGGTATTCTGCTGATCGCGAAATCAGAACGGGCCAGTCCGCCAGGAATCTCGGCAGCGACCTTGCTTGGCCGATTTGCGGCCGCTGGCCACTGCGAACGACCAGAAAAACAAGCGTTGAGGAAGAACTGAAGATGCGTGTCGTGACGTTTGGGGAAGTAATGCTCAGGATGATGCCGTCGGGTTGGCTGCGACTGTCACAGGCGCTTCCGGGGTCTCTGGATGTCACATTCGGTGGTGCGGAAGTCAACGTGGCGGTGTCGATCGCCCGACAAGGTGGCCAGGCGGCCTATTGCACCGCATTGCCCGACAATCCGTTGACCGACGCCTTCGTCGCCCAGCTTCGGTCGTTCGGCGTCGATACGAGTCTGATTCTTCGCTCAAACGAAGGGCGATTCGGGATTTACTTCGTCGAGAATGGGGCAAACCAGCGCGGGGGGACAGTGACGTACGACCGCGGCTCATCGACCATTTCTCTGATGCCCGGTTCCGCCTACAACTGGGATCAAATCTTTGCCGATGCCGACTGGTTTCACACCACCGGGATTACTCCGTCGCTCAGTCGTGAATCGGCCGATGCAGCGCTCACGTCGGTGAAGCAGGCAAAACAGCGGAATATTCCGGTGTCGTGCGATCTCAATTTCCGCAAGAAGCTTTGGAATTGGGAGCCGGGGACAAAACCCGCTGCCTTGGCCCGCCGAACGATGGAATCGATGCTGCCGTATATCGATGTCCTGATCGCCAACGAAGAAGATGCCGACCATGTACTGGGAATTCGTGCTTCCGGTACCGACGTCGACGCCGGTGAATTGAGTTTGACCGGCTACGAAGATGTTGCGCGTCAGATTGCGACCAAGTTCCCAAATCTTCGCTTTGTCGCGATCACCTTGCGAAAAAGCCTTTCCGCCAGTCACAACGACTGGGGAGCGATGCTGTACGATGTGGCGAAGGGTAAGGCCCTGTTTGCTCCGACGGATGCCGCAGGTCAGTATTCGCCCTACGAGATTCGCAACATTGTCGATCGCGTGGGAGCGGGGGATTCGTTTGCAGGGGCACTGATTTTTGCATTGAAGACGCCTGAACTTTCCGATCCGTTGACCGCTCTGCAGTATGCGGTTGCGGGAAGTTGTCTCAAGCACAGCGTGCTGGGCGACTTCAACGATGTGACCCGTCCTGAGATTGAAGCTTTGATGAAGGGAGGCGGGCGCGGTCGAGTCAGCCGCTAAGCTCGCATCAATGGATTCAGTTGGTTCAGAGCGTATCGCTTGGCCATCCGGCCTTATCCGCGTATGCTCTGTGCCGACCGAGTCACTCCAAACCGTTTTCAGACCAATTGAATTCGCGGCACCACGCCGCGTGTGCCCCATACTCTATTTAGATAAACGCTCAACCATCATGTACCGAGTTCTTATCACGGATGATCTGTCCAAGGCCGGCCTCAAGATTCTGGAAGAAACACCAGGAGTTGAAGTCGTCGTTCGTAGCGGCAAACACACGCCCGAACAAGTTCGCGAGTATCTTCGCGATGTCGATGGTATCATCATTCGCAGTGCAACGCGTCTAACGCCCGAGATCCTGAAGGATCAGCCACGGCTGAAGGTGATCGTGCGAGCGGGTGTGGGGGTTGACAACATCGACCTTCCCGCCGCCACCCGCGAAGGGGTGGTTGTCATGAACACCCCCGCAGGCAATACCACGTCGACTGCGGAACAGGCGATGGCGCTGCTGCTCAGTTTATCACGCAACATCGCACCGGCTGCGGCGTCGATGAAGGCAGGCAAGTGGGATCGAAAGAGTTTCACAGGAACCCAATTGGCCGGTAAGACGATCGCCGTCATCGGGTTGGGACGCATCGGATTGACGGTCGCACGCCGCTGTCTGGCATTCGAGATGAAGGTGCTGGGGTTCGATCCGTTCCTCTCGGAAGAACGAGCCCGTTCCGAAGGGATCGAACTGTATCGCGACATCGATGAACTGGTTGGCAAGTGCGACTTCCTGACCGTACACACGCCGATGACACCCGAAACCGAAGGGCTGATCAACGCGGCTCGCATCGCCAAGATGAAAAAGGGTGTGCGGCTGATCAACGGGGCCCGCGGCGGCATCATCGAAGAGAAGGCCCTGTTCGACGCCATTCAGTCGGGACACGTGGCAGGCGCAGCGCTGGACGTGTTTGTCGACGAGCCTCCCAAAGACTGGTCGCTGGCTCAGTTGCCGCAGGTTTTGGCGACACCGCACTTGGGAGCGTCAACGGACGAAGCCCAGGAACTGGTGGCCGTGGAAGCGGCGGAAATTATCACCGGATTCCTGGTCCGGAATGAAGTTCGTCACGCCGTCAATATGGCGCCGATCACCGCCGCAGAGATGGTCGACATGCAGCCGTACCTCGACCTCGGTCGTCGGTTGGGGCTGCTGTTGTCACAGCTCAACAAAGGCGGTGTTCGCAGTGTGAAACTGCAGTTCAAGGGTGAAGCCGCGAACAAGAAGACCAAGCTGATCTCGAATGCATTCGCGGCCGGATTGCTGTCCAACGCGCTTGCCGACAATGTGAACATTGTCAACGCCGATTTGCTGGCGAAAGAACGTGGCATTGAAATCAAAGAAGAGCTGTCGCACGAAGTTGGTGATTTCTCGACGTTGCTCTCGGCGACGGTCCTGACCGACAGTGGTGAAATCACGGCGGCGGCCACGATCTTTGGAAAGCAATTCTTGCGGCTGGTTCGAATCGATCAGTTCCATCTCGATGCCTATCTGGATGGTCTGCTACTAATCTACAAGCATATCGACAAGCCGGGCGTGATCGGGTTCATTGGCAATATCTGCGGCAAGCATAACGTCAATATCGCGCATATGGCGCTGGGACGCGAGCGCAATGAACAAGGCGGCGACGCGATTGCCGTGTTGAATCTGGACAACGAACCCGATGCGGCGACGCTGACGGAAGTTGCCGAACACAAAGCGGTGACGGGCGTGCAACTTGTGAAATTGCCCAAAGCAGGCGAACCGTTGCCCTGGCTGGTTAGCAAGTAGATTTCCGGCAAGCGGTACCCGTCGCGGGTCTCTCGTTCCCAAGCTCCCGCTTGGGAACGCTCATTAAGATCATCTGTCGTTCACCGCCTGACGAGGATCAGATTGAAAGCAGCGTTGCCAAGCGGGAGCTTGGCAACGAGGTTCTCGTGGAGAGTCGTGTTTCGACCTGACTCCCCGACGAATCAACGAGAATTGCCTCACGGATCAGAATACGCGGATACAATTCAGTCTCCGCGTATCGGTTGTGGAATCGTGGTCTGTTCTCTCTAGCGTCTTCTGTGAACCGTTCTTTGAACCGCCCTCGTCAGAACCAACTGTTTTCTGAAGACGAGCTTCCTGCCAATCTCGAAGCCTGGGAAGTTGCTGCGTCCGTTGATCAATTGATTGCGGACGTTGTGTTCAATCGTCCGCTGACGACAATCTATCAGTACATCGTCCCTGAAGGCTTGCGTGACCTGATCGGACCCGGTCAGCGCGTGCAGGTACCTTTTGGTCGTGGCGACAAGCTGACTGATGGATACTGCGTCGGCCTGCAAACGACCTTACCCGCGGGCCGCACGTTGAAGACGCTTGCGACTGTGCTCGATCGCGAACCACTGATCGACAGCCGGATGCTAACGCTGACGCGTTGGATTGCGGATCGCTACTTGTGTGGTTGGGGACAGGTCCTGGAAACCGTGATCCCCAAAGGGGTGAAGACGAACGCAGGGACGCGCGACATCACGTTCTACGTTCTGGCGGAGCGTGTACGCGGACTTCTCGGGCTGGCTTCTGAACCGGCTGTCCAGGACACAGGGGCCGTTGCCCCGGCCGCGCCGGCCGACGTGGCAAAGGCACTTGATGCGCTGAAGCTGCGAGCGAAACAGCGTACGGTGCTCGAGGTGCTGATCGCGGCCAATCGGCCAATGCCCGTGGACGAAATCTCGAAAGCCGCGGATTGCGGTGTTTCGCCGATTCAGTCGCTGCGCGAGAAAGAGTTGATCGTGCCGGTGCGCGAACGCGTGATGACGCCACTGGCACCCGCAACAATTGAAGCACACCGCGAACTTGTCATGAACCCGGATCAGATGCGTGCGGTCAATTCGATTCTTGAAGTGGTGCAATCCCGGAAGCATCGAACGATGCTGCTTCACGGTGTGACGGGCAGCGGCAAGACCGAAGTCTATATTCGCGCAATTCAAGAGATCGTCAGCTATGGGCGTCAGGCGATCATGCTTGTTCCGGAAATCAGTCTGACACCTCAAACCATCCGGCGTTTCCGGAGCCGATTTTCATCGGTGGCCGTGCTTCACAGCCACCTGACGGATTCCGAGCGTCACAGCTATTGGAAACAGATCGCCAGCGGCGACGTCCAGGTTGTGGTCGGTGCCCGCAGCGCCATCTTTGCACCGACGCCCCACCTGGGGATGATCGTCATTGACGAAGAGCATGAGACAAGTTTCAAACAGGACAATACCCCGCGCTATCACGCTCGCGAGGTCGCACGTCACCGGGCCGAGATCGAACAGATTCCGCTCATCCTCGGATCGGCGACCCCCACACTTGAATCGTGGAATCATGTGATTGATGGTCGTGACACGCTGCTTTCGATGCCTCGTCGCGTCGAGGATCTGCCGCTTCCGCCCGTCGTCATCGTGGACACCCGAAACGACGCCGCGATTGGCAAAGGATCGGCGATTGGACGCAACCTGTTTCAAGCGATGAATACGGCCCTGAAAGATGGCGGTCAGGTCATTCTCTTTCTGAACGTGCGAGGGTTTGCGCCCGTTTTGTGGTGCCGAGGTTGCGGGCAGGGGGTGAAGTGTGCTGATTGCGATGTGACGTTGACCTGGCACAAGCAGAAGGCCATTGCACTGTGTCACTCGTGCAACTTCTCGATCAAGCCTCCCGCCGTTTGTCCTGAATGTGGTCGACCGGGACTCGCCTATCTTGGCTTGGGAACAGAACGGCTTGAGCATGAGGTTCAGGCTCGGTTTGCGGACTATCGATGTTTACGAATGGACAGCGACACCATGCAGAAACGCGGAGCGCATGACGAGGCACTGGAGAAGTTCCGGCATGGCGACGTGCAGATCCTGTTGGGCACGCAGATGATCGCCAAGGGGCTTGATTTCCCCAACGTGACGCTGGTGGGTGTCATCGATGCGGACACGCTGCTGCATCAGCCTGATCTCCGGTCCGCCGAACGCACGTTTCAGCTCATTGCGCAGGTGGCAGGCAGAACAGGGCGAAGTCATCGTGGCGGACGTGTGTTGGTTCAGACGGGGTCGCCGACGCAGTACGCGATCACTCGAGCGGCGCAGCATGACTACTTGGGATTTGCCAAAGAGGAACTTGCGCATCGTCGTGCACTGAAAGTTCCGCCCTATGCACATCTCGCACGTGTGATTTTGCGGGGTCCCAAGGAAGAGGAAGTCCGGGAATACGCGGCGAAAGTGGGCGAGCTGATGCGCGTCGCCGCGAAAGATTTGGCCGCTGATGTCAAGATCCTAGGCCCGGCACCTTGTCCCGTCACGCGGCTCAAAGCGAACTTTCGCTATCACCTGCAACTGGCGGCTTCGGAAGTGGAGCAATTGCGATTGGTCTGGCTACAGGCCGCGCCGCAATTCCCGAGCCATCCGAATGTCGAGTACCAGATCGATGTCGATCCATTGAACTTTCGCTAAGAAGCCAAAATGGCGTGAGTCGCGTTACGGTCATACGGCTCGCGAATGTCAGGCGCGACTTCGAGCATGGCCGGGGATCACGACATCCGTGGCACCTTGTTCGGCCTGATGAATTAATTGAGCCATCTCCCAGGCCGATACGTAGTGATAGCGGAAGTTCGGCTGCGCTCTGTGACGTTCGGCCAGGTCGCGATGAAACTGCTGGTAATTGGGACCGAGCAACATGTCGATATTGCCCGACTTGCAGCCATGCGTATGCAGCTTTGCAAACCGCCAGTTCGGTCGCCCCTTGACCGTCACTCCCGCTTCTATCCAAAGCTTGGTTCGCTGAATCGTGGGCGGATGATTTGAAAGTAGATCGCCATTTTCAATCTTGGGGACCAGGCCAAACTTCTTGCGTGACCAGTCAAACAACAGTGGACCCTGGACCATCAGCAGGCTGTCGTTGGGGGCCGTCTTGCCGACTTCGGCGCGAATGCCGCGGTCGTGTGATTTGCGCTGCCCCGGTACATCGAGTGCGTAATAGAGACTGTTAATCGTCGTGGTCTGCGTGTCGCTTGGGGCCGAAGGCATGGTGAAATCGGCGTAACAACCCGTCTTCAACAGGATCGGAATCTCGTGATCGACGCCGCACCATTGGCCGTCGCGGCGAGAATTGCACAGGCACCAATTCCCATGAATGAACCCATACACGATCTCGTTCGTGACGGGATCGCGACGAAGGAGCCCATGTCGGTGGTATAGCACCTGCCGGAATGAATCGAGTTTTTCTTCGAGTCCTTCGGGCGTATCGTCGTGATGATGCAAATGGACGTCGACTTCTCCGAAGCCTCGTTCGCAAAGCCGTGCGAGGACATCCAGATACTCGGGCCGGTACTGGTCCTGCGGATAGAAGAACGTGTGTCGTGGCGGTCGTCCGTTGACGTCCGTGAATTGTTCAAGCTGCCGTGGGTATTCGTCATGCCAGCGCTGTACCCGGGACAGGGCGGTCTCGACTGTCGGGTTGCCCCACTCAGGTTCGTAATGGTCGCACACCGCGATGAACAGATCGAGGGGTTCCTCATCGACATTGATGCGCGGCGTGACTTCAAGCGGAAAAACGTAGGCGGGAACCCACCGATCGAGACCGATGGCGCGCAGCTTTCCCCATATGAACCATCCGGTAGCGGCCAGCAGAGACAACAGGATCATGACGATCACGGTCACAAACACAAGAAACTCCTACTTCTGCCAAGTGACGCGATAGCGTGATCGAACCGCGTCCCAGAGCGCTAGGGCCGTCGTATAATTCAGTGTCAAGAACATCAGTGACGGGCCGCAGATGGCCGCACGTCGACCGATCACTTGAAAGAACCATCCAATCGCTGCCGAGGCGAAAAAGGTGACCTGCGCGGCGAACAGCAGGCGGTACAAGGGGTGTGCGAGCAGTGTCAGGTTGGTCAAGAACGCTGTGACCAACAGGATGGGCGAAGCGAGTCGAAGCAGCTTGTGCGAGACAAACTCCAGCCACAATGGATTGCGGAGCGGCGAGAGCCATTGCGGAAACAGTTGAATTAGCTGCGCCGCACCGGCAATGGTCCGACGCTTTCGTACGGACTCTTGCCGCGTCGATTGTGAAGGCTTATCAAAAATCAGTGCCCGGGGCTCAAATACGCAAAGTGCCCCCTGCTGAACGGCCAGCATCGGAATCGCAACATCGTCCAGAATCGTTTGTTCGGGAATCGGACGGAAAAGAGATTTTCGAATGACGTAGCAGGCACCGGTCGCGCCGGGAACACCTCGAAAATGACTTTCGGACCGACGAATGAACTTCTCGTACTTCCAATAAAATCCGATCCCTTGTGCGGCCGTCGTTTCACCGGGGGCACTCCGAAGGATCAGCTCGCCCGAGACCACACCCACGCGTGGATCGGCAAAGTTCTCGAGTAGCCGTTCAAGGCAGTCATGATCGAAGTCTTGCCGGGCATCGGCGAGCAAGACGAACTCGCCAGTGCATTCCGGCACAAGATCGTTGAGGACTGCAGGCTTGCCGCGACGCATGGCGAAATCGACTGCGCGGACGCGTGGATCGGGATAGGATTGAGTCGTCGTGACCGTGTCGTCCGTTGAACCATCCGAACCAATCAGAATTTCTTGAATCCATTGCGATTGGCTGCACGAGAACAGACTTGCCAGTTTTCGCGGCAGATTCTTCGACTCGTTATGGGCGACGATCACGATCGACAAGGTTCGTGGTTCGCTCTGTTTCAACTGAGGCCGAGGAAATCGCCTCGCGCAGATCCACATCAAAAGTGGGTATCCGGCGTAAATGTACCACAGCCCAATCAGGCTGAGCCAAAGCAGACATTGCGAACCAATCGTCATGGCGCCGCCTTTCCACCCTGGGGCGTGCGGTCTTGCACGAGGTGTTCGAGTGTTTTTACCAAGTGCCGTGTTTGCGTCAGGCGACTGTATTCATGAATGTCATTGCGGGCGTCCACTGCCGAGCTGAGCGCGCCCGACAAGCGGCTTTCGATCCAGTCCGCGATTCCGTTGACGTTTTGAGGTTCAATCTGACCTTGGGGAAAATACCTGCGGACAATGTCCGCAGTTTCACCGCGCGGTACGATCGCCAACAGGTCTTTGCGGATCGCCAGGTATTCGAACAGTTTGGCGGGCACGACCCGTTCCGCACCGATCACATCGCTGAGCAGCAAACAGACAGCGTCTGTGGACCGCAGCCAGTCCAAGACTTTGGTGTGATCGCAATAGTCGATCAGTTCCAAGCGGCATCCCGTGTCGTTCAAACGCGCGAGGATTTTCGACTGCTCAGGAGTCTTCCGTCCGACACAGACGAGTTCCAGTTTCGACACCAGTTGGGGTGCACGCACATGTAAGGCCATGATGGCGTGGACCAGCGGTTCAATGGTGGTCAGGTTCCACAGCGTACCGGTGTAGACCAGACGGAAGTGAGAATTCGACTGGTGCGGGCTCTGTACCGACGGACTGATGTCGGCGAAATCTTCTTCGTCGAAACCGTTGTAGATCGTTTCAGTGCGGGTTGCGGTGCGACCGATAAGTGCCAGTTTCTCGGCGAGATTGGCGGTACTGGCTTTTGTCGTCGCCACGACGGCGTCGGCCCGCCGAAGCACGTAGTTTTGCATTCTGTGCTGGACGCTGCGCGAGAACCAATCTCGCTGCGCGTTTTCGAGATAGCGGCCGCTCATGTCCCATTCGTCTCGAAAATCGAGAATGAGAGGTAGTCCGAATTCTCGCTTCAGGGCGGTGCCAATGAAGAAGCTGGAGTACGCGGGGGCCGTCACCAGGACTGCGTCGTGATGCAATTCTCGCAAGACCCGACGGCCGACCTTCAGTGCATTGGGCACCCACAAGACCTGGGGATCGGGTTGCAGTGCCAGCTTGACCGCCTGCTTCACCAGTCCTTTAAGTCCCGATTTGATGCGTGAGACAATTCCCGGATTGCCGGAGCTCTCCGATTGAACCAACCCTTGCTTCGTGCGGTAGTCGGGCTCCCAGGTTCGAGCCCGCAGCACGAGAACGTCGTCAGGAATATCGGCTAGCAGACTCTCGTCTCTGGTTGGAACGGAGGCATTCTCGGTTGTCAGGACCGTGACGTCCCAACCGAGTTGGCGGAGATTCTTGACCCATTTTACCGGCCTCTGAACGCCTGCTCCCCCGACAGGAGGAAAATTGTAGGCGACAAGCAGCAGCCGACGCGTCGCGGGAACGGGAGTCGATTCATCGGCATTCGAAGTCTTGGCGGTGGCCGTCATCATCGTTGCGGTCTGTAAGGGGTGTGCTTGACTCGTGGCGAAAACATGACTTTGACTAGTCTGGGCGATGGAATGTGGCGGCGCGTTCAACTCGACAAATCTGCAATTCAAACGACTGGTACCAGGTCGACTTTCCTCGTTCCTGCGCGACACGATGTTCTGCGTGTTGGCGCCAGGCGGAAATCGCTTCAAGCGTCTTCCAATAAGAGATCGTGATTCCCAAGCCGTTTTCGTCTCTGACACTCTCAATTTTCAGGAATCCGGGTTGTTCCCGCGCCAGTTGCTCCATTCGTTGAGCCATTTCGGCGTAACCGGAATCGTCGACGTCGGTTCGTACCGAGGAAAAGATCACGGCGTAGTACGGCGGCGTAATTGTTGCTACCGCCTGTTGCGCATGCACGGTCATGTCCGTGCTCCACTCGAGGTCGTCTCCTGACGGGCAACTGCCTGGTCCTGACGTTTCCATTTGCTGACCGGAATCGTCTCGAACTGCTTGAAAACACCGCGCGTCGCGAGTGTCTCGATGACCTGAACTGCATAGGGATGAATGTCGTGGAGCAGGACGATGTCGCCATCGCCTGGTCGATAGGATTCGCACCATTTTGTGGCATCATCGACACTTTGCATGCGATAGTCTTTCGGGTCGACATTCCACAGCACGACCGTCTTTCTCGCACGCCACAACCCCAGTAGTTTTGAGAGGTTGAGTTCACCTTTCGGAGGACGCATCGTGGTCATCGTCCGCCCTGTGAGCTGTTCCACCAGTCGGTCTGTTTGCTGAATTTCATCCAAAAATTGAACTGCCGAGGTCTGACGCGGCTCTGAGTGCGTGTAGGTGTGATTGGCAATCTCGTGTCCCGCCGCCGACATTCGCTGCAACAAATGCGGGTATCTTTCGGCATTCTGGCCGACGACGAAGAATGTGGCGCGAAGTGCTAGGCGATCGAGCAGGTCCAGCAGTCGCGGCGTATGCTCCGGATGGGGACCGTCATCAAACGTGAGGGCGATTCGCGGTTTTGATCCCGTCGAGCGAGGTCCGTGCACGAGCAGCCGACGACGCGGGACGCACGCGGTGAGAGCTTGTTTCAGAAATTGTCGAATGGCATTCATTGTCGCGTCTTTGCTCAATCAGGGACCGTAAAGGACGCCTTCGCGTTCCCTCGGGATAACCGCATTGTCGTCATATCGCGGAGGCTGCCGGGGAGTGATTTGGACCGAGGGACTTGGGACAGTCTCGATGTATCGTACGCGATCGCGACCAGCCACTGCCGATTGATCCCCGTTTGCAATCCTGGCCTGGATGGCCTGGCGCAATTGGTAGTGTTCGCCAGTACGTGCTCCTTCGTCTTCGGCTGCCAAAGTTTCGGCCGGGGTCGGAGTCGTAATGTGTGATTGAGACGCGGTCGAGGTGTCCGACCGTGTGTTCGAAGACGGATTCGGATCGTTTTCATGCCGCGACCGTTTCGAATCGGGGCTCGTGATGCGTCCGGAATGGATCGAGCGCAGCAGCGCCGAAAAGGATTCAGCGGCCTGTCGGACCGTTTGGGGTTCGAAGCGTCGCGATCGACAAGGAAACGTTTGAAGTCGGGGAAGTTGATCGGCGATTGCATCGGCGAGTGCGACCGGGTCGGCAGCTGGAACGAGACGATCGAAGGTCTCGTCCGTGATTTCAGGGATCCCGCCCACGTTTGATGCGATAAATGGGGTTCCGCTCGCAATGGATTCGAGCAGCACATTCGGAACCCCTTCCGAGAGGCTGGTCAGAATCGAGAGATCGGCTGCGCGATACCATTCGGCAAGTTGCGCGGGTGACTGCGATCCACGCAATTTGATCGTCTCTTCAAGACCGTGCTGATCAATCTGCTGTTCGATCGCGGGGCGAAGCGGACCATCGCCAATGATTTCGCAGCGGAATTGAATGCCACGATCCACCAGCAACCGGCAGGCTTCGATCAGGTACTTGTGACCTTTGACGTCAACCAGTCGTCCGACATTGAGCAAGATCGGGCGATCGTTGGGAATCCCCAATTTGCGACGCGCCAGTGTGGTGTCTCCGTCATGAAACAGGTGACGGTCGATTCCCCGTCGTGATGTGAACACCTTCTCAGACGGGATGCCGTCGAGTAGCAGGACATTGCGGATGTCTTCCGAGACGGTCACGACGCCATCAGCCGCCCGAAGGACATTGAGAATCGAATCACGGCGTGCCCCGCTTCGTCCGTTAATGAGCACGTCGCTGCCGCCCACCATCGCCACGGCGCGGATGCCGTGCTGATGTGCCGCGGCGACGGCCACTTCGCCATCGGGATGAGTCCAATACGACAGCACAATGTCAGGGCGAAACGCTTCGAGCGTTCGATGCAAGGTTCTGCCGACACTCCGCCGCATGAAATCACCGTAGTGCGTCCTTAGCAACTTGGGTGTGTAGTACCAGGTGCAGTATTGGGTCGTCACGCCGGGCACGGCCTGAAATGTCGAATCGTTCAGGCCACGCGGCAATTGTCCCGTCAGACTCGCCTTCCAGACCTCGGTGAACGGAACGGGTGACACGACCTGAACGTCATGCTGCGTGGCCAGTCCCGCAATCATGGTGCGATTGAACGTCCCGAGAGTCGGGGTGATCGGATTGGGAAATGCGTACGAGAAGAACAAGATTTTCATCGGAATCACCGTCCTATCTGATCGGAGGAATCGGCTTGATCTACGGAGTTCGCGGTGGTGCTCGCGGCGGGTGTCGCTGCCTGAGCCGAATGATGGCCATACCGCAACCACTGTCGGACTTTCGTTGAAAGTCCACAGGCGTCAATGGCGGACCGAACGGACGAACGGACGCTGCGGCAGGTATTCAAATATGACAGCGCCGAACCCGCACGCCAGGTACGCGGAACCAACCACAGTGTCTGGCTGCGGCCGGAATTGGTTCCAAACTTGCGTTTGTATTCTGCGTCGCCGCCACCGAAATCAAACCAGTTAGGCTTTTGGTGCTGAAACAGATCCACAATGATTTGCTGCAGCATTGTTTCACCCGGTGACAGCAGGCTGAACTCGGCGCAGTAGGCAATTTCTTCATAACGGAAGCCGCCTGCGTGCTGGTGGCAGATTGCGAACGCGGCAGGTTTCCCTTCAATTCGCATCAAGTAGCTGCGCAGGAAACCGTGTTGCGCCAGGATCGACAGCAATTGCTTTTCGGTTTCGTCATTCTTGATTCTGAGCCCGAACTGCCGGGACTGCCAGCTTTGCTTTGAGATCTCGTGGGCCGCAGCCAGGAATGCCGGCAACTGTTCGACGGTGGTGATGCGCTCCAGCTCCATGGCACCAATCTTCTTGAGACGAGTGCGGAACGCATACCGCGTTCTTCCGGAAAAGCGGTTCCAGTAGTCCTGTTCGTTTTCGGGAAAATCAATTCGCCATCGTGCCTGAATTTCACGAACGGGGAATCGTTGAAAATTGTGGACACCGGGCATCAATGCCGCGTGCGACAAATTGGACTGTTCGTCCAAGTCTTCGATCAAAAGAAAGTCGGCACCCGCTTTCGCCGAGTGTGCGACGGCTGCAGAGAGCAAGCTCGACTGTGTTTCAAGCGATTGGTCGGCGGTCAGGAAGCTGCCGCCCACCAATCGCAATCCTTGAAGTGACCATCCTGGGCCGATGCCTCCGACTTGGTTCGTTCGAATTGTTTTCGGGACGAGCACCCCAATCGCGTCGCATTCCTGCTCGGACCCATCACGCAGAACGACGGGGTGAATTGCACGGCCGATTGGCTTGGAGCGGAGTTCGGCCAGAACATAGTCGGGATGCTGGTAGGGATTCGCCACGGGATCGCGATCAAACAACGCGGCCCAGTCGGAAATGGCGCGATCGTGATCGGTTGCAAACGCGAGAATCTCGCGTCGCGTGGTCGTCGGTGATGGCAGTTGTTCGGTCATCGTCATGTTTCGACAATTCTTTGGGGACCGCGGGTTGCTTGGGGTGAGTCCGTCTAATCGTCAGAGATCAGATGGCGTGCACGACGACTTTCAGTTTTCCTGCCTTCGTCAATGGGATCTCGTCAACAAGCTGAAGCTGCACGTCGACCACCGTTCCCGCACATCGACGGATATCCGACAATAGCCGTTCCCGTTCGGCCAGCGTCAGATTTCCCCCTTCGACAACCAGCTTCAGTGTGATTTCTTGGATGGTTTCTTGAATGACCTGAAAGCGTCGGATGCTGGGATAATCTTTGATGAGATGCGGAAAGAACTCGCCTGGAATTTTGCGTCCATCGGGGGTATCGAGCGTATCGAGCTGCCGACCGACAACCTGTTTGAGCAGCGGCAGGCCGCGGCCGCACGGACAGGAATCAAATCCCGCAATGGCTCGATCGCCGTTCACGTAGCGAATGAAGGGCATGCCGAAGTTAAACAGATCGGTAATGACGACATTTCCTTCGGAACCCGCGGGGGTCGGAGTGCCGTCGTCGTTCAGTACTTCGACCAGCAGATTTTCCATGCTCAGATGCAGGCCGCAATGTTTCTCGCATTCCGCTCCGATCAGCATGAATTCGCGTGAGCCGTATGTTTCAAAGATCGGTGCGCGGAAGATTTGCTCGATCAGTTCACGCTGAAACGGATGAAGTTTTTCAGCGCCGACGATGATGGATTTCGGCGCGACCGGCGTCAGGCCTTCCCGCTGCAGATAGCGGGCGAATTCGTAAAGTGGGTTGGTATAGGCGACGATGACGTCTGCACGGTAACTGTTCATCCGCTCGAAATGTGATCGCATCTTGTCTGGCGTAAATTCAAAGCAGCTCAGCACCCGATGGTTGTCGAACCGGTGATGCAGATCGGTCTTGATTCGCTTCCAGGTGGGAATGTTTCCCACGGGCGTTCCCCAGACATACAGCTGCCGGGTGCCTGGAGCACCGCCGGCCCAGTTGTAGCCTCGCCACATCATGGCGGTTCGCCGGTCATTGCTTCCGCTGTCGAGATCAAATTGTAACGGTTCACCGCTGGAACCGCCCGTCGCCTTCGTCATTCGTTTCACGGCGGCGGTGGTGCGCATGGCCAGGCGATTCTGGCGAATGGTTTCTCGTGTGATCAGCGGCCAACGCTGAAAGTCGTTCAACGACTGCAGTGATGACACGTTCATACTGCGTGCACTCCAGTCATCGCGATAGTACGCGCAGGTGCGATCCGCATGTGCTAGCAGTTGACGCAGTGCCTCGAGCTGCCGTTTTTCGAGTTCGTCACGGCTCAGCCACTGAGTCTGTTCTGCATTCCGCCAATGGGTCATCGTTTGGCGGCGCTTCACCACACCATCGAAAAATGGCAACAGCAGATGTCGATACAGTTTGTCGTACATGTTGATCGTTTCGTTTTGCATGCCGATGAACGGTCTTGTGAATCGTGTGATTTCACAGGGGCAGCGGCGCTTTGATGGGGGTGATGCGTCCGGTGAACTCGATCTGTTTTACAATTGACTCGCGGGCTTCCAACGCAGTTCTCGGTAGAGCTGTTCGTAGTCGGCGGCCATGCGGCGAACGTCGAAGCATTCACTGACACGTGCCCGACCCGCCTGCCCCATCGAAGTCCATTGCGATTGATTGCGACACATCATCTCGATGGCGTCCGCCAGCGCCTGAGGGTTCTGCGCCGGAACCAGGTACCCCGTTTTTTCGGGCAGTACGATTTCGGGATTTCCACCGACCGCCGTGGCAACGACGGGCAGCCCAACTGCCATCGCTTCGAGAAGCGTCAGTGAAATCCCTTCTGTCAGTGACGAACAAATAAAGAATCCGGATTGTGGGAGCAACAAGGGAACATCCGTTCGTTCGCCCAGGAACTGCACCTGCTGTTCGATCCCCAATTCGGCGGTGATTTGATCGAGTCGTTGTCGTTCTGGGCCACCTCCCACAATGACCAGCCGAAAATCGGGACGCCGTTTGACAACTTCCTGGACGGCTCTGAGGAGTGTTGGGAAGTCCTTCTCGGCCGACAGCCGAGCGACCGCGATGGCCGACATGTGCTGTGCCGGGCCCCGATATGCAAAGTCAGACAGGTCGATGCCATTCCAGATCCGCCGAACTTTGCCGGCCGGGACGTGATCGGCATTGATGCAAAGCCCCGCGGCGTCATCCGAGACGGCGATGATCCGGTCGACCAGATGGCTGGCCCACCGAAACTGCGTGCGTGATTTCCAGCCGTGTCCTGCACGCTGCCCATGACGCGTATTCACGACGACAGGGACTCCGGCGAGTCTGGCGGCGATACTGGCATACAGGTGGGGATAGGTGTTGTGGGTATGGACAACATCGAACTGTCGCTCACGGAAGAGCTTCCGCATTTGAGCGATTTGCCCCCACCGACCCGCTGGATTCAAGAGATGGACGGTACCGCCCGCACTGCGAATCTCATCGGCGAATCGTCCGACTTCGCGAATGGCGATAAATTCCGGCAGGCAAGCGTCCCGATTGTGATGTCGCGCCAGATCAGCCAGGATTCGTTCGAGTCCTCCCGTTTTGAGCGTCAAGCTGACATGGCAGACGCGCAACGGTCGTGACGGATTCTCGGCGGCGGGTTGGGTTTTCAGCGGTGTCGCGGCGAGGACCATTTCGATTCGACTTTCGGATGACAAGCGTGATGATGAATTGCGTCAGACGTCTTTTGGCGGGTCAATATTCTTCACGGGTGAGCGAAATGTTCTGCGGATGGCGTGCTTAACGGTTCTTAGCCCATCAATCAGGCTGTGTTTCAGGCTAGGCCGACGATAGACAGCCCAGGCGAGCGGGGTGCTATGCGTCGACAACCGTCGCTTGTGCGGCGAATCGCCTGCGAGAAAATCGACTGCATCAAATCCGCGTCGTCGACTCTCTTCAATCAACATGTAGTCGACCACAACCCCCGCGCTCAGACGATGATCGGTCGGTAGGATCCGCCCGCTCTGATAGATACAGACGCGGTTCTGGTCGATCAAAACCTGATTGCAGCCAATTGTGCCTTCATCGCTGCGGACGCGAAAGAGTCCCATCAAGCCAAGAGGGACCAGCCGATGGAGTAGGTCGAGATGGAAATCGTGGAAGATGCGACTGGAATAACAACCGGGTTTCCCATCCGAGTTCCAGCGGGCCTGATGCAGTTCGGTCAGCTCGGCAAAAATGCGTTCGGCGTCCGCTGCGGTTTCAGCCCATTCGCATTGATTCGAACCAGCCCGGCGCAGGCTGCGGCGAATCGCGGACCGTGTCTGCGGGCCGAGAAGTGTGAGCGGATCGACGTTGTTCTCACGCGCGGTCTTCACGTCGAAATACCGCGCCGGCTTGATGACTACCGTCCAGCGCGGATCGGCGGTGATCCAATCGCGTACATCGTCTTCATGAAACCCATCCAGCCGAAATTCTTCCCAGTCGTATTGCTGGCCGGCCCAGGTCCAGATTGCCCGTTGAAATTCGAGTCGATCTGTCGGTTGGACAAGCAGGGCGTTGTATTCCACACACGCGGAATCCATTTCGGGTTCGCCTGCGGTCCCCAAATGGTACGTTTGGGTCCGAATTGGGCCATTTCGCTGGCCGATTCCTTGAGTGATCAGCCCAATTCCGCAGGCGACCTCTCCGCGATAGGCCACGGCGAATTGATGCGGAATCAACTGTCCAAAATGGCTCAGCCATGTCTCGGTCCAAACGGATGAGACCATCATGCGTGTCGATCGCAGGTCGCATTCGACTTTTTGCCAGATTTCCATCGCAGCCGTCCGCGACGTTGCCGGCAAGATCTCCAGGCGCAACGGGGGCACAGGTTCGGCAGTCGGCTGCTGAATCGTGGTCTCGGACACGAAGCTATTTGACGATGAACTCAAGTCCCTGATTCCCTATCGAGCCAAAATCGCGGTGAAAACGTAGAGACCGGTGAACATGCATCCGCTCGCGACAACGAGGCGAAACAGATGTCCACGGTTCCAAATGACGAGCGGTTCGCCCGCATCGGTGTAAATCCAAACCAGATTGAGATAAGACGCACAGGTGCCGAGAACCAGGTAGGTCGGCACGACGTAGCAGCGCGAGAGCGAACAGAGTGCGGTGGCCCAGCCTGCGAGCAGGGCCACGATGAACGGTCGCATGCGCAACAACTCAGGATTCTCGATTTCTTCAGGAATCCGAACCATCCGGTAAAGCTGCATGGCCGCAAAGAAAAATCCACCAAAAAAGAAAGTGCCTCCGACAATCCCGAGTTCAACGTACGCGTGAATGAATGAGTTATGGGCGACCAGTCCCGCAACATCCGGGTAGCCACCCTGTCCAATCCCAAACAGAATGTCGGGAGATTTCAGGGCATCGAATCCGTCGCGCCAAAGTTGAATTCGTTCTTGTCCGGTTCCTTCTTCAAGGTCGACCTCGGTTTGGCGGCTCGCGACGAACGGCAAGGCACAAGCTCCCGCCACGGCTGCGACGGTCGCCACCTTTCCCCCGTAGCGGCAAATGATGTACATCAATCCTGCAACACCACAGGCAAGTAATCCGCCTCGAGATTTGGTGCAGATCAGGCCGGTGAACAAGATCGAAAGTGGAATGAGCCAGCCGAAACGCAAACTGCCGAAAGATTTGTCGGTCAGAAAATACGCACAAAGGGTTCCGGCGAGCATGACGGCCGCAGCCAGATCGTTGGGATCCTGAAAGATACCCGTGCCGCGCATCCGAAGGACGGTGACGACTTCGCCTTCGTCCGTCACGCTGTCGTTGTCATCGAGATGCTGAATAAATTCGAAGTCGACAATCTCAAAAAAGTCTATGACACACAACATGACCATGGTCGTGGCACACATCGCCACCACCAGCATGAATCCGCGCAGACGCGACGGTGAATTGACGACCGTCACGAGAAGTCCGTAGTAGATCAGTGTTTTAACGAACAGCGTCGCCCCTTCGATCGCACCACCGATGTAGACGTGTTGCAGGTGAGAAACGATGATCGCAGGCAACACCGCCGTAACGCATAGCGTGATCGGCTGCCGTTGCAGATAAAACCAACTGAAGTGTCCTTGAATCGATTGAAGGCTGAGGAACAGCGTCGACAAAATCAGTGATTCGTAGATCGGCCAGTCGGCCAACCAGATAAACAGTTCGGCCGGGCGCAAAAACAACGTGGCCGTCGTCAGCGTGAATAAAAAATAGCACAAATTGGCGATCGACTTATCGCGCATGCTTCCGCTCGTCCAGCTTTCCGCCGTCTGGTGGTCTTCGTCAATCGTGGTGATTCAGAATCGAGAACGTCCGGCCCAAGAAGTCCACGATGCATAAATGCAACATAGATCACAGTTCAATGACCCGCGGCAGATCCCTTTTGATCGTCTACCCTGTTCTCGCGTCGAATGCCGTTTGAAGGGCGGAAATCGGATATATCAATCAATCCGATTGTATCGAGAATGGTGGTGGCTCGGTTCTCAAAGATCTCGATATGGCTTCCTGCATCCGAAGCGATCCTCGGGGCAGTCCCAGTGTCGACTTGACGCCATGTGTACTATACATGCGTGCTCGTGATCGCCGATCACGTCAGGCGATTCGGCCTAATCGTTAAAGTCGGGTCACAGGGTGAACAGAAGTGGCTTTTACGGGATGCGACTTTATGCTTTAATGTCTGAAGCGTTTTTGTTCAGTTTTTCGTAAGGTGTGTTAAATGCTACCTTTAATTATCGCGAACTAAGGTATTTCCTGAAAACCTGAAGATGCGATTTTTCATGAGAGTAAGTACAGTATCGCAATGGGGGAGGATTCCAAAGGGTAGGCCCTTTCGAACTCGATTGATCATGAAGGTACCGAGATGACCAAACCAACGCTGACTTCCCGTCAACAAGAGATCTATGATTTCTTGCGCGAGAAGATTGTGACTCGCGGTTACGGACCAACTGTCCGCGAGATTGGAACGCAGTTTGAAATCAAGTCTCCGAATGGGGTGATGTGTCACCTGAAGGCGCTTGAGAAGAAGGGGATGATCTCGCGTGAATCGCACATGTCACGCGCCATTCAACTCTCCAATCCTCCTCATCCGCTGACCGAGTTGCCCTTCGCCGGACAACTGACGATTGGTGAGGTCTTTCCCGCGGGCAATCCTGAAGATCGCTTGGACTTCAGTGGATTGTTCAGCTCGACCGATCACTGCTGTCTGCGGATTCGGGGAACCGGCCTGCAAGAAGATCACATCGTCGAGGGCGATACGCTGGTGCTACATCGCCAGCCGACGTTCCGAGATGGTGATCTGGCCGTGGTGGTTTACGAAGACGGTTCGACAGGTGTGAAACGCCTGTATCAGGAAAGCCACCGGATTCGGCTTGAATCGGCTCGCAAGACCGATGCGCCGCAGTTCGTCAATCGAATTGTGGTGATCGGAATTGTCGTGGGCGTCATCCGACAATACTGATCTGTGGCACTTCTCGTCTCCGGCGACCTCTGGTCGCCGACGAGATGAATTCGTGTCATCGATCTCCGTTCTCGAGTGGGACTCTCAACCGGAACTGTCGGCTTGCCATCGTCACCAGTCGATGGCAAGCATCAGGCAGTTCAGCCCGCTGCCAATCCCCAGAAATCCAACGCGGTCACCCTTGTTGAGAAATCCGCGTTCGTCCGCGATCGCGGCGGTCAGTGGCAAAGACACGGTGCCGATGTTGCCCAGGTACGGGTACGTGCAAAAATCCTTATCTTGCGAGATTCCTAGGGCACTCAACACCTGTTCGCGGTGGCCTTTGCCGACTTGATGGCAAATGACCTTGTCGATCTGTTCAGGCGAGAATCCGATCTTCGTCAGAAATGACCGCCAGGTACTCATTCCGAGATCCACGCCGTGTTTCAGCACGCTAATGGAATCGGTCTGCATAAATTGCGTGAAGGCGTGCGAAAGGCGGGCTGGCAGCATCCCGGTGAATTTCTCCTGAACCAAACTGGGTAGCAGGCTGCCAAATTTGGTGTGTGTCACGGACGGTGGCAGGATCGCGTCAACTTTGCTGATCGCGGCAGGCAGAAGCGATTCAAATCCCCAGCGGCACAACGCATGATGTTCGGGTGCCGCCTTGGTCACGCCACCCAGCAATCGGTGTGAGCGTTCGCGCGAAAATGATCCGTCTGTCAGCAGAACCGCGACAGCGCCCGACCCACCCGTCAAGGTGGCCAGGGATGTCGTGAACGCTTCCATTGTCATGTCTTCCAGCAGACGCTGAATCGAATAGTCGATGATCTCACGCGCTGTTTCGCAGGAAACAACGATCCCTGCTCGAATCTGGCCCAACTCGATGCGATTCGCAATATCGACCATCCCATTCAATACGCCCAGGCAGGCGTTGCTGACGTCGAAGACCGACGCATCGGGGCTGATCGTCAAATTGGCGGCGACACTGCAGGCTGTTGCGGGTTCGAATTGTTCGCGGCAGACGCCTGCATAGATCAAGACTCCAATATCCTCTGCCGCGACATTGGAGTGCTCCAGCGCCCGACGTGCCGCCTCCGTCGCGCCGTCGCTCAGCCGATGCCCCGCAGGCCACCAACGCCGTTCATTGATCCCCGTCCAAGCCGCAAGCTGTCCGTTGGGGATCTTCAGCTTTTGGTAGAGCGGTTCCAGGCGCGCTTCAATTTCCGCGGATGTGACAACGACTGGAGCAAGTTCGTAACCAATGGCATCGATATAAACGCGCGAGTATTTCATATTTCAGGTTGTCGGCCCGCGAACAGAACCAGGGTCGGTCTACAATTTGTCCAGTTCGTACTCTAACCGGTCGACGCGCGGCTGTCATACCCCCTGTGGTTGTCAAAACCTGCTGATTGCGCAATTTGTCGGAGTGACGAACGATTCGTCGAGCGATATGCTTGTGGGACGCGGTTTTCGAACGCGCTGCGGCTCGCTAATCTTCGAACTCCGTTTCAGGAGGTTTGTTGTATGTCCGAGTTGCAGCTTCGCCAGCAGTTATTGAACGTCGCCCATCGCCTGGGGCGACTGTGGTTGTGGCAGCGCCTGACGATGTCCTGGATGGTGCTGTCGCTGCTGGTTTTGGCCTGGGCACTTGTTGGTCGGCCGTTCATTCCACTTGTGGTCTGGTTCATTGCAGCCGGACTGGTGGCGACCGTGTTCTGGATCAGATCGAGATTCCTCGCCACGTCGCGGACGGATGTCGCACGACGGATCGAACAAACGTTTCCCGAACTGAATTCTCGCCTGCTAGCCGCGCTAGAGCAGACGCCCGATTTGGCCACTGGACGCATGAATGTCCTTCAGCAGCAGGTCGTCTCGGAAGCAATTCACCATTCTCGTATCAACGACTGGGCGGAGGCGGTTTCCGATCGTCAGATGAAAACGGCGTTTTTTCGGCAGGTGATCGCGCTGACGGCGTTCGTGGCGATTGGTGTCGCGTCCGTCCAATTCAGTTCAAATACCGCATCGGCACGGCTCTCATCGAAGATCGCGCCAACCTCTGGAGATAACGCCGCCAACTTGACGGTTGAACCTGGGAATGCCGAACTGGAACGCGGGACAAGCCTACTCGTTTTGACACGGTTCAGCGGGAAAATCCCCGCTGATGTCCAAGTGATCTGGAAGCAGGGCGACAACGCAGAGCAGCGAACGTCATTGGTAAAAAGTCTTGACGATCCCATTTTTGCAACACGTCTGCCCGCAGTGCAGGACGACATGCAGTACCGCATTGACTATGACGGACATCAGACCGAGGAATTCCGGATCTCTGTCTATGACTTGCCGGCGCTCGTCCGATCAGACCTGCTCCTGCAGTTCCCCAGCTACACCGGGCAGTCCCCGAAGACACTCGAAGATGGCTTCGAAGCGACAGTTGTCGAAGGAACGGACGTCACGATTCGATGCCGGACGAACAAATTGCTGTCGTCCGCAAGGTTGATCGCTGCCGACGACAGCGCGCTGGAGATGGCGGTCGCCGCGTCTGATTCGACACTCTATGAAGCTCGCTTCATTCCGACCAAAAGAATGCGCCTGAAGTTGGAACTGATCGATTCGTCCGGCCGTAAGAATCGCGATCCGGAAGAGTTTCGCATTGATGTTGTTCCGAATCGCATGCCGGATTTGAAGCTCGCCTTTCCAGGAAAGGACTTGAAGGTTTCGCCGCTGGAAGAGATTTCGATTGAAGCATCGGCGATCGATGACTTCGAGATTCTCGAAGCGGGAATTGTTTTTCAAGTGGCGACGAACGAACCTGTGACCACGCCGTTGGGACAAAGTCTCGCGGGTGGACGGCAGCACAAGCTGACGAGCATTCAGCGTCTTGAAGAGTTTCGCACGCAACCCGACGAACTTGTCACTTACTACCTGTATGCGATTGATCACGGTCCTGATGGCGAGCGTCGGCAGACGACGAGTGACGTGTTCTTTGCCGAGGTCCGGTCATTTGATGAGATCTACCGACAGATCGACCAGCAGTCGGCCATCGAAGTTCAGAGTCCGCAAAAGCCGCCCGATTCCTTGGGCAAGCTGATTGAGCTGCAGCGGCAAATCGTGGTTGCGACCTGGAATACCGCGCGCAACCCCCAAAGGGAATGGTCACCCAAGGTCGACGACGAACTGGCGACGATCTTCGACAGCCAGAACGAAGCCCTCGAAAAACTGCAGGTGATTCGCGAAACGATGTCGCAGCCGCAGCTACAGCCCATTCTTTCGTCCATCGGCGACGCCATGGAATCGGCACGGCGCGAACTGGAACGAACGCGCCGCGAAAAGCGGCTGTCAGAGATTCAACCAGCCGTGGCAGCGGAACGGTCTGCCTATCAAGGGTTGCTGAAGCTTCGCTCGAAAGAGCATTATTTGAAGCAGTCGAAGGGGAATGGCAGCGGCCAGGACAATGAAGAAAAGCCAGACCTGGAATTGAAGAGAAGCGAAAACCGCTATGAGTCGGAAAAAGCCGGGGTCAAAAAGGAACAGTCCAACGTCAACAAAGAGGCACTTGCGATTTTGGATCGTCTGAAAGAACTGGCTCGACGACAAGACGGACTCAATCAGCAAATGAAGGAACTCGAGTCGCAGATGCGGCATGCCAAAGAAGCGGCCGAACGTGACGAGATTGAGCGGCAATTGAAACGGCTTCGCGAAGAGCAACAACAGTTGCTGCATGATGCGGACGAACTGCGGAATCGGCTGAACAAGTCGACACAGCCTGAAATGGTTGCCGAAACGAAGAATCAGTTGGAGCAGACTCGCCAGCGGATGGTCGATACTGCGGAAAAACTGCGCGAAGGCCAGGTCTCGCAGGCGCTCAATGTGGGGACCAGGGCCGAACGCGAGCTGAAGCAAATGCATGACGACTTCCGTCAGACGACAGCCGCACAGTTTGCAGACGAGATGCGAACACTTCGAGATCAATCGCGGCAACTGGTCGAACGAGAGAAACAGCTTGCGCAGCAACTGCAGCAATTGGGTGACGAATCACGCCGAACGTTGCGACAGTCGCAAGAGCGATCTCAATTGCAATCGGAGTTCCATGAGCATCGGCGCAGTACGCTCGATCTGCTTGAGAAGGCCAAGCACGTGGTGGAAGAATCCGAGGTGTCCGAACCTCTGCTGTCGAAGCAACTCTATGACACGCTTCGTTCGACGCGTGAGATGAAGTTGGAGCAGGCCATGAATGCAGCCGAACAGTTGATCAAGCAAGGCGTCCTACCCGAGGCTGCTAAAGCGGAGCAGCAGGCGTTGGCGGGAATCGAGCACCTCAATCATGGCATCGAAAAAGCCTCGGAATCGATTTTGGGAAATGAAGTCGAATCCCTAAAACGAGCACGACGCGAACTGGCAGAACTGTCCGCGGCTCTTGAGAAAGAAATTCAATCGCAGCAGTCCCAGGCTCAAGCTGACACAACGGGAACAGCGGCGGCTCCGAATGCGGGAAACGGGTCCACCGCACCTGCGGAATCGCGCGAGCGAAGCGGGGCGCCATCCGGTGAATCACCTGCGAAGTCAAACGATGGTCAGACGCCGGCAGAGCCGAATTCGCCTCAATCGGGGTCGCCGGGGGACGCGCCGGGCGGAGGGGAATCGGCGGGCCGTTCATCAGATGCCAGTGCGCCAACGACACCGAACGCCAATTCCGATGGGCAATCCTCGATTCGACGAAGCGCGCCAGGTTTACGAAGTGGGAAAGCCGCGTCCAATTCAGGGCCCGCACCCGGACGAGAGGACAGTGGAGGTCAGGATTCCGGTGGAGGTGGTTCGGCGGGGAATGGACAAGGCGGCGGCCCACTGACCGGCGGGCAGTTCACGGAGTTCAACGAACGATTGCGCGATGTGGAATCGATGATTAGCGATCCACAACTACAGGTCGAGGTTCAAAAAGTGCGTGATCGGGCTCGCAGTGTCAGGGCGGAATTCAAGCGACACACGAATAACCCAAATTGGCAGTTGGTCAAGACTTCCGTTCATCAGCCGATGCTGGATCTGCAGCAGCGTCTTGCCGATGAAATCGCCAAGCGCGAATCGCCCGATTCTCTGGTTCCTGTCGATCGAGACCCTGTCCCGACGCGGTATCGCGACTTGGTAAAAAGCTACTACGAACGACTTGGCGCGGGAAAATCAGAATAGTGCTGACAATTCGAAAAAATTTCATTTCCCGAAGTGTTTTGGTGGCATAATATAAATGTGGTGAACATAAGGTCACTTCGCTTCCTGTTCCGTTGCAATCTAACACCTGTTTCGGTAGGAACATTGAATTGTCTGGTGAATTGTGATTCGTGATTAGTTTCATGAAGGGCCCCGAATGATCAACGACACCCAATCCAAGGAAGGCAGTGTTCAGCCGGTGCATGAAACCGTCGTGACCACGTCGAAACCCTCTTCCCAACCTGCCTCAAGCAAACCTCAGGCCAAACGGCAGCCCCAGTACGCTGTCATCGTGCTCAACGATGAATTTCACACCTTTGACTACGTGGCCGAGGCTTTGACGCGGATTTGTGGACATTCTCTGGAACGGTCCTATCGTCTGGCCGACGAAATTCATAACACGGGCCTTGCCGCCGTATGGAAAGGATCGTTGGAAGTCGCCGAGCTCAAACGCGATCAATTGCTGGATTTCGGTCCCCAGATAAGTTCGTCACGTACGGTTACGTTTCCCCTCTGTTGTTACATTGAGCCGCTGCCTTAGGTCTGCCGATTCGTCCCGATGACGGCGTTCCGACGTTTGCGGACGCGACGAAGTTTGTGCCCATGCCGCTTTGTGCCCACGTCCCAGTGCGGACGTGTTGATGAGCCGTGTGTCGGTGCCATACGATTTGGCGATCCACCCCGGCATCTCGAATGGTCCCCGCGATTGGTTTCTGGAAATTCGCCGCAGGGGCCTTCATAGAATTTGTGTTCGATGTCGTTCATGGCACCTCCACTTGCTTCCCGTGCTGTTGCCGTTCGTCAGATCGAACTGCGGGGCGTGCGTGTCCATAATCTGAAGAGTCTCGATCTCGATATTCCGCTGAATCAATTCGTTGTCGTCACGGGAGTCAGCGGTTCGGGCAAGACCAGTCTGGCCTTTGATACAGTCCTCGCAGAGGGGCAGCGTCGGTATATCGAGAGCTTCTCGGTGTCCGCACGTCGGCATCTAGAACGGATCGAGCGACCGGATGCCGATCGCATCGCGCATGTTCCCGTGGCGATCCCCGTTCGTGGCGATCGTCGGCGTGGCGGGCGAACTGATCCGCGGACGTCACTTGCAATGCTGGCGGATGTGCTGGACGGGCTGAGTCTGCTTTATACACGGAAGGGGCAGATCATCTGTCCTGGGTGTGGCCGTGAAATCCGTGCAAAGGCGCCCGCCGATCTTGTCGCCGCGGTTGAAACACTCGGTGAGGGAACACGGTGCCAGCTTGGATTTGTGCCGCCCGATGTCGTACCGCCTGAAACGGCTGCAGGGTGGCTGGCTCGAGGATTTTCACGCGCGATCTGGGAAGGAGTGACGCACGACCTCAGCGTGTCGACGGCCTGGCCTGAATCCGCTGAAAAACGTCTGATCGTCGATCGCTTCATTGCCGGCAAATCTTCTGCCGCTCGAATTGTCGAGAGCGCTGAAACGGCGTTTCGCGAAGGAGAAGGACGATGCTGGTTGTTCGTTGAAGCACGGGAATCGCCTTCAGGTGAATCGCAGATCATTGATGGCCGACATTGGGAGATGCTTGTCTTCAGCCGTCGTCTGGAGTGTGACGCGTGCCAGCGCACCTTCTTGCCGCTCGAACCACGATTGTTCAATCCACTGTCGACTGGGGCATGTCTGAATTGCCGGGGGACAGGGCAATTGGTGGGTGAGGATGGATCGGAGTCCGTAACATGTTCTGCGTGTTCGGGATCGCGACTTCGAGATGAGGCCCGCGCCGTTCGAGTGGGAGATCACTTTCTTCCCGACCTATTGTGCATGACGGCCGATCAGATTTTAAGCTTCTTGATTCGATTGAACGACGCTGATCCACAGGGGCATCATCAGTCGGCCGAGCGAATTCGCGGCGATCTCATGCAGCGATTGACGGTGATCGCAAGCCTTGGTCTCAACTATCTGACACTCGGTCGGGCCGCGGATTCGTTATCCTGCGGCGAAGTCTGTCGGGCAACCCTCGCGGCCGTCCTGGGAGCACGCGTCACTGGCGCTTTGGTCGTAATCGATGAGCCAAGTGCCGGGCTCACTCCAGAAGAAATTCCATGCGTGGTCCAGGCGCTTCGTCAGCTTCAGTCTTTGCGCAACAGTGTGCTTGTGGTCGATCATGCAATCGCACTCGTCGAGGCGTCAGATCATGTGATCGAGTTGGGGCCCGGTGCCGGGCCAACTGGCGGATCGATCGTCTATCAGGGCCCTCCGCTCCCCTTGGCGACCTCCGCTGCGACGGGATCGAGAGAGACCCGCCCCCCAAAGCAGGCGGCGACGGAGTTGCAGATCGCGGCCTCTGGCAGAGAGCGGCAGAAGTCGCGGAAAGCGAAGTCCAACGCGCTTTGCCTGCGAAACATCGAGCATCACACGTTACGTCAAATCGATATTGAGTTTCCATTGGGGCAATTGTGCGTCGTGACGGGACGCAGCGGCTGCGGAAAAACCTCACTTGTCGTACAGGTGCTCTACCCTGCGATCTGTCGAAGACTGGGTCAATCCTGTGATGTCTTTCCGCAGGGGACGTGTGATCTGACGGGTGGTGACAACCTGATCGACGTGGCGCTCGTCGATCAATCACCATTGACGAAATCGTCGCGCAGCAATCCTGCGTCCTGGCTGAACGTGTTTGATGAAATCCGTCAGACGTTTGCCTCAACGAAAGACGCCAAGCAACGAGGCTTCACCGGCCAGCAGTTTAGTTTCAATTCCGCGCAGGGCGGGCGATGTCGTAGTTGTTTGGGGACAGGGCTGTTGAAGCTCGACATGCAATTCTTGCCCGACGTCACGATGAATTGTCCAGAATGCGGTGGAACGCGCTACCGACCAGAGATTCTTGAGGTCCAATACCGCGGTCGGTCGATTGCGGACGTGCTGGCGATGAGTGTTGCCGAGGCGGCGGTATTCTTTCGCAGCCAGCCGCGCATTCAAAGTCGGATCCAGTTCTTGCAACAGATCGGGCTGGACTATCTGGTGCTCGGCCAGCCTTCCGATTCGCTCTCTGGGGGCGAGGCCCAGCGCTTGAAGTTGGCGTCGAGGTTGCTGGTTCCGCATCGAGGGGCCTCATTGATCCTCTGTGATGAGCCGACGTTGGGGCTGCACGCACGTGACGTCGAACGCTTGCTTGTCTGCTTCCGTGAGCTGCTGGCCAGCGGACATTCCGTGATCGTGGCGGACACATCGCCGGAATTGATCGCCTCCGCTGACGCCGTATTGGATCTGGGGCGGTTCGGTTCGAAGGGTTAAGCCGGAGGTGGCGTCTGGTGATTGCCGCTGAAGATCGCATCTGCCATACTCGCGCGAAAACCAATGTGGACCATGTGACGCTCACCACAGTGTGACGCCCACCACAGTGATTCCCTCGCTGCATTGAAGATGGATCTATGATCGGACATGAAATTCATCACAAGACACTCAGCAATGGGCTGACCGTGCTTGTTGAAACGATGCCTGCCGTGCGTTCGGCGGCATTCACGCTACTAATTCCCGCCGGAAGTGCCTTTGATCCTGCGGGGCAAAACGGTACCGCTAGTGCGCTGGCAGATTGGATTACGCGCGGGACGGGATCGATGTCCAGCCGTGAGCTGCTTTCTGCGTTCGATCGGCTTGGGATTCAGGCGCACGAATCGGCATCTCTCAATCATCTGGTGATCAGTGGGGCGTGCCTGTCCGAGAATCTTCCCGCAGCGCTGCGACTCTACGGAGAAGTGATCCGTCATCCGTTGTTCAACGAGGATGACTTCGAAGCCGTGATGGCGGGGGTTGAGCAGTCATTGCTGGTGATCGAGGATGAACCTCGTCAGAAAGTGATGTTTGAACTGGTTCGGCGTTGCTTTCCATCACCATGGGGCAAACCGGCCGAGGGGACGCTCGAGGATTTGGAGCAGATTACTCCTGATGCCGTGCGCCAGCAGTTTCGGCGTTGCGTTCGCCCACAAGGCGCAATCCTCGGCATCGCTGGCAATGTGACGCTTGAGGAATTGGCGCCGATTCTGGACGAGGCGTTCGGAGATTGGAGTGGCGCCAACGAGATCGTATTGAAGACGGGCGCTCGTGGTGTTTATCGCGATCACCTTTCGCATGAATCGACGCAAACCCATATCGGCGTCAGCTATCCCGCGGTTCCCTACGGTGCAGATGATTACTATCAGGCATGGGCCGCGGTGAATGTTTTGAGCGGTGGCATGAGCAGCCGCCTGTTCACCGAAGTTCGAGAGAAGCGCGCTTTGTGTTATTCGGTGTATGCCTCGCTGAATTCCATCAAGTCGGAAGGGCAGGTACTTTGTTATGCGGGGACGACGTCCGAGCGTGCGCAGGAAACGCTGGATGTGTTGCTGCGTGAGCTTGTTCGACTGGGTGAGGGGATCGAAGAGGAGGAACTTGCTCGGTGCAAAGCACGCGCAAAAAGTTCGCTGATCATGGCACAGGAATCGACTGGTGGACGCGCAGGATCACTTGCCCGGAACTGGTTCTATCTCGGACGCATCGTCACAATGGAAGAGGTCCGTGCCAAGATTGAAGCTCTGACCACGCAGACGGTGCTGGACTACGTGAAGGCGCATCCCGCTCAGGATTTCACGGTGCTGACGATCGGTCCCGAGCCACTCGTCAGTTGAGATCCTCATCCAAGCGTCCGCTCAGGACGGAGTTTTTTCACGCTCTTTCGCCAGTCGAAGTTGTCCGCAAGCAGCGTCGATGTCGGCGCCCTTGCGTTTCCTGACGGTAGCGGGGATGCCGAAGGATTCCAAGACTTGGACGAACTCATCGGTGCGGGGGGCGGTCGGGGCGACAAACTCAAGCTCGGTCACGCCGTTCATGGGAATCAGATTCACGTGTGCGATGCGTGACTGCAGCCGTTTGGCAAGTTGTCGAGCGTGGAACGGTTCATCGTTCACACCCGAAAGCAGCACGTATTCGTACGTGACGCGCCGGCCGGTGATCTCGAAGTACTCGTCCGCTGCCGCCAGAATTGCATCGATGCCGATCTTGTCGTTGACGGGCACCAGGCGGTTCCGCAATTCGTCGTTGGGGGCGTGTAGCGAGACGGCCAGATTGTATTGTTTACCGAGTTTCGCCAACTCGCGAATCTTTTCTGGAAGTCCGACCGTCGAGATGGTGATGCGGCGCGCACCAATTCCCAGTCCACCTTTTTCGTTCAACGTATCGAGCGCCGGAACCAGCGATTTGAGATTGGCGAGTGGCTCGCCAATTCCCATCACGACGACATTTGTGATCTGTTCACCTTTCGCCAGCAGGCGATCCAAACGCAAGATCTGTTCGAGGATTTCCCCCGTCGTCAGGTTTCGTTTCAGGCCGAGCATTCCGCTGGCGCAGAAAACGCAGCCCATGGCGCAGCCGACCTGGGTCGAGATGCAGATGGTTCGCCGATCGGTCTCGCGCATCAGCACGCATTCGATCAGTTGCCCATCGCCGAGTTCCAGTAGCAGCTTCTCGGTTCGGTCGTTTGCAACTTGGTGATTCGCCACGCGCGCTGGAAATAGTGAGAACTCGGCTGTCAGTGCTGCTCGCAGCGCCGCGGGAATGTCGTGCATCGCGGAAAAGTCGTCGACGCGATGTCCGAAGATCCAGCGACGAATTTGCTCGGCGCGATATTTGGGAAATCCCTGTGACTCACACCAGGCGCTCAAGCCCCCGAGATCGAGTTCGTAAACGCGTCGTTTTGAGGTTGTCTCGGTCGAAATAGTTGGGTTCGCCATTCGGTCGTTCGTCAAAGGTCGCGACTCGACCAGTGGTCGAGGATGTTCATAGCCGCTCGCCGGGTTCGGCGGAGCAATCCTTCAGTTTAACGAAGCGTGTGGCCGTGCGCAAGAGAGTAATTTTCCCGTCGGCAATTCGGACGATCTCAATCCCGGCGCGGTGAATTCGACTGACCTAAGGCGATTTCAACATGATGCTCTCGTTTTTGAGTTCCATCGGATAGGATCAAGACGTGGTGTCGAAGCCCTTTCGCCATGGTTTTCGGCCGCCACCCGTTCCGGAACGAGCACGGAGTGGGTACGATAGGTTTCCGAACTTTGAACAGATGCCAACAATTGCGTGTCGAGACACAGGTCGGTTGGGGTGCGGTCTTGGCTGCGATTTCCGTGTCGTGATGATCGCCAATAGAAGGATTTCATGTCGATGCCTGCATTGCTGCTCGCTCAATCTCAAGTCATGACGACATTTATCATCATCGCCTTTTTCGGCATTATTGGGTTGATTTTCTTCGCGATCTTCGCGCGTTTCATCAGCCTGTATATTCAGTGCCTGGCGACGGGAGCGGACATTTCGCTGGGGCATCTGTTGATGATGTCGATTCGAAAGGTCAATCCGGCGGTGATCGTCCGGGCGAAGATCATCGCGGTGCAGGCAGGGCTGACCGAAGTCTATCAAGTCAGTACGCGCGATTTGGAATCGCACTATCTTGCGGGTGGAAATGTTCCGAATGTGATTCGCGCACTCGTGGCGGCCAATCGTGCCAACATCGACCTCGACTGGCAGACCGCTCAAGCAATTGATCTGGCGGGGCGCGACATCCTGGAAGCGGTTCGAACCAGTGTTTATCCCAAAGTGATCGACTGCCCGGATACTCGTAAGGGCCAGATGACGCTGGACGCCGTTGCGGGCGATGGAATCGTGCTCAAGGCGCGGGCCCGCGTGACCGTTCGGACGAACATCCATCAGTTGATTGGCGGTGCGACAGAAGAAACGATTGTCGCACGCGTGGGGCAAGGGATTGTGCAGGCAATCGGGTCGACAGAATCGTACAAGCTGGTGCTTGAAAACCCCGAGATGATCTCACAGACCGTGTTGAATCAGGGGTTGGAAGCGCAAACCGCGTTTGAGATCGTTTCGATTGATATCGCCGATATTGATGTGGGCGAGAATATCGGAGCACGTCTTTCGGCGGATCAGGCCGAGGCCGACATGCGGGTTGCACAGGCGAAGGCCGAACAGCGTCGAGCGGATTTCACGGCCCGCGAACAAGAGATGGTGGCGCACGTTCAAGAAAATCGCGCGAAAGTCGTGCTCTCGGAAGCGGAAGTTCCGGTTGCGATCGCCGATGGATTCCGAAAAGGGACGCTTGGACTGATGGACTACTTTGAGTTGAAAAACGTGCAGGCCGATACACAAATGAGAAACACGATTGCGGGACCGAGTATCTCGAAGTGACGTCGCCCATGTTGTTTTGGGGACTGTTCTTGTCTCAGGTTTTCTCGTGAGGAATGACTGTGTTCCCACTGCTGGCTGCAAAATTCGACTTCACGGAAGTCTTCGGTACAATTGTGCTGGTGATTTCGGTGCTGGGGTGGTTCGTGAATGTGATTCAATCGAACTCGGCCAACGCGGCCGCGCGTCCGAAGAATCCAAATCCCAAGCCACAACAGACCGGTCGCAGTGAGATCGAAACGTTGTTGAAGGAATTGACCGGCGACAAGCGGAAGCCGAAATCGGAAGCAACACCTGAGGCGAAAAAAGTGCCGTCGCAGCCGCGGCAGTCCAAGCCGCAGAATGAGAGGCGACAAAAACCTAATCAAGCCGGTTCCCGGGGAGCTCAAAAGCCGCCCGTACCTGCTCGATCGATGCCGCGATCAACCGAAGCGACTTTACCGTCGGCCCATTTGGGGGACGGGATTCGGACGCATCAACTGGGTAATCGAGTTGATGCGGCCGTGCAAAAAGAAATCACGGCGACGGTGCAGCAAGATTTGGGGAAGGGGTTGGCAGTGCCGGCGCTCACCGTCCTGCCTGTTCATCCCTTGGTTGCCGTGCTGCAAAATCCGCAGGGTGTTCGTCAGGCGATCTTATTGAATGAAGTACTTCAACGCCCCAAAGGACTTCGTCATTTGTGATGCACTGGGGTGGAACGAACGCCAATCCGTTTGTTCGCCCGAGTGTGTCGATTGAATTCATGGTCCGACGAGTCACTTCGCATGTCAGAGATTGAGCTCTCGATTCTGCTTTTCTCAGGCCCGTTTACCGTTCGCGGAAGCTGTGCCTACTCATTGCGGCTGGCCGAGCGTTTGCCGTTGAATGGCATCCGCAGCAGTTTGGTTTGCCCTGATGCGCGACAGGTCGAGCCGGAACGGCGCAGGGAACTTCACATCAGTGAATTCTCACATCTGAATTGGCCGGTTTGGGGCGGAGTGGTGATGCGCATGATGCGACGCCAGTTTCAGCTCGACCCGCCGGATTTGATCCATATCCAGGCGCGGAACGCCGCGCGGCAGGGGATGTGGCTCGCCAGGAAGCTGAAACGTCCTTTCATCCTGACGGTGCACGACTATCTGCAACCACACGAGCGATTGATCATCGATCGGCGTTGGTGTCGACGGATTATTGCCGTCAGTGAAGCGGTCAAAACAGACTTACACGAGCGCACCGGTCTGCCGGACGATTTCATCTCGGTGATTCATAGCGGCGTCGATGCTGTGGAGTCGTGCGATGAAACCAGCGTGCTCGAACTGAATCGTGTGCCGGTCGTGGGGACCGCCGGACCGCTTGAAGCCGTCAAAGGCTTTCCCTACTTCTTGGGGGCCGCCGCGCGAGTTCTCGCCACCGGGCGAGACGTGGAGTTCGTGATTGCCGGGGCCGGGCCAGAGGAATCAAATCTCAGGCGACTGGCGTGCGAGCTGAAAATTCAAGACCACGTGACGTTCGTGCCAAATCTGCTCGAGTTTGACGACGCGCTGGAAGCGATGGATATCTTCTGCTTGCCTTCGCTGCAGCAGGGGATCGGCACAATTATGCTCCAGGCCATGGCAATGGGGCGGCCCGTCATCGCGACACGCGTAGGAGGGGTGTACCGAGTTGTCCGCGATGCCGAAACGGGGTTATTGATTCCTCCCGCGAACAGCGAAGCACTGGCAACGCGGATCATCGATCTTTTGGACGATCCTGTTGAGGCGCGACGAATTGGCCGTGCCGCACGCGAAGAGGTCATGAAAGAGTTCAACGTCGATCAGATGGTGTCCAAGACGGTCGCTCTATATCACGAGATTCTTTCTGCGGAACTCGACGAGAATTCATCGCGTTCGTTGTCGTTGAGTGGCGGTCTGTTGAAGTAGCGCGGCCCGATTCTGTACCGAAGCCAAACTCAGTGGCCTCATGAACACAAAGTTGCCCGTTTCCCTGATCTCATTGGGCTGGTCGGCCGTGGCCACCGCTGGTCGTGGCTTGTGCCTCAGTCGGCTTGCTATGGCTCATCACGAACTCGGAATCGATTTCAAGATGCCTTCCCAGAGTGCCATCCGTTGCAAGATCGCCGCCCGTGCTGCCTGTTCGGCCTCACGTTCTCGCACAGCGTTGCTCGCACACAGCGATCGTACCAATTTCTGGGCGAGGGGACCGTGGTCGTTGGCATCCAATTCAATGTGACGCTCGAGGTAGTGAACCAGCCGCTCGACGCCGAACCCACATTGCGTCAGGGTCTTCACAAGCCGCGAAAACATGTCGGGAATCACGTCCTCGCGACCATAGAAAAAGGCGGCCGCGACTTCATGCGGCTGGCCTTGATGCGTCAGTCGTAGCGTCAATCTAACGAACTCGCGGGTCGAATCGAGGATGTTCACCTTTTGTAATGCCTGCTCTGCCGGGGCTCCATGGCGGATTTGAGTCAAGAAATCTCGAATGGGCTGGGTGTCCGCCTGAATTTCGTCCATCGCCGAAAGGTACAGTTCGAAGTGGCTGGCAAAACCGCCGCGCCCGTCTTCGTCGCATTCTTCGCCCACGACGATTTGATTGATGAAGCGGGCGAGCGAAGCATCGGCGGGGGGCATCCAGGGGACATTGCAGCAGGTCACCACTTGCTGCAATCGCTTCAATAGCGACATGAAATCCCAAACCGCGAAGACATGCTCACGCATGAACAGACGCAAGTTGTCAACGGTCTGAACCGCGTCGTAAAGCGGATGATCGATCAGTGCCACTCGTAAGGTTGGCAGATCCGCGTGGTTGCCCGATTCAGGAATTGTCGACGTGGTCGAGGGCATCAAACACTTTCATCAACGGACTGGTTCGCGGCAAATTGGGAATCGAAACGACGGAAGAAATCCGGTTCGCTTCAAGGATTCGATCTGGTCCACATCAATCACTCTGGCGATCCGAAATGCCTCGTCGTGTTATAGTGACAATTCGCCCATGCGACCACGCACAATTGAGTCTGCGCTGACGGCGGTTGCTTGGGCAAATCAAGCTGGGCTGGTTGTTGCTGGTACTCTGGGGGGATGTGATGCAGGTAAGATACGCAAAACGTGACGATGCGTCTTAGCGACGATGGGTTCGTTTCGATTCCAAGAACCTTCGGTTTCAAGTTGATCTGCTCTTTTCGTCGACGCATCAAGAGGTTATGATTCGTTCCACTCGCTCGTACCGAATTCCAGGCGACTGACTCCTATGTGGGCTGTCCGACTCATCTCGATTCTGCCGCTGCTGGCCGCAATGCTATTGCCGCCCGGGCTGTTTCGTGATTGTTGTTGTGCTCGACGGGCTCAATTGGAGCAACGCCAGCAAGCTCCCGTCCGTTCCTGCTGTCGTCTGAAGTCTGCGGTTTCAGTACGTGCGGTCAGTCGAAAACCTTCGGACCGGCCTCTGGTCACAACCTCGCCGTGTCGCTGCAAACTGGCGATTGCGCCCGTTGCCGTCATCGAAGCGAAATCGCGCGTGGCAATCGACTCGAGCCGAGATCTCGTCGCGCTGCCCATCCCTGCAGACATTCGTCCCGATTTTGGGGCGGTTCTGGCGTCCATCGGCGATCAGTCGCCGCCGATGCATTTACTCGGTCCGCCAGAGCGAAGCATGCTCTGCCGCTGGAATATCTAACCGGGCGTAGGCGCGTCCGTGTGATGGGTGTTGAGGTCTCTGTATCGAGTTCACAACATCCCGTTCAATTCATGCGGGGCACGCCTTGATGCACTGATGAATCTGCTGTGCAGATCCGCGGGATCACCATGTGTGTGATCCAAGTCACCGTTTGCGTGTGTGAATTGTCCATTCTGGCGAAGATCACCGAAACGTGAAATCTTGCGCCAGGTCAACGTTCTGTCTTGAACTTTACGAAAGGTTTTCCAGATGTCTATTCGCCGTTTCAGTGTGTTGTTTTGTGCCGTGTTTGCCGTCGGGTTGGTGGCGTTTGCCGCAGACGAAAAGGCCAAGTTCAGCGCAACTTGTCCAATCTCTGGCAAGCCTGCCCTCGAAGACAAGACTGCTGACTACAAGGGTGCCAAGGTCTACTTCTGCTGTGGCAACTGCCCCGGTGCTTTCACCAAAGACAGCGCGAAGTACGCCACCAAGGCTAACGCCCAACTGGTGTCAACCGGTCAATTTACGCAAGTGAAGTGCCCACTATCGGGTGGCAAGTTGAACGCAGACACCGGGGTCGAAGTCAGCGGCGTGAAGGTCACGTTCTGCTGCAACAATTGCAAAGGCAAAGTTGCCGAAGCCAAGGGTGACGCACAGGCCGAGTTGGTCTTCAGTGACAAGGCCTTCGAAAAAGGCTTCGAAATCAAGAAGAAGTAATCTCTTCGATTCTTCTTGTTGACGTTAAACAGTGGCCGGCCGATTTCCTGGAAATCGGCCGGCTTCGTTCTTTGATGTCCGCACGGAATGGACTGCAGCCTTCGTCACTTCCGTGATCTCCATTCTGTCTCGAGCGCATTGCCAGGGCTAGAAATATCAGTACGGTGGCCGGGGCTGGATGAGTCTCACGCTGGAAGCCCCAGGGTTTGGGACATGAGGAGACACTAGATTCTTTGAGTGGCCTACTTAAAATCGCGGCGTGAGCATCGAGATCGATTTCGTTCGAGCCATCTAGATTGGGCAGGTCGTGATGTCAAAGTTTGCCGTGATCCTACCCGCGGCTGGGAAAAGCAGCCGGTATTCGCAACAGCGAAAGAAGGTCTTCGTTGAACTGAAGGGACGCCCGGTTTGGGTTCGCACTGCCGAGCAATTCGTCCATCGGCCCGACGTCGTGCAGACAATCCTCGTGATTTCGCCCGACGATCTGGAATGGTTCAAAGAGAAGTTCCGTCCGAACCTCGCGTTCATGGATATCGAGGTCGTTACCGGTGGTGCCGAGCGTGCGGATTCTGTCCTCAAGGGGTTGGAGCGTGTTCGGCCTGATGTGGATTTCGTCGCGGTGCACGACGCGGCCCGACCGTTGATCGTCAAGGAATGGATCGATCAAGTCTTCAGAGCGGTGGAAAAATCCGACGCCGCCATTCTGGCAACGCCCGTCACGAGTACCCTCAAGCGAACCGATGCCAATCAGAAGATCACCGAAACGGTCTCGCGCGAACATCTGTGGGCTGCACAGACGCCCCAAGTCTTTCGTCGCCAATTGTTGATCGATGCCTATGCCAAACGAGGAAGGCTTCAGCCAACTGACGAAGCGCAGCTCGTCGAACAATTTGGAAAGACCGTCCAGGTTGTGCCGGGATCGGCCCTCAATCTGAAAATCACAACTCCCGAAGATTTTCGAATCGCCGAGCACCTGCTGGACGCGTTGCCGAAAGAAAAGTTACCGGGATTTCTGCACCCATTCGAGGATGAGCGTCTGTAGCGCAAACAGAATTGACCGCGAGTCAATTGCGCAGTTGTCGACGGTATCCTGCCGTCCGTTGGTCAATTGATGGAACGTCCCCTATGATCGCGGTCCAGCAGGCTGTTGAAGTAACGGGGACTGGCTCCGGCCGGATGAAAAAACGCCAGGACATCGTGACCGCCAAGGTGCCTGTCCCCCTTACTTCAACAGGCTGCTAGAACGGTAACACACGGAGGATGGTGCGTGATCACTCGTATTACAGGCAAGCTCGTTCGACTCGGGGAAGCAGAAGCGCGCATCGACGTTGGCGCGTTCGAGTATGAGGTCTTTGTCCCTGAGTTTGTCCGGCGACAGCTTCAAGCGTCGTTGGGACACGACGTCAGTCTGAAGACGATCCAGTATCTTGAAGGAAACCCGCAGCAAGGGCGGCTGACGCCACGGCTGGTCGGGTTTCTGAGTGAAGCGGAGTTGGAATTCTTCGAACTGGTCTGTTCCGTGGACGGCATGGGCGTCAAGAAGACTCTGCGCTCCATGGTCCGCCCCGTTCGAGAAGTTGCCGAAGCGATCGAAGAGCAGAACGTGAAGGAACTCAGCCTGCTGCCAGGAATCGGGCCAGCGATGAGCGAGCGAATTGTTGCCAAGCTGCGGCGGCGAATGGCCAAGTTTGCGCTGATGGTTGCCAAAGAGTTTCCGGAAGCCAAAATCGCGGACAAGGGTGTACTGGGTGAAGCGCTCGAAGCACTCATCAGTCTGGGTTTCAATTCGGTCGAAGCGCGTGAGAAGATCGACGCTGTCACGGATGGAAAAACGAAATTCAAAACGGTTGAAGACGTGATCCTGGCGATCTACCAGCAGGAAAAGAGCTGAAAGCGAACGGGGATAAAGATCCTTCGGCGCTTCCATCCTGAATTGTCACGTTCCTGAAGTTGTCACGAACAGGCCAAGAAGCCTGTGGACGGGAAAAGACAATACGGTCGGACTACGATAGCGTCCTGCCGTGAACGAACGGCCTGGGTTTCCAATGTGCAACGCTGTGACTTCGGAGATGACAATGATCCGCAAACTTCTGCTGCTGGTTTCGTGTGTGGCTGGTGTTTTGTCGAATTTGACCGCGGCGGACATTCCTGTCACGGCTCCTGCTGAAACGGCTGGCATGCAGTCGCTCTTCAACGGCAAGGATTTGACGGGTTGGAACGGCGATCCGCGCCTCTGGAGCGTCAAGGACGGCGTGCTTCGCGGTGAAACGACGGAAGCGAACGTTGCCAACGGAAATACGTTCATCATTTGGAAAGAAGGCCGTACGAAAGACTTCGAATTGCGATTGTCGTTTCGTTCGAACGCAACGAACAATTCAGGGATTCAATATCGGTCGAAGCACATCACCGATGCCAGCGCGAAGAATGCATGGGTGGTCCGTGGTTATCAGCACGAAATTCGCAACGAGATTCATTTTCCGAATGTGTCGGGCTTCGTGTATGACGAAGGGGGCAAACGCGGTCGCATCTGCCTGGTCGGAGAAGAAATTGTCTGGGACAAAGAGGGAAAGCACGTCAAGAAGTCGGATCTGATTGATGAAGCTGCTTTCCAGAAGTTGTTCAAGCTCGACGATTGGAATGATGTCGTGATCATTGGTGAAGGGCATCGCGTTCGACATTATTTAAACGGTCGGCTGATCATGGCCTTCGAAGATCACGAACCCGATCTGGCACTGACGGACGGAATCCTGGCCTTGCAATTGCACGCCGGCAAGCCGATGTGGGTCGAATTCAAGAACATCCGCATTCTCGAAATCAAATAACGTGGACGGGACACGTTGACATTGGTACAACCGACATCGGTTGACATCCTGGGTTGGGTTTTTGCATGCCGATCAATCCCGACAAAGTTCGTGCGCGTCAGATCAGAGCTGCGGAAGGGTATCTCGCACTGGGGATGCCCGACCACGCACTGCGAGAGCTAGACGCCATTGCTGATCCATCGCTCGACCTGTTTGGTATCTGGATCTTCCGGGGCGAAGCGTTGAGGATGAAGCTGGAGCATCGATTGGCGCTTGACGCCTTTCGAAAGGCCCATCTCTGTAGTCCGACCGAATTGACGGCCTTGATGGGGATGGCCTGGTGTTTCAAGCGGATCGATCAGCTTGCCCAGGCGATCGACACGATGAAGCTGGCGTATCAGTTCCACAAGATGGAACCCGTCGTGCTCTACAATCTGGCTTGCTACTACGCGTTGGCCGGTGAAAAAGAAAATGCACTCTCGTGGTTGGGGCGATCCTTGCGAATGGATCACGATCATAAGCTGCTCAGTCAGATCCCGAATGAATCCGATTTTGATCTCTTGCGTCACGATGTTGATTTTCAGCATTTGCTGGAGTTGATCAGCAGTCAAAAGGCGTGACGCGATGGCCTTCGGTTTGCCGCTCCGGGAATTTTCCTTTCGGCGTCGGTTGGCAATGCGGCTTTTCGGAACGCGCAAGTGCTGCCCTGGCGAGCGCGATCTCGGCCGTCGAACTCTTGGCTGTGGGGCGGGCTTGGCTGTGGAGTTCTTGACGAGCGCGAAAAACCTACAGGATGAACTTACTCAGATCTTCATCCCGACTGATTTCCTCGAGTTGCCGTTTGACGAAGGGCCGATCAATCTCAATCGACGTCACGGTTGAATCAGGACCTTCAAAGCTCAACCGTTCGAGCAGTCGTTCCATGATCGTGTGCAGCCGACGAGCGCCGATATTCTGGGTGGACTGATTCACACGCCAGGCGACTTCGGCGATTTCTTCGAGTCCTTCTTCAGTGAATGTGATCTGCATTCCATCCACCCCCAGCAACTGCTGGTACTGCCGTGTGATCGAAGCAGACGGCTCGGTCAGGATTCGCAGAAAATCGAATCGTGTCAGTTCATCCAATTCGACACGAATGGGAAATCGCCCTTGCAGTTCTGGCATCAGATCCGCGGGCCTGGACGAATGAAATGCCCCCGCCGCGATGAACAGGATATGGTCTGTCTTCAGTGACCCATATCGAGTGTTGACAGTTGCGCCTTCCACGATCGGCAGCAGGTCTCGCTGCACTCCCTGACGGCTTACGTCGGTGCTGCCGCGGCCTCCTTCGCCTGAAGTACAAATCTTGTCGATCTCGTCCAGGAACACAATTCCGCTGCTTTCGGCAAGTTGCAGGGCTTCGTCATGAATGGCGTCTTTGTCCAGAAGTGCCTCGGTCTCCTGTTCGAGCAGGATTCGTTTGGCCTCTTTCACAGTGACTTTGCGGTCTTTGGTTTGCTTGGGAATCAGTCGTTCGAACATCTGCTGAAAGTCTGTATCCATCTGCTCGAGGCCCATATTTGAAAAGACCTGCATCGGCATTTTTCGCTGGGCAATCGTCAATTCGACTTGGCGTTCGTCGAGAGCGCCGCTTCGCAGCATCTGTCGGAACTTCTCTCGTGTGCGCGCGTGACGTGCCTCATGATCGTCTGCCTCTTGGGCGTCGGCGGTTCCTTCAATCGGAATCGGGCGCGGTTCGTGTGGGACAAGCAGGTCCAGCAGGCGTTCTTCCACATTCTTGACGGCATCTGTTTCGACTTCGCCGCGACGCTTTTGTTTGACCAGATTGATGGCCGCATCGACCAATTCGCGAATCATGCTCTCGACATCACGGCCGACATATCCGACTTCTGTGAAGCGTGTTGCCTCGACTTTGACGAACGGTGAACCAATGAGCTTCGCCAGACGTCGGGTGATCTCGGTTTTTCCGACCCCTGTCGGTCCGATCATGATGATGTTTTTCGGAGTAATCTCGCGACGGTCGTCCTCGGGAAGTTGCTGCCAACGCCAGCGATTTCGCAGTGCGATCGCGACGGCGCGCTTGGCCTTGTCTTGCCCGACAATATGTTGATCCAGTTCCGCTACAATTTGCCGCGGTGTCATATTGCGCATGATAAAACGATCTTGAATCCGTCGTGAAAAAACTCAGTTGTTCCCATGAATCAGTTCTCGACATTCATGAATTGAAAATCAAGAGCCGCCTCGTCAGTGTACCCAGTGTCTCGACCGACCACACCGATTCTGGTACGGCAGATCCATGTTTCACAACCAGCGTGGGCCGATGCCACCAACGTCGATCGTCGGTATTCCGGCATGTTGTTCCAATTGACATTCTCTCGGTCGCGATATAATTTACCGTTCAGTTAATTAACTTTTTGGCTTACTGCGATGTCACAAGACACTCTCAGCGCGACGTTTTCTGCCTTGGCCGACCCAACTCGACGCGCGATTTTGGCGCGCCTTTCGAAGGGGGAAACGTCTGTGACGGAACTTGCTCAACCATTCAAAATGTCACTTCCCGGCATTTCGAAGCATCTGAAGGTGTTGGAACGCGCGGGCCTCATTTCACGGGGACGCGATGCGCAGTGGCGACCGTGCCAATTGCAGGCGGGACCACTCAAAGACGCAGCCGCATGGATTGGCAACTACCAGAAGTTCTGGGAAGAGCGTCTGGATCGGCTGGATGACTATCTGAAAGACCTTCAGCAAAAGGATCAGAAAGTTGGTAGAAAGAAAGCAACTTGACGACCGATCCGATGAATGCGAGTTCCGAATCTCGCGCGTCATCGCCGCCCCGCGACAGATGGTCTTCGAGGCCTGGACGAATCCCGCGCATCTGGTGCGCTGGTGGGGACCGCGTGGTTTTGTAAATCCGGTCTGTGAAATGGATGTGCGGCCTGGCGGCGAGCATCGAATTGTCATGCGCGCACCGGATGGCGTTGATTATCCCATCAAGGGTGTGTTTCTCCAAGTTGTTGAGCTGGAGCGACTGGTGATGACGCTCGATCTTTCCGAGCATCCATCCGAATGGCACGACTTAATAAGGCCGAATCGGAAACCAGGCGATGACAACCCGGTGGGGCAGCTCGTGCAGTCGGTGACATTTGAGGATGTGGATGGCAAAACGCATCTGACGATTCAGACGCGATTCCAGTCTGCAGCCATTCGAGATGCGATGCTGAAAATGGGCATGCAGCAAGGATGGTCGGAAAGTCTGGATCGTCTCGAGGGGGAAATCGTGCGGATGACCAATCCCGCATTCGAGCGCACCGCGCGAGAATCCGCCGCGACGGTCAGTGGTCGTTCCTTGCTTGTCAGGGTTCGCCGTCGTTTTTCGGCAAGCGCGGAGACTGTCTTCGATGCCTGGCTGAACCCGGCGGGTGTCGGAAGTTGGCTCTTTGCCACCCCCGGCGGTGTGATGGTCCTGATTGAAATGGATGCACGGATTGGTGGCGAATTCACCGTTGTGGAAAAACGCGGAGATGTGTTGGCCGAGCACTTTGGGCGGTATCTCGTAATCAATCGTCCGAATCAGTTGGCCTTTACTTTCACGACCGACAAATCCGAGAAGCCTTCGCGAGTCTCGATCGTGATCGAGCCGAGGGCCGATGGTTGTGAACTGACCTTGACCCACGAAATCGAGGCGAAGTGGTTGGACTATGTTGACCGAGTCGATTCAGGCTGGTCACGGATGTTGGATGAGCTTTCGAATCAACTCAAGACACAAGTCTGACGCGGGTGTCGTAAGTCTCGTACAAAGCCCCGTCAAAGCATTGGAATTTCGTTGCAACGAATCGCCCCTGTCGTACTTTATCCTCGCCGTTCATCTCGAAGTCTCCTCGTCCGTCACTCTTGTTCAAGCGTTGTCTGCTCAAAGGAGATTCTGTGACACTTCCCTTGGTGATCGTGAGTGTTCTGAGTCTCATGGCGGTCGTGTTGGCGGTCATCATCGCGACGCGCCCTGACACCTATCGAGTCGAACGAACCGAACAGGTTCACGCTCCGTGCGATGTCGTTTTTCGCATCATCAATGACCTCAAGCAATGGCGACGCTGGTCGCCGTACGACAAGCGTGATCCCGAGATGAAAGTGAAATGGAGTGGAGCGGATCAGGGACCCGGAGCCATTTACGACTGGAACGGGAACAAGGATGTTGGCGAAGGTCGTCTGACGATTGTCGACAGCAAACCGAACGAGTACGTCGCGATGAAGCTCGAGATCTCGCGGCCGTTCAAATGCGAAAATGATGTTAAGTTTGCGCTCGTTCCGAACAGTGACGGAACGCGAGTTAGTTGGATTTTGGATGGAAAAAACAATCTGATTTCAAAGGCTTTCAGCCTGATTGTGAGCATGGATAAGATGGTCGGAAAAGATTTTGAAGAGGGTCTCTCAAAACTCAATTCCATTGCTCAGTCCGATGTCGAGGGACTGAAGTAATTTCTGATCGCGTCACCGATACTGATCGTATTTTTTTTGATTTCTGGAAGGACGTCTGATGTCGTCAATGGAAACGCCCCCGCGCCCCTCAATGGCTTTGGTCTGGGTAGGCCGAGTCGTCAGTACGCTTCCGGTGCTGATGTTGATCATGAGTGCGAGCATGAAGTTCTTGAAACCCCCGCCCCTGATCGAAGGGCTGGCGAAGTTTGGGTATCCCGAAAGTTTGGCATTCGGACTGGGGGTCACCGAAAGTTTATGCACGTTGCTCTACGTCATTCCGCAGACATCGGTTCTCGGGGCGATCCTATTGACGGGGTATCTTGGTGGTGCGACGGCCACGCATGTGCGAATCGGTGATCCGTTTCTTGCTCCTGTGATTTTGGGTGTGATGGTCTGGGCCGGGCTCTGGTTGAGGTCCCCCCGATTGCGATCACTGATTCCAATTCTTCGCCGCGATCCACGCTAGGAGAATGTCAAACGGAGATCTCGAGGTTGCCGGAGTTGTGGGGCTTTGCCGAAACTCCGGGGCGTCTAGCGCTTCGCCTATCCAACCCCAGATATCAGATCCGCATTTTGGGGCATGACAAAGCGCGAATGGCCAGCCAATTCGTCCTGACGAGCATCGAGCGTCAGCGAGTTGGCGTGCTCGGACGGCATTCACGAATCTGTTCACATGCGTTCAATTGATCGTCCACTACCGTTTGCGAGGAGTGAGGAATGAGCTCGGTACGAGTGCTGGTTGGTACGCGCAAGGGAGCGTTCATTCTGTCCTCAGACGGAAAACGCGAGAAATGGGAGGTGAACGGCCCATTCTTTGGGGGATGGGAAGTCTACCACCTCAAAGGATCTCCCGTTGATCCCAATCGGATCTACGCGTCGCAGTCAAGCAGTTGGCACGGGCAAGTGATCCAGCGCTCGAGCGACGGTGGAGTCACGTGGGAGGCGGTGGGCAACAAGTTCGCCTATCACGGTGATACGGGAACTCATCAGTGGTATGACGGCACACCCCATCCGTGGGAATTCAAACGTGTATGGCATCTCGAACCGTCCCTGGTGGATCCGGACACAGTCTATGCCGGAGTCGAAGACGCGGCCCTCTTCCGCACGACGGATGGCGGGCAGAATTGGCATGAACTGTCTGGCCTGCGAGGGCACGGTTCTGGCTCACGCTGGCAACCAGGGGCAGGGGGGATGTGTCTGCACACGATCTTACTTGATCCGAAAAATCACAACCGAATCTTTATCGCAATCTCGGCCGCCGGAGCATTCCGTTCCGACGACGCCGGCGCGACCTGGAAGCCAATCAATCGTGGATTGCGGTCACAGTATATTCCCGATCCCGTCGCCGAGGTGGGGCACTGTGTTCACCGAATCGCCATGCATCCGTCGCGGCCCGATACTTTATTCATGCAGAAACATTGGGACGTGATGCGCAGCGACAACGGCGGCGATCAGTGGCAGGAAGTCAGTGGCAATCTACCGACCGACTTTGGTTTCGTCATTGACGTTCACGCGCATGAACCCGAAACGATTTATGTCATTCCAATCAAAAGCGATGCCGAGCACTATCCGCCAGACGGTCGACTTCGCGTTTACCGCAGTCGCACGGGTGGAAACGATTGGGAGCCGTTGACGAACGGTTTGCCCCAAAGCCACTGCTACGTCAACGTTTTGCGGGACGGAATGGCCGTTGATTCACTCGACTCTTGCGGGATCTATTTTGGAACGACGGGTGGACAGGTCTATGCATCGCCCGATGCCGGCGAAACCTGGTCCGCGATCGTCCGTGATCTGCCGCCCGTAGTCTCTGTTGAGGTTCAGACGCTGCCATGATTCGCGTCATTCTCCCGTCGCACTTAAGAACGCTGGCGAGCGTTGGTGGTGAAGTCCAGTTGGATCTTGCCGGGCCGGTGACGTCGTGCTCGATTCTCGACGCGTTGGAAGCGCGCTTTCCAATGCTCCGCGGAACGATTCGTGATCAAGTCACTCGGCAGCGGCGGCCGTTCCTCAGGTTCTTCGCCTGCAACGAAGATGTTTCGTTTGTCCCGCCGGACGGACCGTTGCCGGACGCCGTTGCGACGGGACGCGAACCCTTCTTTATTGTCGGCGCCATTGCAGGCGGATAACCGCCTTTTGAAATCAGGGCGACACTCCCCTTGGAATTCGAGATGTTCTTGTCGTGCAAATCGTTGCGGTGCCAGCCGTGATGGACGTGCACCTCACTAAGGCGGGTCATACCCGCCTGGATGAAATGGATGACAACGCAGGATTCGTAGCGTTCCCTTCCATGTTCCCACAATCGCGCCGTACTTTTTGACGGCGAGAATAAAGTACTGGCTGCATGACGGTTCGTACCGACAGTTCTTGCCGAGCAATGGGCTAATCAGCCATTGATAGAGTCGGACTGCGCCGATCAAAATCAGGCTGGGCAGCGAAATCAACTGACGGATCATGACGGCGTGGCCTTACCGGCGTTCTCATCAAATCGCTTCGTCAATCTCCGCACGATTTTGACGAGCGATTCCCGGTAAGAATCCAATGTGGCCCGGTCTTTTGCCAGGGGAATCGCAATCAGGTCAAGACCCGCGGGCAATTCGTGCTGTGACAGGCGAAATGCCTCCCGCAGGAGTCGCTTCAGGCGATTTCGGACCACGGCACCGCCATGCTTCTTGGAGACGCTTAAGCCAATCCGCGTTGTCGGCGTTGAATTACTGGCTGCGAACACCAGCAGCACGCCGTCTGCCGCTTTGCATTTCAGGTCGTAAACATGTTTGAATTCGGCAGAGGATCGCAGATGTTGCGATTTGGAAAACCCAAAAGGCTTCATTGGGACCGATCCGTTTCTGACGACGAACCAAGGGGCGGTTGCCGCTCGTCGGGGCTGTCCTTCGCGACGACCTGCTTGGGTGGCTTTAAGAACCAGAAATCATTCCCCGCTGTGGTTTGTGCCGGGCCGGGATCGCGCGCCAGCCGACGCAGTCGTCTTGCCCAGACGATTGTCGCAGCAATCGCAGCGACGCCCGTGATCGCGATTCCACAAAGTGCCGCCAGCCCCGCCAGCGCCTTCTTTCTGCGCTCCGCAGTCCTCGCGGGATCGGGTGTCGATTCCTCGAGGACTGGTACTGATGGCTCGATCGCAACGTTCGCTTCACGATGTTCTTGGATCGTGATCGTTGGATGATCTGGCGAGTGTGTAGCGTCATCCTGAGCGCACGCGGCGCCGGTGCAGAACACCGACATGGCGACAATCAGCAAGCAGTTCCTCATCGAATCACCACAGGCCATCGCGGACGGACGTTTCGTGTTCTGCAAGTTGCTTGTACAGGTCTTTGGCATGTTCTGGCAGGTGTTTTGGCAGCACGATCTTGATCACCACGAATTGATCGCCCGGCTGTTTTGTTTGCGGATCGATCGCGCCCTTCCCCCGCAAACGCAGCTTCACACCGCTCGATGTGCCTGCGGGCACCTTCATGATCACATGACCTTCGCTGAGCGTTGGAACTTCGACTTTCGTGCCGAGAACGGCTTCGGATGGAGAAATGGGAACGTCGACGAGCAGATTGGCGCCCTCGCGACGGAAATACGCATGCGGCTCGATCTCGATTCTCAGCAGCAAGTCCCCGCTTAGACCGTCACGTTGACCGGGATGACCTTGTCCCGCCAGACGAATGACCTGTCCTTCACTGACACCGGCGGGGATCTTGATTCCCAACGTCTCGCCTTGGCCACCACGATCGACCCGAACATCGACCGAGCCACCGGTGACTGCCGTTTCGAAGGGGACGCGAACGGTTGCTCGAATATCTTCGCCGCGAACGCCGGGCCGCTTGCCACGGCGTGAACCGGCGGAACTCGGACCACCTCGCATGGCTGCGCCGAAGAAGTCGCCCAGATCGATGCCTCCATTGCCGAACAGATCGCCCAGATCGATGGGCCCGCTGCCGCCTTCAAATCCGCCGAATCCACCACCAGGCGGAGGTCCGCCACGTCCCATCTGTTCGAAGCCAGGGCCAAACTGGTCGTATTTCTTCCGTTTGTCCGCGTCGTTCAGAACGTCGTACGCTTCCTGAATCGCCTTAAAACGTTCTGCGGCTCCGGCGTCGTTGGGCTTGGCGTCTGGATGGTTGACGCGCGCGAGTTTCCGGTAGGCCTTTCGAATTTCGTCCGCGGACGCACCTTTGGAGACGCCGAGTGTTTTGTAGTAATCGTCTGCCATATTGGGATTTAAAGTGGAATTAGGAATGGAGTGGAATCAGCTCGAATTCTAGGACGGTGTACTCCAATGAACAAGGAGGGACGCACTCGTTTCCGACCTGGGTGGACCCGTCAGGATCTGTTTCCTTGGCGATTCTTACATGGGGCGCCTTTTCGGGGCGAAATGGCACCGACGATCGACTCCGACATGGACCGGGAATCGTGCGTCGACCCGTACGTTGGCGCCCAGCAGGCCATCCCGCGCCTTTTTGTGGAACTCCTCCGCGATTCGGGACGACATTTTCTGTGCAGTTGCAATAATGGACCCGTCTGATGCAACGGCGGCTCGTGGCCGTGGCCACTGTCGACTGTAAAAGGGACCTATTACCTCACCAGATCAATCGAACGTCCGTACGAGGATCTTCGAACGACGTTCTGTATCGATTCGACTTGAGACTTAATTTCCAAAGGGATTTGCTTCGTGAACTCGTCACAATCGATCAGTCCGGCTGCCGCTCAACCACAGCCGATTTCCGTGCGCAGCCTTCGAGAACGATGGAAATGGGGCGCCGGTATTCTGACGGTCGCGCTGATTGCGCAAAGCGTCTTGTGGACGATGTGGTGGGAGGACCCGACGCATTTTAAAATGTCGATTCTGTTCGTCTGGCCTGCCGCACTATTTGCGCTCATGATCTGGTGGGTCTTCTTTTCCGGGTGGTCGTGGCGTGTTCGTCTGGGAAGTGTGGCGACAGGCGTATTGAGTGTCGTTGCGTTCTTTTCGATCTATCGGCTGGAATGGGACGGCGACATGGTCCCGCGTCGATTTGTGTTGCGATCCAAGCCAACGGGTCAGGATATCGCGCGTGAGTTTTTGGAACGTCAGCAGAAACAGCTTGCTGACAAAGCGGACGCTGTCGACCCGGCTGCTGTTGCCAATCAGCCTCCCTTGATTGCCGAAGCGGGCGATTGGACAGGATTTCGCGGACCCCGCCGCGACGGCGTCGTTTTGAATGGTTCGTTGCGACGCGATTGGAACCAGTCTCCGCCCCGCGAAGTCTGGCGTCATCCGGTCGGCCGAGCCTGGTCATCGTTTGCCGTCGTCGGCAACTACGCGTTCACGCAAGAGCAACGTGACCAGTCGGAATGCGTGGTGGCGTATGCGGCCGATACGGGCAAGCAGATCTGGGTACATGAGGACCAGACGATTCTGTCGATCGTGGATGCCAATGGAGGGCCCGGTCCCCACGCCACGCCTCAGTTTGACGACGGGAAAATCTATTCCCTGGGAGGGACTGGGATTCTCAATTGTCTGGACGCCGTCAGCGGGACGCGTCTCTGGGGAACGAATATTCTGGGCGATAAGGGAGATGGAAAGGCGGGGGCGAAGCCTCCTGAATGGGGCGTTTCACTGTCGCCGCTCATTTATGAAAACCTGGTGATTGTCATTCCTGGCGGCACAGCGGTCGAAGCGGACGCGTCGTTCAACAAAGGTGTCACGGCGTATGACAAGGCGTCGGGAAACGTGGTCTGGTCCGTTGGTACGCGCCCTGCAAGTTATGGCAGCCCGCGGATCGAGACGATGAGTGACACTGCGCAATTGCTGATTCCCAATGGCAACGGCCTATCCGGGCACTCGCTTGAAGACGGGAAGGAGCTTTGGTTCTTCCCGCTGGAAAATGCGCCAAAAGTGAATTCATCAATGCCGTGGCGCGTCGATGGCGAATCGCTTGTGTTCGGTACCGGTTATGGTGTCGGCACCGTTCGGCTTAAGATTACACAGTCGTATGGCGAATGGAGTGCGACGCAACGCTGGGCGTCAAACCGCTTCCGACCAAAATTCAATGACTTCGTTGTCCGAGACAAATTTGCGTACGGTCTGGACGATGGTACATTGACCTGCCTCGACGTCGATAGCGGCGCGATCAAGTGGAAGGCGGGTCGCTACGGGTATGGACAACTGTTACTCGTCGATGATGTCTTGCTGATCATTAGTGAAGATGGCGAACTGTTGATTGTTCCGGCTGAGCCCAAGAAATCCGAGCGCTTGGCCACGTTCAAGCTCTTTGACAGCGGTTTTTGTTGGAACCACCTGGCGCTTCGTGGCGGTCGATTGTTTGCACGCAATGCGAATGAAGCCGCTTGCCTTGACGTTGGTATCGAAAAGACTCCGTAGCAGCCGTTGAATTTACGAGGCTGACTTAGAAGACTCGCAATTGTGCAAATCGCGAGTCGCATCAATCGCGGCCAAGCAGGATCAATTCGCGGCCATGCATGAAGTTTCGTCGTCGGCTGAGTTCACTGACGTTACTGTGTAGCTCTTCGCGAAGTTCGTTCAGGTCAGTCGCCTTGGTGATGACGAAGCCGTTGTTGCGTCCGGCAAGGAAGTCGGCGACTTCTCGGGCCGAGCCCAGCGTCGGGATTGGTTTTCCGGCATAGAACACCACGCTGGGCTCATAGTAGCGGAACGTCGCGATCTCGATCTCTTCGGATTTCGCTCGCTGCTTTGCATCCGCGATGAACAGTGATGAATCCTGATAAGGACGCATTCGAGGGGCCGCGACTCCCACCACGATGAATGCGAGCAGCAGCGCCGTCGCAACGAGCGTTCTGAGAGCCGTTTTTCGCTGTTCCTGCTCCACCAGCTTGATGGTCACAATGGCACCAATTACGGGAATCAGTCCAACCACACCCAGCCATTGTTCGCCTGGAAAGTACAGATAGGCCGCGACGTAGATTCCCAAGGTCATGACGGCGCCCACGATCCACATCGCGCGGCAGCAAAGCAGAAACGAGTAGATCCACATATCCACTTTGTCGAACTGCCAGTCGTTCAAGTACCGAGCCAAGACCAGTGCAACGGCGGGATACATCGGCAGAAGGTCGTTGGATTCATGCGTGCTGATGACCGTATAGAAAGCGAACCAGATTCCCATCCAGCAAGTGAGCAGCAGATCGCTGTCAAACGCATGAGCGCGTTCTTCAAGACGCAAACGCAATCGGTAAAACGCGACCGGCAGGAAGACGGACCAGGGAAAACAGCCGACGTGAAGCGAGACCAATTGGTACAGCAAGTACAGGGGAATCCCCGTCTGACCGTCACTGGATCTGACCGATCCGTCGAATTCGCGATGAAGGAAATAATGTTGGGGCCAGGCTCCGTTCGTGGCAAAGGTGACGGCCAGATACCACGGCAGAGCGACAATGGCACATATTCCAAGCCCCTGAACCAGATGGATTCCAAGTATCGATTCTTTGATGGACCGGAGACGAAAGATTTGAACGACGGTCAAGGGCCACCGACGCCACCACGGTCCCGTTGGGGCGACGATCACTTCCTGCTCAAGATCAATGTTCCATTGCGAGATCAACAAAAACGCCAGCAGAATTGCGACGGGCAGCACGAGACCGACAGGGCCGATCGACAATGTCGCGAGCCCCATCGCCAGAAACATCGGCACGGTGATGGGCCACCATCTGAAGGTCAGTTCCTGCACACGGGTCCGGCGATGGATCGGTTGTGTCCGGGTTTCCGAATCGCCTTCTAAGCCTGTGGAAACGGGCGGCGGAAGTTGCAGGACGCCGCTGAAGTGCCCCTCGCGCTGTCGTGCGACAAGCCACACATAACTGGTAAATGCAAACGTCACCAGAAACAGCGAGATCGAGTCCGGGGTCGCGGACCGACCGTTGATCGTGAACAGCAGGCAGGTCGAGAGAATCAAGCCCGCCAGGAATCCGACGTTCAAAGAGTAAAGTTTGCGCCCCAGATGATACGTCATGAGAACGGACGCAATCGAAAACACGGACGACGTGATCCGTGCTGACCATTCCGAGACTCCCCACAGGCGAAATGCGGCCAGTAGAAGCCAATCGATCAGAATCGGTGCATCGGTTTGAAGCTGGTTGTTGAATGTCGGCACGATCCACGTGCCCTGACGAAGCATCTCGGCGGCACTGCCCGCCGTGATCGGTTCGACATTGTTGAACAAGGCATAGCTGCCCAGGAATGAAAAGAACAGAAGTCCCGCGGCCAGAACCAGCCACGCTTGTTGCTTCAACAAGATTTTCATGCGCGACACCCTTTCCGTCATGGATTGTGTGAGCCAATTGCGCGGGAATGCCACGCGCGGACTTTAGGGGATCGGACTATTCGAGACAACTACACGGAATTGCTTCGAGACAGGATTGCACGCGGATTGGCGAAGCGGCGGACGGGACACTAAACGGATCGCGTCACGGTCTGGGGGCTGAGCGACAGGGAACGAATCTGTCGAACAGTCTTCCTGGCGTCGTCACCGACAACGGTGTTTCTGATTCGGATGCGGCCGTTCGACGGAAACGATTCTATCGGCTGTTCCGATTGACCAGGGTCGCGGATTCTGTTAAGCCGTTTGGTCGGAGGCGGCATGATGTCGCCATCGGCTGATCTGGATTCTGGTGAGAAGTCATGTTTGTCGAACAATATCAACTGCTGATTGCCGACGATGACGACGCGTTTCGCGGGGCGTTGTGCGAGATATTCGAGCCCTTTTTTCGTCTCATCGAAGCGCAGTCGGGCGAAGAGGCATTGGAACTGGCCAGTCGTGAAGACGTGCATCTGGCGCTCTTCGATATGCACATGCATCGTCTGACTGGCTTGGAAGCACTTCGTCAGTTGAAAGAGATTCACATTGTTGCGCCGTGCATTCTGATTACCGCAGACTATACGTCCGAATTGTGTGACGATGCCGCCGAAGCCCATGTGTTTACGGTACTGAAAAAGCCCGTGACCAAGCATGACTTGGTCCGGACCGTTGCCACGGCGGTCGACGCAGTTTATCACGATCGCGAATTGAGTGGTCGATTGCTGAGTACCTGATCGATTGAGTCGCCCGTTCGTCGATCAGCGCACGTTGATTAGCGCCTGATCAACGTACGGATGTGAAACTCGCCCGGTCGTGCACACCATGACGCCATCGACTAAGAAAGTGTCAAGCCGTCAGCACCGGCAAATGGCAAGGCGAAGGATTTCTGATCGAGGGAAGGTGGCATCTGTCGAGAGGTCTCAGTAGGATCAGCGTCATGGCGTACGTGGGACGAACAACAACTCGATCGAACCGCGATTGCTGACCACTTCTGAACAGCCTGCTGAAATCACCGGGGCTGGCTTCGTACCGATTCAAAAACGTCAAGACATCGTGAACGCCAAGGTGCCTGTCCCCCTTATTTCAACGGACGTTTAGGTGTGACCATGCCCTCCGGGACACCGCTCCAATCAGGCGTTCGGCCTGGATCGCCGGAACTGCCGCAAGAGTTCGCTCATCCTCCCCTGATCGAAGTCTGGCTGGGGGTTGAGTTCGACGAGCCGGCCAACTTTGAGAACGTTGAGGCGATGGAGTGGCGTCGTCGTCTTGGGCCCGAATGGCCCCCAGTCTGGCGAACGATCGGTCCGGCCGAGCGACACGCCCCAGCGCTCACGCATGTTGAAAAGCAATTGCAGAATGTGATGGGTGACCGCGCGATCCGGTTTTGCCCGCACGGATTTTCCTATGGTTGGCTTGGCTACGATGGCAGCATCTATCCGCGCTACGAAACGATTCGCGACGGCTTTGTCGCCACACTGGATGCCGTCTGTGACGTGATGCCAGGGATCGGTTCCCCGAAGCGAACCGCGGTCAGCTATCTCAATCGAATTCCCCAGGGGACGGTTTGGATGACGGCCCGCGATTGGACGTTCTTCCGACTGTGGCAACCGAGTCCGCTGCAAAAGCTGGGGATCGCTGATCACGACATTTCTGGCTGCTGGCAGTACCCGCTTGAAAGCAACCGCGGGACATTGCGAGTCGAGTTCTCGCACGAATCGGCTCCAATGACGCCGCTGGAGATTGAGTCGCTCTGGTTGCGGATTACATCGGCCAGTGAAATCTCGGACGAGGACGGGTCGCTGTTCGATGGACTGGACCACGGCCGCGAAATGGTCGTTCGATCGTTCAACGAACTCGTCACGTCCGAGGCCAAAGAGTACTGGGGCGTCTTGCCACGAAAGTGAATTGCCGACGCGATGACGATTTCTCGTTGGTCGGTTCTGACGCCCTTAGCTGTTGCGAAGACCCAAACCGCACGCGGCGCGAACGCGTTGCAAGACTTCGCGCCCCTTCGCCCGTGCCTTCTTGGCCCCCGCTTGCAGAATCTCTTCAACGAGTTCCGGCTTTGAAACGAGCTCTTCGCGTTTGGCGCGTGCTGGTCCAAAGTAGGCCATGGCCGCCTCGAACAACGCTTGCTTGGCTTCGCCATACCCCATGCCGCCCGCTCGATACCGCTCGGCAAGTGCCGCCTGTTGCACGGGGGATGCAAACAGTTGGTACAGCGCGTAGATCGAGCACGTCTCTGGGTTCTTTGGGGCTTCAACCGGCAGCGAGTCGGTCTTGATCGACATGATCTTTTTACGAAGCGGTTTTTCCGCTTCAAAGATCTCGATCGTGTTCCCGTAGCTCTTGGACATTTTCTCGCCGTCGGTCCCGGGGACTTTTGCCCCCACTTGCAGCACGCGGGCGGTCGGCAGGTGCAGATGCTCGCCGTCGAAAATGCTGTTGAATCGCTGTGCGATATCGCGTGTGACTTCCAGATGTTGAATCTGATCTGCGCCGACCGGAACGACATCGCTGTCATACAGCAGAATATCCGCCGCCATCAGGACGGGGTAAGTGAACAGTCCGGCATCGGCCGCAATCCCCTTCGCGGCCTTGTCCTTGTAAGACGTGCACTTTTCAAGCAGACTGAACTGCGTGACCGTCATCAATAGCCACATCAGCTCCGTGACTTCAGGAACGTCGGATTGGCGAAAGAGCGACGCCTGATTCGGATCGAGCCCAAGCGCGAGCAGATCGATCGCGGCGTCCACGTTGTTTTGGGCGAGTTGCTTCGCGTCGCGGACAGTCGTCAGCGCATGCAAATCGGCGATGAAGTAGAACGATTGTTCATTTCCCTGCAACGCGATGTACTGTTGGATTGCTCCAAAGTAGTTTCCCCAGTGGAACCGAGCCGTAGGTTGGATGCCGGAAAGCACACGCATGAGACACCATTTACTGAAAACTGAACCGACGAATGACCACCTCGATCGCACGATATCGACAAGTCATTGATGCGATCAGGATCGTTGCGGGAATCGAAAATCTGGCGAAAACGAAGTCTGATTGCACATGCGGCACTGCCGTGTCGCTGGGCCGTTGTGTAGGTCGCAAAGAATAGCAATGCAGTCCAAACGGTGCTACGGAGCCCATCGTCCGGCGCGCCGGCGTCAACGGGGCATCCATGTATTCGGATCTGCGAACTGTTTCTTGTGGACACTCGGGGGAAATGCCAGGTTCATCGCAAAAATCGGTGGCGAATCTGCGACGATCGTCTGTCCATTCGTGACGGACAGGTTTTCCTTGGCACGGGGCAACGATAGAATGGGCACGCGGTGACGAATCCGTTGCCGTGTCTCAAATTCTGTTCTTGCTTGAGTCTCAAGTGGGCACTATGTCCGAATCATTGCGGGGACAATTCTTGATCGCAGCCAAACGGCTGCGCGATGGAAATTTCTATAAGGCCGTCGTTTTATTGCTCGAGCATAGCGACCAGGGGGCCATGGGGTTGGTCATCAACCGACCTTCCTCGATTCGTGTCTCGCATGCGCTCGCGGGGCATTTCAATCTTCCGGACACCGATGACGTGGTATTTGGGGGTGGCCCGGTCGAGCCTTCCGCACTCGTGATCCTGCATGACGATGCGAACTTCGAAGACGAAGGTCCGTCTGTTGTCCCCGGCCTGTTCGTCGGCGGCAGTCCCAGTGCCTTTGAAAGCGTCATCCGCGAGGCGGCCGACAGTGATCACCTGAAGCATAGCTTCCGCGTTCTGTCGGGCTATGCGGGGTGGGGCGCCGGTCAATTGGAATCCGAAATTGATCGGGGTGACTGGCTCCTGCATCCTGCTGATCGCGAACTGGTTTTTCACCAAGATCCGTATGCCATCTACGAAGTGGCACTACAGAAGTTCTACGAAGCGAACCATTTTCTGCCGCACCGCATCAAGGATCCTTCGACCAATTGAGTCCTCGATCATTGAGGACGTTAGTCGGCATCGCACTCTGCGACCTCCGATGAACGAAATTGCGTATTTGCCTATCGAAGGCGGTAGACGCTCGTCTGCTCAATTTGAACCCTGCGGAAGGAATCATCCAGACCCACCGCATTCTCAGAGCCGCCCAAAAGCAGCGAGCCGTCCGGTCGCAAGACACGCCTGACTTTTGCCAAGATCTCCTTTTTGACGTCAAGTTCAAAGTAGATCAGGACATTTCGCAGGAAAATGATGTCCATCGGCCCTTGAACCGTCCAGGGCTCGATCAGATTCATCTGCTGAAAGTCGATCAGACTGCGAATGTCATCGTTGGCCTGCCAGTTCATTCCTTGTCGGGTGAAGTACTTCAGCATGAATGGCGCCGGTAATCCCCGGTTGATTTCGTGCTGATTGAAGCGTCCCTCGCGAGCACGTTCCAGAACTTGGGCGGACAGATCTGTCGCAAGGATCTTGACCACCCAGCCGTGCAGTTGAGGAAAATATTCACGAATCAACATTGCCAAGCTGTAGGGCTCTTGCCCGGTCGAACAGGCCATGCACCAGATCTTGATCGTTCGTGACGTCCCGCGTGCCGTGATCAGTTCAGGCAAGACAACGCGGCGTATCGCGTCGAACGGGTTGATGTCCCGAAAGAATGAGGTTTCGTGCGTCGTCATGGCTTCAATGACGCGCTGATGAAGGCCGTTGACGATGGTGGTCTGCATCTTGTGCACCAACTCGCCAACGCTCGCAAAGCCTTCTTTGCGCGCGAGTGGTTGCAGCCGCGATTCAACGAGATATCGCTTTTCATCGTCGAGTGAAATTGCCGAACGTTTCAGCAAGAACGTACGGATGTATTCGAAATCTTTGACCTCAAGCGGCACAGTGGTCTCACTTTCTTCGTGTCTCTTGTCGTCGTTGGTCGATGGTCCTCCAACTTTGGAATTCGTGACAGTGTGGCCGTCCATGAGCCAATCGACCGCGTGAGGTCCTACCGCGTCGGTCGTTCATCGTGAAGAATTCCTGGACATTCGACGGTCGCATGATGGGGAAATGAATTTGTTCGAGTCTACCCGCTGCTCCTCGCGTGGGGTCGCTCGATTTTTCGTAACGGGTTGTTGAATCAAAAAGTGACTGACTCTGTCTATATAAAAAATGACATCATGAATACGTGGGTACCTGTCCCCGTTGTTTCAGCAGGCCGTGAAGTCCGTTGAGCCAGGCCCGGCGGAACTTCGAACGGCAGAATCAAGCGTCATGGAAGCGGGGTTTCGGCGTTCGGGCAGTCGATTTCGTGCAGCGGTCAGGGATGCTGTCGGTAAGGTGACGGGAAGTCTCCAGATGACGACAAGACCAGTCGCTGCCAGGGGAAGTAAGAGCATCAGTAGCGGCAAGGAAAACTGTCCGAGCATCGCGCCGACGGCAACGGTCGTAGTGACGACAAGGACGGCCAGGGTCTTGGTTCTTGGATGCACGGCGCGATGCGTCTCCCAGTGCCGAAGCATTGGGCCCCAGACGGGTAACCCCAGCAGCCAGGTTCGCCATTGAGGGCTTGATCGGTAGAAGCAGGCACTCGCCAGGATCAAAAAGGGGGTTGTTGGCAGGATCGGAAGCACGACGCCCGCGGCAGCGAGCCCCACGAAGAATAGTCCACAAACCTGGTAGAAGATTCGAGTCAGCAGTGTCCCATGAGGGAAACTTGAGCCCGCTGGCAGCACTGTATTCCTTGCAATGAACTCCCGCCGTCTGACATCCGCACCGTTGAGTCGTTTGATTTCCAGCATCAAGCATCTCCTCTGTGGATGGCTCGAACGAGTATCTACCGATCTGAAGATGTTGGCGGCAGATGAACGACAAAACGGGGCAGGGATGCCATGGACACTTCTGTGGTACGGTTCCGAATTCTGAGGCAGTGATGTGGCCTATTTGGCGCTCTTCGTCGAATCGGCTGCATGACGTCCCGTCGTGGCGTCGTCCGTATTGAATTCGCTGACAATCTGCTGCAGTGCGGCGGCCATCCGGGCGAGCTCTACTGCGGCACGCTGACTGTTGCGAGCACCTTCGGTCGTATTCTGTGCGGTTTGCGCCACAGACGTAATGTTGTGTGCGATCTCAGACGTTCCGCGAGACGATTCCGTGACGTTGCGGCTGATCTCGTTGACGGTCGCTGTCTGTTCTTCGACGGCACTGGCGATCGAGTTCGAAATGTCGTTGATCTGATTGATCACCGACGTGATCTGGGCAATCGCCTCGACTGCGCCATTGCTATCGGACTGGATGGCGTCAATTTTCTGACTGATGTCTTCCGTCGCCTTCGCGGTTTCTTTGGCGAGTTCTTTCACTTCGTTGGCGACGACGGCGAAACCCTTGCCGGCTTCACCGGCACGTGCGGCTTCGATCGTCGCATTCAGGGCGAGCAGATTCGTTTGCTGCGCAATCGAGGTGATGACCTTGATGACTTTTCCAATTTGCATACTCGATTCGCCCAGCTTCGAAATCGTGGCATTGGTGTTTTCGACCACCGCCACCGCTGATGTTGCAACGCGAGCCGCTTCGGTCGCGTTCTTGGCGATTTCCTTGATACTGGCGCTCATTTCTTCAATACCCATCGCGACCGTCTGCGTATTCTTGCTCACCTCTTCTGCGGCGGCAGACACGACAACCGCTTGGGCCGAGGTTTCTTCGGCGTTGCCATTCATTTGCGAACTGACCGCCGAAAGTTCTTCTGATGCGGCGGCGACAGACGTCGAGTTGTCGGCCACTCGTTTCAGAATCGAGTGCATGTTGGCCGTCATCTCTTTCTCGCGACGCTCTTGTTCGAGCTTCTCGGTGACGAAGGTCCATGTGACCATTGCCCCCAGGTACGTGTTTTTGGAGTCGCGTACCGGGCTGATTTTCAGATCGAGAATCTCATTCCCGACGGTGATTTGGGCTTCACGGGGCAGCTTCTTGGGATCACTCAGGATGCCACGCTGATAGGCGGGATTCTTGTGGACAACGTCCACACTTTGGCCAATCAACTTGTCAGCGGGAACTGGCAGGAACTGCTGCAGCTTTCTCAATGCTTGAAGCGCCGCGTCGTTCATGTATTGGATGATCAAGTCGGTATCGGCAAACACGGCTGCCGGCATTTGATCCATCATGCCGTTGGAACGGGTCATGATGGCTTCGGAGCGAAGTTTTTCCGTGACAAGCGACCACGTCACCATGGCCCCAAGGTAGTTGCGATTCTCGTCGTGAATCGGGCTGACGAGTAGATCCAGCTTTTCCGGTCCCACATCGATGATTGCTTGACGCGGTAAGTTCCGGGCGTCCGCCAGCAAGTTCCGTTGATAGCTCGGCTTGGCATGGAAGATATCGATGTTCTGGCCGATCATCTTCTCGACCGGCATCGGTAGATGCTTCTCAAGCTTTTTCAGTGTATTTACGGAGGCGGGATTCAAATACTGAATCTTCAAGTCGCGATCCGCGAACATGATGTTGATGGGAGAGTTCTCGGCCATCCCCGCAAATCGTGTGTTGATGATCCGCTGTTGGACTGAGTCCGTAATATCCGTCGCGAATTTGACAACCTTGACAGGCTTGCCATTCAGATCACAGATGGGATTGTACGTGGCCTGAATCCAAATTTCCTTGCCGCCCTTTCCAAACCGTTTGAACTCGCCGGATTGGAACTTTCCGTCGTTCAGATCGCGCCAGAACTGTTTGTATTCCGCGCTGTTGCCGTAGGCCTGATCGAGGAAAAGACTGTGATGTTTCCCTTTGATCTCGTCGAATTGATAGCCCAACGCCTTCAGAAAGTTTTCGTTCGCCGTGAGGATCGTTCCATCGAGATTGAACTCGATCACGGCTTGAGCCTTACTGATGGCCGCGATCTGCCCTTGAAAGTTGGCATTCATCAATTTCGATGCCGTGACATCCGATGCGAATTTGACAACCTTGAACGGTTTCCCCTTGGCGTCACAGATGGGATTGTAGGTGGCCTGAATCCAGACCTCCTTGCCACCTTTGCCAAAGCGTTTGAACTCGCCATGCTGGAATTTTCCATCATTCAGTTCACGCCAGAATTGTTTGTATTCAGCACTGTTGCCATAGACCGGCTCGACAAACAGACTGTGGTGCTTGCCGATAATCTCGTCCAGTGAGTATCCCAGCGCGCTCAGGAAGTTGGCATTTGCGGTGAGGATCGTTCCATCGAGATTGAACTCGATCACGGCTTGGGATTTGTTGATTGCTGCAACTTGTCCTGAGTAGTCCTGCAATTGCTGATCACGCAGCGCGGCGCTCAACTTTGGTTCCTTGAATGCAACCTGTCCAGTCTGGCGGCCCGCGGTCGACTTTGCACGCTGCGAAGATTGTTGAGCTGACATAAGCGATCAGGCCCTTCATTGACTGGATGTAAGATTTGCAGGGGGAGAGTGTGGTGAGAGAGGTACGAAGTGTGTACGCAATGTGGATCTTGCGGCGATGCCTTCACCATCAAGCAATCGTCAATCCGGCGGATTTCACCGTTGTACATTCGTTATCGACAACTGTGCGGTTTTGAACGATGTGGCAAATCTAAGGAAATTCGGAAGTCACCCTGGGGGTGCTCGGGGGTTTCCTGGGGCATCAACCAGGAGCGCGATAAGGGCCCGTGGTTCTACGCATCTAATCTGCCTGCCATTGATGTATGCCACGCGGTGATCATGCAGCTTCAGATTACCATAGAGGATTACCAGTTATGGCAATGCGGTCGCCCGACCCATTATGAAGGCGGCCAAAGAGCGCGCACGATGAGATTGCCGTTATGTGCAATGACGGGTGACTTATGCGCAACGTCCGCAGCACGTGGAAATGCGTGTGCATTTTTCGCCAGTCGCACAACCTGGGTTGAGGTCCCTTCTCGTCGTGCGGCGAGAGAAAAGAAAAAACGCCCGCGCCGCGACGACCCATTCAGAGTCTCGTCGCTGGCGCGAGCGTATGATTCGTACGAAGATTACTTCGTTGCAGATTCGACGGAGATCAGATCCAGTCGCCCTGCTTCATATTTTGGAATGGCAACGTCGATCTTGGCGCGCTGCGTGGCGTTCAATGCGGCGAGTGTTTCCGGTGCAAGGTCGGACAATTTTGAAACCGAGGACAGTTCCAGGCGAGCACCGAAGCTCTCGTTCAATAGGTTGACGGCGATGTTCATCACCTCAATCAGGTTCTCGAACACATTCTCGGCCATGCGGCCCGCCTTCGTGGCGGCATTGGCCGTGGCGGCAGGAATGGCCGACAACGCGGCACCCGCACTATTCGCGAAGGCCAGGTCACAGGTCACCAGACGCTGCAGGTTGCCGGCATTGTCGTGGTACGAAGCGACCACGACACATTCCTCGGCGGGAATCCCGGCTTTTCTGAGCGTACAGACGGTGTCTGTGCCGAATAGCATCGTCAGCAGTCGTTTTGAATCGATCAATCCTGGAAGTCGCTTGGCTGCCACGGGAGCAATTGGCGAGGTATTCAACATAGATAAAATCTCCTTATTCGGAACTCGCGACATTCGCCTGGTATGCCGTTATGCCATCAGTGGTTTTAGTGCGAGTTCGATCGCGGCAAATGTAAAGGGCTTGACGATGACAAATGAGGCGCCCGAGTCGAGGGCTTCCTGATGGGTTTCGGGGCTGCTCTCTGACGTGATGAAGCCCAGGGGCACATTGCGACCTCGGCCTCGCAGGGTCTTCAGAAGTTCGATCCCTTTCATGTTGGGCATGTTCCAGTCGGACAGGACGATGTCGGGCGATTGCTGCTCGATGATCTCCAGTGCCTCGACTCCATTGGTGGCTTCAATCGCTTCAATGTTCGTAAAGCCCGCCTGGACAAGTGAACGACGAACAATCATTCGCATCGCCTTACTATCATCGACAATCAGAATCTTCATGGGTGGTCCTCATCTCACATGTGTCGCCGGATGACCGGGCGAATAAATTGACAAGCAGCGATCGCACTCGTGGTTGAAAACAGTGACCACTTCTTGCAATCGGCGATCCGTGATCGACTGACTAAACCGTGGCGGACTGTTCCACGTCTTGTGATGTCGTGGCGACTTCGCGAAGGACGATCGACAGGGGGTATCCGCAGCATTCAAACGTGGTACGAAGGCTTCCTTGCGGCAGCTTTTCAGGCCAGCCATCCGCCGAGCCAAAACTTGGCAGCGACAACGATGCTTCCTCGCCGATGCAGCCTTTCACGTTCCCGCCGATCATATTGGCGATCTCACAGAACGCGTCGCGGACATCGTCTTCAGAAAGACTTCCGCGTTCGGAATCGAACATGACTTCCGCGATGCGGGCCATCAAGTGGTCGTGTGCAAAGACTTCGACAATCGTGTGCTGGTCACCGAGAATCTCGACCGAAGCGACCAGTTGCCGAGCCGAATCGATGTCTGGACTAATGGGAAACAGGTCGAGTCCCAGCATTGATTGGCAAACGTCGACGGTGATCTGCTGCAGGTTCTGTTCGTCAAAAAGCATTGCGGGTTCCTTTGGAAGCCAACCGATCGCTGGTCACAAACAAGTGTCGTGACCCGTTTCTGGGATCCATCTGATCACGGCACAATTCGTCGAACTGACAAGCGAACGGTGCGCACCGAGATCGAAGCAAGAGACCGAAACGGATCGGTCTTGTGTCTCAAAAGGCGATTTGATCTGTGGAAGAACTTACGTGGAAAGCGGTGCAGAGACGCCGATCAACTGCAGTTTTTCAAGCAACATTTCGGGAGTGAATGGTTTCATCAGGAACTCGTCAACACCCGCAATCAAGGCGCGAGCCATCTTCGAGGGTTCCGTCTCGGTCGTCACCATGACCAGCTTAATTCGTTCGTAGGCCGGATTGGCGCGGACCGCTTTGACGAATTCGAATCCATTCATCTCCGGCATATTCCAGTCAACCAGAACCAGTTCGGTATCAGGTCGATCGGTCAGGCTTTTCAAGCCTTCGATGCCGTTTCCCGACTCGCTGATCTGAAAGCCGAGCGGCTCGACAATCTGACGCAGAATTCGTCGCATTGCACGCGAGTCATCCACAATCAGTGCGTTCATGGTTCACCTTTCTTTGACGATTGACCGGGGCGGCCGTCGGACAGGGGAGTTGTCTTCTCGAAGTCATCGACTGAAGCTGCTGACGATGAGAGTCGCCGTCGAGCGAAGGCTTCGATCAAATATCAGTCATGATGTGCGACTTGTCGAATTTTTTTGTTTCAATTTTGTCGGTTTATGAGAACGAGACAGTTGCGCTGAAGTGTCGCGGCACTCGTGCTTTTGCCAATGATGAAAGAGTCTGCGCGAATCGGACAGGATTTCACTTCTCGGGCTTATTTCGAGGGGGCAAAATGCATTAAATGGTTCGAGAAAAGTCGTGATGACTTTCATCCAACCGAGGGATCGGCATCGAATTGAATATCAGGAAAGCGCAATCAGGTCGCTGGTACGAAGGGGCGGTCTGGGGATGGGGTCTGGTTTCGTTGCCGTCGACCGAGTTCGACGAATGACCTGCCGACAACACGGCGAAACCTCTCATCCTTACAATCGAAGTTTCTCTGAATTTCGTGCGAAAAACGTTGAAGAAGTGATCGGTTTGTGCAAATAGAGCAAACGGCCGGAGGAGTTTTCCGACTCCTTTGATGACGTGCGACAAACATTCGCTCACGCAACGTGAAATCGCAATCCTGCTGTATCATTCACGGCCCGCCGTTGTACATCGCAATCGCCTGCATGCCTGCAGGTCAATATCTGGCGCGAATGGATTGCAGCAACGGACGATCTTGGATGTGCGTTGTCGCACGCGACGATTTATTGGTGACGTAGTCGGAGGTCGCAATTCATCAGTGAACGAGTCGGACCGATGTTTGCGTGGAAAACCACGGTGCTCGCGTGGTTGACTGACGCATCGCTTTAAGTTGGCGATTTAATTGGCGGTGAGCAATTCATTCGATGTGGCTCCCATGCGGCCTTTCATGACTCGAGATGTGATTCCAGCGGTAATCTCGCCCAGTGGCAGAATGTTGTCGGCCAGCCCGGCGCGTGCAACGAAACCAGGCATGCCCCATACGACGCTGGTCTCTTCGTCCTGGGCCAGAATCTGTCCATTTGCGGCGCGAATTGCCTCGCATCCGTGAAGTCCATCCTGACCCATGCCGGTCATTATCACGCCGAGAGTGGATGCCTTGTAAACCTCGACAACGGATCGAAATAAGACATCCACCGCGGGGCGGCAGGAATTCTCTGGGGGACCCTGGTGGAGTGCCAGAACGACGTCGGTTCCATCACGCTTGACGATCATGTGAAAGTCACCCGGGGCGAGATAGGCATGGCCAGCTTGAAGTCGAGTGCCAATCTCGGCCTCATGAACGCCGATGAGCGATTGCTTGTCCAGCCGTTCGGCAAGCAGTCGCGTAAACATGGGCGGCATGTGCTGCACAATGACGATGGGAACCGGAAAATTGGCGGGAATCTTTAGCAATACCTCACACAGGGCATTCGGACCTCCGGTGGAGACACCGATGGCGACGATTTCGACCTTGCTGAGTGGCCGCATGACCAAGGGGGCGTGGGGTTTGACAGGCAGCTTCGCGGCGAGAGGACCAGGTCTGAATCTGTTGACCAAGGCTTTAATCTTCGGGACCAGTTGATCCCGCAATGACTGTTGCGCAGCGGCCACACTGCCGACATTTGCCGGTTTGGTCACATAGTCGTTTGCGCCAAGTGTCAGAGCCTCCAGGGTCGTCGCAGCTCCGCGCTGCGTCAGCGTACTGAACATGATGACCGGGAGGCGTCGGTTGATTTTGCGAAGTGCGGCGAGTGTTTCCAGCCCGTCCATTTCGGGCATTTCAATATCCATTGTGACGAGATCGGGCTTTAGCAACTCGATTTTCGCGAGACCGAGTTTGCCATTGGCTGCGGTCCCGACAACTTCAATTTCAGGATCGGCAGACAAAACGTCCGAGACAATCCGGCGGACGACAACGGCGTCGTCGACGATCAGGACACGAATCTTACTCATGGTATTCCAATCTTCCCTGCATATGGCGTTGATTCAGTGCAACTGGTCGAACGCACAGGGACGTCTGTTTCGGTCCATTTCTCGTTCAGTGTGAAACGAGAGAACTCTGATGTGATATCCTGCCCATATGCGGGACAGTGCGGTCGTGCGACCGGATATGCTGATTGCGAATCGATCATTGATCCGATGTCGGCTAGGCTCCTCTGGCGATTCCTGGCCGAATCGGGGCGAAAACTCGATGATTCTCAGACGCTGGGGAAGTCAAAAGCCGATCGGCCCGACATCAAGGCACGTTTTCGTCGTCCCTTAATGGCAGGCCGGGTTTTCGAGACGACGACTGCACCATTATCGGATCGCAGACTCGTTCGGCTGCGATGCGTTTTGAGGAAATCGTCAGTTGTTCTCGTTAGCAGTCAGATTGACCGCGCGGTCACAGTCGAGATTCAACAGCAAACGCCCTTTCAACTTGTAGGTGCCGCGGATTAATTCCCGAACGACACCGCGCAAATTCTCGGGGGGTTGTTCAAATTCGTCGCTATTCACTTCCAGAACGTCACCGATCTCGTCAACCAACAGGCTCAGCGGCCCACTGTCAGTGCGGATGACGACATTCATCGGCAACCGATCTGCGGGCAGAAGTGGCAGATCCAACCGTCGACGCATATCAATCGCTGTGACGATTTGTCCCCGCAGATTGATCAAACCGCGAACGACGGGAGGGGCCAGTGGAACACGCGTCATTTCCTGATAGCGAATGACTTCCTGAACCTTTTGGACGTCGACGCCAAAATACAGGTCGTCTAAATAGAATGTACAAAGCTGACAGTCTGTGGACATATTACCGTTCCTGCCGAGTGTGTTCTGTATCAAGTTAAATGGCCAACGTCGTCGGAGGCGGTGTGAAGAAGTCTTGATCGGATGCGAGGATGAGATTGTGAATATCTAACACATCTGTCACTCGGTTCTGGATGACGGATGACCCCAGAACTCCCGGTCGCTTTCCTGTTTGTTGGATTGTGAGCGTTGTTTCGACGATATCGAGAATCCGGTCGACAACAAGACCGACGCTTCGGCCATTTTCGGAATAGACCACGACCTGCAGGTTCTCGAGCGTCGGATCGCTCGTGTGGCCGATCATGAGCGATTCGCCCAGATGGATCAGCGGCATGATCTGACCGCTGTACTGTACCACCTGCTTTCCGTCGGCCCATTCGATCGAACGAGTCGGAAGTTCTTCCAGACGCGACACCAGCGACAAGGGAATCGCCATGCGTTGTGTCTCTCCGAGTCCCAGCAACAGCAACGTGTGTTTCAGGCTGTCTGCTGTCGGTTCTTTTGCAGTTGCCTGGCTCTTATGGCGATCACGTGACGCGGTGACGATATTGGCGCGTTTGGCAATCCCCAGGACATCCAGAATCAACGAGACTGTTCCATCTCCCATGATCGTGACGCCAGCATAAGACGTGATCTCTTTCAAGTGGGGGCCAAGTGGTTTGACGACGATTTCCTCGGTGTCATTGATCTCGTCGACAACCAGGCCGAACTGACGATCTTCTGCATTCAGCACGACGATGTTGACCACCGATTCCTGGCTCAATTCAACACCGGATCGCGCTGGCCGCAATTGCAGTTGTTCGTCTAAATACAGCAGTGGAAGAAGATTGCCGCGTAACCGATAAACCGGTGCGTCGTGGATATGTTCGATATCTTTGCGGGCACGATCGCCCTCAAGGCGAACTAGCTCCACCAGACTGTTTTGCGGAATTGCGTAACGCTCTTTGTCGGCTGTGACCATCAGTGCCGGGACGATCGCCAGTGTCAGTGGAATCTTGATTCGCAGCGTTGTTCCCTCGCCGAAGTCGCTGTGGATGTCCAACGTACCACCGATTTTTTCGACGTTGGTTTTGACGACGTCCATTCCAACCCCGCGGCCTGACACGTTCGTGACCGCGGCGGCCGTCGAAAAGCCCGGTAGCAGAATCAGATTCATCAATTCTCGATCGGACATCGCCGCCGCCTGTTCGGCGGTAATCAGGCCTTGGCCGATTCCCTTCTCTTTCACGCGAGCGAGATTGATCCCGCCGCCGTCGTCACTGATTTCGATGTTCACCTGGCCGCCTTCATGGAACGCCCGTAACAACAGAGTTCCTTCTGCCGGTTTCCCTTTCGCTTCGCGAACTTCAGGTGACTCGATTCCATGATCGACAGAATTGCGAACGATGTGGGTCAGTGGATCGCGGATCGCCTCCAAAATCGTCTTATCGAGTTCGGTGTCCGCACCTTCCATCTTGACCTGGACTTTTTTCTTGCAGGTCATCGAGAGATCGCGGACAACGCGCGGCAGCTTGGCCCACACGTTCTGGATCGGTTGCATCCGCGTCTTCATAACGCCTTCTTGTAGCTCTGTCGTGATCAGGTTCAACCGCTGAGAAGCGGCAATCAGCGATGCATCCTCCGTCGATCGGCTGTATTGCAGGATCTGATTGCGTGCCAGGACCAGTTCACCGACCAGATTCATCAGGCGATCCAGCAACGTCACGTCGATGCGAATTGTGGAGTCACTCACCGACGACGGTTGGCCTTTTTCAAGTCCATCTCCCTCATTTGAAGGGATGCTTCTCGCGACAGTGTCGTGGTTTAAATCGTGATGAACTCCCTCGTTCGTCACATGGACATCGGCCTCGGAAAGGATCGAGGGACGTTGTGTCGTTGCACTGGAGCCATGGGTTTCGTGCAGTGCCGGAATTGCTTCGAAGGCGCGGGCGGAAGTTGCGGGCATTTCCATGACAGCTGTATTGGTCGCAACGTCATCCTGTTTGGCGGATTTCTTCCGGCGGCGCGTTGTGGCTCGAGCTTTCTTTGCGGGGGTCGCGTCCTGCTTCGACGCCGCGGGGGCCAACTCCGCGTCTGACATTGTCTCGACTTGCTGCGCGATCATCTCCAGGACCTGCGTGGCACGCTGGATTTCCATTGGCGTCTCCGCTTCGGCGGGGGGGGCCTCAAGGCCACCCGTCACCTGCAGATGCTCAAGAGTTGCGACCAACTCCGTATAGTCTGTGTCACCCTCACCCTGACCCGACTCGATGCTCGCCATGATCTTTCGCACTGCGTCGACCATCGCCAGCAGACCATTGGCAATCACATTATTCAGCCGTATTTTCCCGTCGCGCAGCATCACGAGCAGGCTTTCACCCACATGCGTGACATGCTCAAGCTTGTTAAATGCCAGGAATCCGGACGTCCCTTTAATCGTGTGGATCGCCCGAAAAACACTGCTCAAGCGGTTGCGATCGTCGGGCACTTCTTCCAATGCCATGAGATCTTGATCGAGACGATCGAGGTTCTCGTAGCTCTCGATGAGAAACTCTTTGACAATGTCATCAAGCAGATCCATTGGAGGAATCCTCGGGTGGTTCACATCAAGTTGTGATAGTGGAATCGGGTGCGCGATCGACGCAGGGGGGAAGACAGAGATGTCTCGTTCTATTGAGGATCGACACCTGAAGACTTTCCCCAGCTGGAAAAGTCTCCCCAGTCATTACGTTTTTACATCGAAGAGTCGCGTCTATCGGATGTTCTGGTCGTAAGGACCCAGGTTTCGATCTGCGCAGATGAATGCGGATTGACACCGAGGAAGGGGCTTTTTGGGGATGGCCCGTTGTACGAAATCCCTTCGGACGTGGTCCTCCACATCGTGGCGTGCGATACTCGATTTGTGAGCTACCTTGTTCATGAACACATCACTTCAAATTGAGTACTCGCCATGCCGCTGCAAGTCATCGACAACAATGTCTGGAACGTTGGCGTCGCACTCGCTGGGGTCGATGGTGAAGTCGCCGACTTGCGCGATCTCGCCGAGATTTGGCTGCGTCAAGCTCCGCGGCTTGTTGCGGACATCAAGGAAGGGCTGAAGCGACGCGACCTGCAGGGGGTTCACATCTCGGCACATACTTTGAAAGGATCGTTGCAGATCCTTTGTGCTGAAGAACTCGGTGCGGCAGCACGCGAGCTTGAATTGGCCGCGTTTGGTGGCAACGTTCCTGACGAAGACGAGCTGCTCATCCGTTTGGAATCGCAGCTTGCGGCTCTCTCATGCCAGGTCTCGAGATTTCTGAGCGATTCAACGGTTTCTCGTTGAAGGGCGATCTGCATCGTGCCGCGGCGTGGGATCGCGTGACGCTTGTGACAAAGTGCGAGGTGCCTGTCCCCGTTCGTTCCACAGGATGCTAGGCCGACTGTGGAATCAGACCGAGCAACGCGTTCATTTTGGTGAGCAAGCGATCGAGGTCGACCGGCTTGGTTTCGTAGTCATCGCAACCGGCCGCCAGAGCCTTGTCACGCTGTCCATCGAACGCATGAGCCGTTAGCGCGATCACCGGGATCTGGCGTGTGGCACGATCGGATTTCAAATGACGTGTGGCGTCCCAGCCATCGAGAATGGGAAGGCTCATGTCCATCAGGATCAGGTCAGGCAGTTGCGATCGGGCGGTTACGACACCCGCTTCTCCGTCATACGCGAACAGGACTTCAAAACCGCGACGCTGAAGGCGGCGGGACAGCATGTCGCGATTCATCTCATTGTCCTCAACGATCAAGATTCGGCTCATGTCAATTGTTCCTGCTTGATGGAGCGTTCGTGATACGGTCAGCAAACGGATGCGAGCGTTTTCCGTGCGAGCGGCGGCTCGATTGGTCGATGGTCGTCAGTCAGGAATTCATCTGCCGTGTCTGAATCGACATTTGAGTTGATTCCAGAACCGAACGAATGCGATTCCCCCTTCGTGCTGACGAAGTGGGCAGGAATGCAAACTGTGAAGGTGCTGCCGCGGCCGGGCACACTTCGAATGGATAACTCGCCGCCCAGCATGTTGCAGAAGCGTTTTGTGATCGCGAGTCCGAGGCCCGTTCCACCGAAGCGCCGGGTCGTAGTCGATTCTGCTTGCATGAATGGTTCGCAAATCCGCGAAAGCTGTTCCTCAGTCATTCCTATTCCAGAATCACCCACTTCCAGCACAAGATGTCGCCGATCGTCCGACTCGGTGAAGTTCGTGTTCAGTGTCACGATTCCCTCTTTCGTGAACTTGGCGGCGTTGCTGAGCAGGTTGAACAGGATTTGACGAATTTTGGTCGAGTCGGAAACGATCGTCGCGCCGCAGCAATTCGATTCCAGTATGAATCGGTTTCCGTTCTGTTCGATGGTCGGTCGAAGCGTTTCCGAGACTTCGTGAAGGAATGGTACGACTTCGAACGCCTCTGCAGTGACGTCCATCTTCCCCGATTCGATCTTCGACATGTCAAGTATGTCGTTGATCAACTGCAGTAGATGAGTCCCTGCAGAGCGAATCTTCATGATATCGGGCAGGAATTCGGTCTGACCCAAGTCTTGATACTCTTCGACCAACATCTCGCTATAGCCAATGATGGCATTCATGGGTGTTCGTAGTTCGTGGCTCATGTTGGCCAGGAACTGGCTCTTCGCGTCACTCGCCTGGGCTGCGGCGGTCATGGCTTGCTTGAGCCTGATCTCGCCGTTCGCTCGTTGAATCGCGAGCGCGATGCAGTTCGCGACCTGTCCGAGTTTTCGGAAGGCCCCGCTTGTCAGCGGACTTCTTGAGTAAATGGCGATGACGCCGACAACGCGATTTTCCACGACCAGCGGATAGCCCGCGAATTCGGTGATTCGTTCACGTTTGATCCAAGCGGCATTCTCAATACGTGGATCGGCGGTCACATCGTCGGAGTGATAGTTCGCTCGCTGTCGGGCGACGGCTTCGATTTCGACGCGGATCGTGTCGGTCCGGTGATGATCGGGGGCTGATGTCGTGAACTTGTCCGTTTGGGCCGCGAGCTCCAGTGACTGCGCTGTGTCGCTCATCGTCCAGATCTCGGCCAAGGCGATTTCGAGATGGCTGACGATCGCATCGGTGCAACTCCGCAGGATCGTCGTCAAACCTCCGGCGCTGACGAGGACTTGTCCGATTTTCGCCGCGAATTCGGCGAGTCTGGCCTGTTCTGCAAGATTTGTTTCAGCCAGCTTATGAAGGGTGATATCGCGAATCATCCCTGTGAATCGCGTTACGCCGTCGGCATGGACTTCGCTGATCGTCACATCGATCGGGAACGTCGTTCCGCCGCGTCGACAACCGACGACTTGCCGATCAAAACTCGCAAAGTGTGGTATGCCATGACTTGGACCGGGGCCGTCACAACTCTCCGAGTCTTTGACGCTCGAGTGTTCGACAATCAAGCTGACGTGTTGACCAATCAATTCGTCTTTGTGGTATCCAAACAACCTCTCGACCGCGTTGTTGACCGATTCAATTCGTCCCGTGCCGTTCATCGTCAGGATGCCGTCAGGGGCCGTATCCAGGATGGCACGAATCGCATTTTGACTGCGAGTCAATTCACGCTCGCTGGCGGCAAGCTCTTCCGTCCGGCTCTGGACTTCCGCTTCGATGACGTCGTTAGTCGATTCGAGCAGCGCCTGCTGCTGCGCCATGTTTTTCCATTCTTGTCTTGCCTGGTGACAAGACCAGATCAGAAACAAATCGGCGAAGATCACCCAACTGATTTGTTCGGTGAGTAGCCAGTCGTTGTTCGAATCGATCATCAGAAGTGACGTGGGGGCGTAGATCGCGGCCGCAATCGCCGTCGCCGTGACCAGGATATGCCAGTCACGATAAAAGGTGAGCAGCGTGAGTGACACTAAGATTTGAAGCGGAATTCCAATTTGTCCGGTCGAAGCGTGGAATAAGAACGCAGCGAAAAGCATTTGCGTGATCGCAATGGTATGCCGCGTCAAAGGGCGCGCCGGCCAGTACCATGCTGAGTAGAGCGGGGGACTGAGGAAGAACGCACCGATGATCGTTGCGGCAAAGCATCGGCCATGGAACTCGACTGATTCGCTCCAGCACGCCTTTCCAATCATGGCGGTGATGCCAAGCAGATATTCCAGAATCAGCAGCGCGGTGAAGAAACGATCCGCGCGTGTACGGATCGCGTCCTGGTATTGTTGGAGAATTTCGTCGCATCGGTCTTGTCGATTGCGCGTGGGATGGACCGAGAATCCGGAAGTCTTCATAAACGGCAACCGTTCACGGTTTGGGACTGACGCAATTTCATCGCAGAACGCGCGCGACGCCGCGTGGGACCTTTGCAACCAAGCCACCCTTCGCTGGCGAATCTGGGGTTGTTTCCCTCGTCGACAGGTGAAGGGTGACTCATCAATGTGTTCCGCCGACGAACCATTCACTGTGATCCAATGATTAACCAACGCCCCAGGTGGGCTCGGCGATCGCACGTTGCGAACGGGATGTTCCCTCAACGGGAATCGACCAGTTCATTTTCTCGATCATGACGGGAAGTTCGCGGTCCAGTTTCCGTTTCATGACATAGTTCGCGGCACCACCCCGAAGCGAATCGAGAACCAGCTCTTCACTTCCATTGGCCGTCATGATGATCACCGGCGTATCAATGCCCAGTTGCTGCACTTGTTGAAGTAATTCCAGGCCGTTCATGTTCGGCATGTAATAGTCGGTCAGTACCAGATCGAAACGTCGCTCTTGCAGCCGGATCAAGGCCTGTTCTCCGCTGGAGACATACTCGGCGTTCCATTCGCGAATCCGCTGAAGTCCTCGAAACATGCGTTTGACGTAGGCGTGATCCAGCTCGGAATCATCGACGACTAGGATTTCGGTCATGACGGATAGATCCTCTCTAAATGACTGGCGGTGAGCGCACCCCAATCGGTTGGCCCAAGAGCGACGAACGAACACTGCAAGTGCAGATACGTGACGAGAATTGACTTGGATATGAACGGGGCTGACGTTTCGACCACCGTTGCTGAACGCGAGGTGAGACTGAAGGACCGGAAATGACCGGTTCGAGATGCAGAACGATAGGACGTTGATTTGAAGGTGCTGCGTCGGGATTCGACGTTCCCTCGGCAATGCGCGGGAATGGGTTCCGCTCAAAGTCGAAAATGCCAAGGCTTTGAAAATGCCATGGTGCGTACTCTTCCTGTGAACAGGCAATTCGGATCGTTTCGAGACGGATGACGTTTGAACGGCTGCGAACGGTGAAGAATTCACCCTAGGTGCGGGTGGCGACTTCCAGAACGTCGAAAGAAATGGACTCGAAGGTGCGTTCCAACTTTTGAGCTGACGAGGACAACGGGGCGAACGACTCAACTCTAGGTCACATAAAGCTCAATGTGTTGTGAGTCTACGTCACTCAGGAAATTCCTGATGGCACATTTGCGCATTCGCCAACTGCCAATCGAAGTCGAGCTGTCAGTTCAATTCAGCAAGTTTTTGGCGATCTTCTGCCAATGCTTACGCGGGACTAGGCTGGATGCGCTTGAATTCGTCCAACATTTGAGTCAGATCGGCAATATTGACGGGCTTTACGAAATGGGCGTTGCATCCAGCGTCACGGGATCGATCTCGATCACCTTCCTGACCCCATCCCGTCAGAGCGATGACAACCATCTGCCGACCCCATTCTGCGGCACGGATCAGTCGTGTTGCGTCGAGACCGTTAAGTTGTGGCATTCCAACATCAATCAAAACGATCTCCGGCCGCCAGGTTTCGGCGAGTTGCACCGCTTCAAGTCCGTCGTAGCCAGTCCTGACGTCGTTTCCCATCAATCGAAGTACCATCGCCAAACTGTCGGCGCCGTCACGATTGTCGTCGACGACGAGAATGCGTCGAATGGACACAGAAGAAGTTGGATTGCTGTCTGCCTCAGGCGAGACATCCACGTTTTCATCGGCGAGTGCCGTCAGCGTGACCGAGAATGTGCTTCCGAGTCCTGGGCCTCCACTCATCGCGGTGACTTGACCACCATGCATTTCGACGAGCCCTTTGACGAGAGCCAATCCGATTCCCAAGCCTCCTGTGGAACGTTCGATGCTGCGGTCGACTTGTGAGAACATGTCGAAAATGTTGACGAGCGATCCGCTAGGAATTCCAATGCCCGTATCGCGCACCGAGATTTTCACGCGCGAATCATTCCGTTCCACAGTGATCCAGATTTTTCCTTTCGTCGCCGTATACTTGGCACTGTTCGTCAGTAAATTCCCGAAGACTTGTGCCAGTCGCGTCATATCAGCGTCCAGGAATACAGGCCGCTGTGGCACCGAAACCGTCAATTCGTGCTGTCCGGCATCAATGAGCGGACGGGCTGTCTCGATTGCCGCATCGACGACGTCAGCCAAATTGATCCTCTCACGTCGCAAATCCATCTTGTTACGGCTGATTCGTGAGACATCCAGCAGATCGTCGATCAGCCTGACCATGTGCGACAGCTGTCGATCCATCATCTCTCGCGCTTTCGCGACGGCCTTCGCGTCCGCAAATTTCATGACTTGAAGGCCATTTCGAATCGGGGCAAGTGGATTTCGCAATTCGTGAGCGAGCAGTGCGATAAAGTCGTCCTTCTTTCGATCGGCTTCGCGCAACTCCTTGATCAAGCGCATCCGCTCGTAGGCCACCGTGACGTAACGGCAGATCGTTCGCAGGAATTCCAGTTCATCCGTTTCAAACTCGTCGCGCGTCCGGCTGGCAAATGACAGCGTTCCGAGTAGTTGGTCCCCGGCGATCAATGGGTTGCAGGTATAGACGCGAACACCAAAGCCCTTGACGAGCTGAACTCGCGGGTCATCTGAGTCTTGAATGAGGGTCGCCGTAATTGGTTGGCGTTGCGCGGCCACATTTCCGCAGATCGCCTGACCAAATTCGAGACGCTGGATCGCTCGGGCCGACTCTTCAGAAATTCCGACACACGATTCAAGCCGCAGGGCATCCCCTGTCTCGTTGACCATGAAATTGAAATAGGTGTCGAGCCCGAAATGCGGACGCAACTTGTCGAACAGCCCATGCAGCATGACATCGGGATCTTCCGTGGTGAGCAGAAGCGACGCGGCTTCCCAGAGCAGCCATAAACGTTGTGTTTGTTTTCGCAAATCGTCTTCGATTTTCGTGCGTTCCGTGATATCACGAGTTGTGCCGGCCACCGCTTCTACATCTCCATTCGCACCCAGAACCGGCACAAATATATAGTCGTATGTTCTTCGACCTTCCGTGCCGTTGAATGGCACTTCACCGCGAATGGCCTTCTGAGAGGCAACGACCTGTTCGATTTCCCGATCGTGCATTTCCGCATGCCAATCGGGATAGCCCAGCTCAAGGCAGTTCTTGCCAATCGCTTCGTCCCATGTTCGCCCCCACATTCGCAGTAACGAATCGTTTGCATAGACAAAGCGATGCTGCAGATCGAATACGTAGGCCAGGTCGGGCGTGGTCGACAGAACAGCATCGTAAAATCGTCGTTTGCGATCAAACTCTTCTGTCGCCAGTAGCAAATCCTCTTCAGCGCGCTTTCGCGCCGTAATATCGATCACCACTCCCGGAAATCGTCGGGGGGCCAGATCCTTGTCACATTCCACTTGCCCCCGCGCTGTGACCCACTTCCAAGTTCCATCGGGTTGAGAGACACGGTAGTCGGCTTCGTAGCTGGTGCCCGTTTCGACTGCACGATTCACAAGATTGCTCACCCGTGCCCGATCATCGGGATGAATGGAAAGTACGATGTTTGAAAGCGGTCCACCGTTCACCTCGTCCGCCGATACCGAAAAGATCGATGCCAAACTGGCGTCAGCATAAAATTGATCCGTGGGGATGTTCCAGGTGAACGTCCCGATGGCGCTCGCCTTAAGAGCCGCTTCCATGCGTGAACGAACGTCGCGCAGGTCATCTTCGATCGATTTGCGTTCCGTAATATCGGTGCCCGTCGCAGCGAGAAACAGGATCTGCCCACAATCGTCAGTGATGGGGGAAATTCTTAGGTCCAAATTGCGCGACGTACCGTTCGTCACGCAATACGTCGTTTCAGATCGAAACACCTTGCCATTCGCGGCCTGTTCGCATCCCGTTCGAATCTGTCTCACGAGTGAATCCGAACTGTTCCACCAGCCGCACTCCCAAAACGGACGATCAACGGTTTCCTGCCGGGTCAATCCGCAGGCATCCAGACATTCACGGTTCGCGTCGATCGTGGTGCCATCGAGTGCCAGAACCCATGCGAAATTGGTTCCTTGTTCGAAGAACGCGCGAAATTTGGCGTTGGCCGCGGCCGCTTGTTCCGAAGTGGTCGCATGCTGCAGGAGTGCCGCCTCTGTCAGTTTGTGTTCGGTAATATCCCGCGCCGATCCCGCTATGGCTTCGAGATTCCCCACGTTTCCCATGACGGGGACGAAAATATACTCATACGATCGCGAGGTAGTGTGATCGACTGTCTCTCCACGCACGCTGCGACGCGTCTCAATCACTTCGCGAATCTCGTCCTGAAGTCGCGTCGCTGTTTCATTCGCATCGTTAAGCTCAACAAACGTCTTGCCCAACGCTTCGGCGTTTGTCTTCTGCCACAACGCCAAGAGCGATGCGTTGACGAACCTGAAACGCCCTTCGAGATCGAGAACGAAATTGAAATCGGGAGTATTGGAGAGCACCGTTTCATAGGTGCGGCGCTGCCGGTCCGTTGCCTCATAGACTGACTGCATTTCGAATGCAGTGGCGCAGAACTGTGTCAGACTGGTCAGGATGCGCGCGTCTTCGGAATCGAACGAGCGTCGGGACTCGTGAATCGCAGCCCAGACTGTGCCAATTAACTGCCCGCGTCGTGAAAAAGGCACCAATAACAGCTCACGAATCGGAGATCCCATTTCAGAAATGTAGGGAAAGTAACGTGCGGGGTCCCTCATCAATTGAGGATCACCACGCTCAAGCACGATACCGCAGGGACTGAAGTGTCTGGGCATCGTGCCATTGACGAATTGGGCGAATGCGCCGGCTGTAGCATGCCAGCGAAAAACCTCTTCGGCGCCATCGGTATCGAGCAAACTCACTCCGGCCGATTCGGCATGGCACAGATCCAGCGCTGTTTCTGTGAGTAGATTCAGCAGCGAATTCGGGGCTGCAATCATCGCCTCGCTGAAACGAAGCAGTGCCCGATTCTCAGCGGCAAAATCCGGAGGCCGTGATGGGCGCGATGCGAACTCGTGAGTTATCAAAATATCATCAATGCTGCCTACGGGCGGCACGGGAGTTTTGATCATTCGCCAAAGCCTTAGACGATCTCAGAGTGTAATTTCCGATTTTGCGAATTATAGAAATCCTCTGAAAATCCAAAAGGATGATCAAGTATTCAGATTGCCTAAGCTCAAGGCGTCATGCCTTTAGTCGGTCCGTGTTTGCGATTCCTCATTTTTTTGAACAATGCGAATCACACGCCGGAAGCTGTCATTCGAAGCTGGCGAAGATGCTTTTCGACGATGGAAACGTGTCGTGATGAGGCGAGCTCTGCATTGACCTTCGGGACGATTGCCCCAAGGTGTCTACTGATGAAGCCTGACGTGATCGAGACGATCCGTTCGGGAGTTCGCCTTGACGTCACCTCGATCAGTGACCATCGTAAACTGGATTCTGTGCCACGTTCTGCGTTCGGCAAAATCCTTTTGATTTTCAAGGTCGTGCCCCGTGACGAATCTGATCAATCCGTGGGGAATGGTATCTCGTCGTCGCGCTCTGCAAATCGGTACCTCCGGAATTCTTGGCCTGTCATTGCCCACCTGGAATGCCCTTCAGGCACAGGCCGCCCGTGTTGCCCAACGAGGTGCCGCGAAAAATGTCCTCGTCGTGCTTGAGCAAGGTGGGCTCTCACACATGGATACGTGGGATCCCAAGCCCGAGGCACCCGTCGACCATCGCAGTCCGTATCGACCAATTTCGACTAGTGTCAGCGGAATTCAGTTCACCGAACTTTTGTCGCAGACATCTCGTGTGGCGGACAAACTGGCGATCATTCGTTCGATGCGACACCCCAAAGCCGGGGCGAACGAACACCCTGGGGGAACGCAGTACATGCTATCGGGAACTCATCCGAGCAATCCACTTGAGATGCCTGATATCGGATGCGTTGTTTCCAAGATTGCGGGATCAGAGTGCCGCAACTTGCCTGCTTATATCATGGTGCCTGGAAACGACGAACAGAATGCCGCGGCGCGAAACGGGTTCCTGCCTGCCGCGTCGCGCGTGTTCAAGACCGGCGGAAGCGACCTTTCGCATCCACAGTGGAAAGTCGCCGATTTGTTGCCCTGTGGCGAGAATTCGGGGCGACGATTCAATCATCGTCGGGAAATTCTTTCGTCGCTTGATCGAGACTTTGCGAAACAGCGTGATTTCGAAGGAATGGACCGCTTCTATTCTCAGGCCTTTGAAACCCTGACAAGCGACGGTGTCGAAAACGCATTCAAGTTGTCGAACGAATCACCGCAAACGCGCGAACGGTATGGCCGAGGACACCGTGGTGCCTGCTATCTGGTTGGTCGCAAGCTGATCGAAGCCGGAGTTCGTTTCGTCACGGTCGATGTTCGCTGGCCACTGACCGAAGAAACCCCCGGCGGATTCAATCTGAACTGGGATCATCATGACGCCATCTACGCCAGCGGTTCGTGCGGGACGATTCGTGACAAAGCGGGGGGAGAAGGTCGGTACGGGATCGGACACTGGGTCATGATGGGCAGTACCGATCAAGCTTTCGCCGCGCTGATTGAAGATCTTGATCAGCGCGGGTTGCTTGCCGAGACGCTCGTTTGCTTCATTACGGAATTTGGACGGACGCCCCGAGTCAATTCGTTCGGCGGTCGCGATCATTGGACAGAAGCCTATTCGATCGTGATGGCCGGTGCCGGTGTGCCTGGGGGGCGAATCATCGGGCGAACCGACAGTGACGGTGGCTACGTTCTGGATGACCCGCATACACCCGAGGACTATGCGTCCACAATTTACGAAAAACTGGGAATCAATCGATCCATGCCGCTCTACACCTCCGCCAATCGACCGGTGTTTTTTGGTCATGCGGGCGAACCGATCGCAGGTGTGATGACGTAACGCTCCAACCGATGGACGTCCTACGCTCGTCAGCGCCGTCTGTGATCACAATTGCGCTGTTTGTCGGGCTCAATTGAGGCGTTTCGGCGTTTCACTTTCGGTGCGGTGCTGGCGAAGTGGATGATACGCCAGCTATCCTGTCACCAGATCATTTTTTCTCTGGAGTCAGGTAATGACATTTCGGCCCTCGTGGTTTCCCGGTCTCTCGTGTTCGTTTCTTCTGTTGGCCAGCGCGGCAATGCTTCTGCCTGGGTGCGGCAAGGGAGCCGCTACGAAACCAGGAGGCACCACGAACGCGACGACCGATGTGACGTCAGACGACGGAAGTTTTTCCATTCCGGATGGAACCCCGCGTGAGATCCTGGAATTCGCTAGCGAGCTTCAGCAAAAACGACCTCAGTTCAAGCAGCAAAGCGAAATGCTTGAATACGTGGTGAAGACACAGCGGACACTGATGAAGGCCTCGGACAAGGTGTTGAAGATCTCGAAGGATGATGGAGAACTCGCCGACGCTGTTCGTTTGAAATTCTTCACCTTGATCGGTGTCGCTGCAGGGCAAGATCCTGCCGCGCCTGCGACCAAAACGGTGGCCAAACAAGCTTTAGAATCCGTCAATCAGTTCCGCGAAGATCCGCGAAAAGCGGTCGCCGACGCGGCGAACGAGTTTTGGATTGCCGCGCGTGCGCTCAACCTCGTGTCGATGACGCCGGACGAGCGGACTATGCTTATCGATGACGCGGTCAAACTGGTGACAGACTCAAATTTCTCGATGGCCGCCGTGCGCGATGCCAGTTTTCTGACGGATCAGTTGTCGGCCAGTAGTGACGTCGAAGCCTCGGCCGCACTTTGCGAGCGATTGGGGAATCTGCTGGTCGACGCATCCGAACCGAGAATGAAAAGTCTTGCCTCAATTTTCCGCGGAAAGGCCGCGCGCCTGCGACTGCCCGGCGGAACGCTGGAACTGTCGGGCAAGTTGATCGATGGTGGTGATCTCGATTGGGCCTCGTATCGTGGGAAAGTCGTTCTGATCGATTTCTGGGCCACTTGGTGCCGACCGTGCCTGGCGGAATTGCCCAATGTCGAAGCCAGCTTCGCGATGCATCACAAACGCGGATTCGAAATCATCGGGATCAGTCTCGACTCCGACCGCAAAGCATTGCAGAAATTCCTGGACAAGAAGCCGCTGCCTTGGGTGCAGATGTTCGAAGAGCCCCCTGCGGGAGCGGATGGTTGGCAGCATCCGATGGCGGAAAAATATGGGATCTCGCAGATTCCGGCCACGATTCTGGTTGATCAACAAGGTAAAGTGGCTGCATTGGATTTGCGTGGCGAAGCACTCGACAAGCAGATTGCGCGGTTATTGGATGCCGCCAAATGAATTCGTAAGTGAGTGCGGGCGCGCCTCGCAGCTCTGATGCGAAAGAGGCGCCGCCGCCCGTATTGAATGTCCCACGGCAACGACAGTCAGGATGACGCGCTTTGACCGTTCGACTTGAGGAACGAGATCGATGTTACGTTCAGTTTTCCTGATGTCATGTGTGTTGCCGCTCGTTTCGCTTGCTGCCGATTCGGACCAGGTTCCCAGCGCCCTGCAGCCCGAGAATCTGTTGCAGCCAGGGCATTCGCTGCATGGTGAGGCCTTCGATGAAGGACCACGACGTGCTGCAACGCTACTTGGAAACACCGGCCGCGTCGTGTTCCCCATTACAACGACCAATCCTCTGGTTCAGCAATACTTCAATCAGGGGATTGGCCAACTGCATGGATTCTGGTATTTCGAAGCCGAACGATCGTTTCGTCAGGCGGCGAAACTCGAGCCGGCCTGCGCCATGAACTATTTCGGAATGGCGCTGGCGAACACGAACAATGACAAACGTGCCAAGGGGTTCATCGCCGAAGCCGTCAAACGAAAAAGTTCGGCATCGGAACGCGAAAAGAAGTACATCGAAGCCCTCGACGCCTGGTACGGTGCCGATGCGGGCGACGAAAAAAAGAAAAAGAAGCGAGCTAAAGATTTCGTCCATGCGATAGAGGAAATTCTCTATCAGTATCCTGATGATCTCGAAGCCAAGGCGATGCTCTGCTTGACGCTCTGGCAAAAGCGGTCCGATCTGGATGCCGGAAGCGACTTCGCGCTCGATGCCTTGATGAATGCCGTGCTCGCCGTCAATCCCTATCATCCGGTGCATCATTTTCGCGTGCACCTCTGGGATAACGACAAAGCGAAGCTCGCCGTGAACTCCGCCGAACGTTGCGGACTGTCGGCTCCGGGCATCGCCCACATGTGGCATATGTCGGGCCACACCTATTCGGAACTGCATCAGTATTTTGATGCGGCCTGGCATCAGGAAGCGTCAGCCAGAACCGACCATGCCTATATGATGCGAGACGGAATCTTTCCCGATTGGATTCACAATTTTGCGCACAACAACGAGTGGCTGGTCAGGAATCTTCAATATCTGGGACGCATCCACGATGCCATTCAACTGGCGAGGAACACCACCGAATTGCCTCGACATCCGACGCTGAATGCGTTTCCGGGGTCGAAAAGTGCCCACTTCGGTCGATTGCGACTCTTCCAGATCTACACGCAATTTGAACTGTGGGATCAACTGATTGCCGATGCACAAACCAGTGTGCTGGAACCGACCGCTGATGAGACTGAGCAGATCAAACATTTCCGCCATCTTGGTCGCGCCTATTTTCGTCGCCACAACCTCGAGCAGGGACGAGTTCAACTGACTCTGCTCGAGAACAGGTTGCAGCGCATTCAACAGGATACAGATGCCGCGATCGATACGGCCGAAGCGAAATCCCGGTTTGAGGGAGGCGATGCCAAAGCGGTTGAGAACAGTCGAAATCAGGCAAAACGAGCCACCGCCGAAAAACTGAAGAACCTTGAACGGGCCACAGACGAACTACGTGGCTATCTGCTACTCGAAGACGGCAAGATCGCCGAGGCCCTGACACGATTCGAGAAGGCGAGCGATGTCGACGAGGCGTACCTGGCGGATGTTGAATTCCGCGCGGGGAAAACCGAGGAATCTCTGAAGCGATTGCGGGAATGGGTGGACCGATCCAAAAATCAGGTGCGCCCGTTGGCCGCTTTGGTCGAAATGCAGTGGCGCCAGGGAAAGAAAGAGGAGGCGAAGAAATCACTGCAGACATTGCGCGAGATTTCGGGGGTGATCGACCTCGATATTCCGCCGTTTGCGCGACTGACGCCGATTGCCAGTGAATTGGGATTCGCCACAGATTGGCGATTGCCCAAGCCGGTGGCGCGCAACGCCGCCGAACTGCCAGACCTTTCGACCTTGGGACCGATCCTGTGGCAGCCGTCCGCAGCCCCAGATTGGTCTCTAGACGATGGCACGGGACAATTGCATGCGATGTCCGGGTATCGCGGCAGGCCGATCGTCGTGATCTTCTATCTCGGATCGGGCTGCCTGCACTGCGCCGAGCAACTTCAGGCGTTTGCCCCGAAACACAAGTTGTTCACAGATCAAGGGATCTCGCTGGTCGCGATCAGTACCGATGACGTTAAGAATCTCAAAAAATCGCGAGATCGTTACGACTCGAACGAGAAATTCCCGTTCCAACTGCTTTCGGATGCCTCGTTGGAAACGTTCAAACGGTACCAGGCCTACGATGATTTTGAAAACGTTCCACTACATGCCACTTATTTAATCGACGGAGAAGGTCGCATCCGCTGGCACGACATCGGTGCAGAACCATTCATGAATGTCGAGTTTCTGCTGGGAGAATCGAAGCGCCTCTTGAATCCGAATCACGTCGAACGTCCTGTCGAACCGACATTGCGCGACGTCAACGGACCTGCCGACGCAGCGAGCCCACGAAATCTGTTCCCGCCGGCCAGCACACCGCCTCAGAAGCCACCCGCACCCGCACGAGCCGAAGTCGCCGTCGGGGCATGACGCTCTCTTCGTCAAACCGCCGCCTCGCTCAACCCCTCGTGGCTCAATCCCTCGTCGTTTCACTGCGACGCGAAGAGGAGGGCATACTTCCACACACACGCCACCCGAACCCACCACAAAAAACAAACGCGTCGCAACCAAGGTCACGACGCGTTCGAAATCGATTTCAAATTCAGGCTGCGAAGACGACGGTCAGAGCAGCGTTTCCAGCAGCATGCGAATTTTTCGGAGCTCCAACGCACGTTCCTGGCCTTGCAGCCATTCGGGCAGGATCTCGACCGACAAGGCGCGATTGTAGTTGAACCGTCGCAACTGGCTGACAATCCGGCTGTAGTCTACGTCACCCAGACCCACGGGGACCTGTACCTGACTTGGCGTCGTATCACGCAGGTGGACGTGATAGACGTATGGGAACACTTGATCGTAGCTCTGGCCAGCGAAGCGGCCGCAGATGTAGTAGCTGACGTCCAGTGTCAAACCGAGACCGGGGACTGCCTGACAAAGTTCCACGGCGGTTTGTGGATCTTCTGTCAAATGGCCGGTCTTGGTCTTGAGTGACAAACGAATGCCCGCCGAATTCGACGCGGCCAGTCGGCTGCGCAGGCGGTCGATCTCTTCGTTGAACGGAGTTCCCAGCGTTGCCGCTGGAATCGTGATCTGCGTGATCTTGAGCATCTTCGAAACCTTGCACAGGTTCTCGAAGACATCCAGTTGCACATCTTCTTGCAGATTAATCGCAATCGGTGTCAGGCGTGTCGTTTCACGATACACCTGAAAGAATTTGGTTGGCGACGCCGCAATCTGGGATGGTTTGAGATGATCACTCGACTCGTTGAGCCAAAGTTCGATCTTGTCATACCCCAGATCCGCAGCCTGCTGGCAGGCTGCAGGGAAGCTGCTGTCTGAAAAACATTGTGATGATACTGCAACGAACACTCACCTACACTCCTTTGAACAGGGCGATCGCAAATCACCGCGACCCGAGCCGGCTGCAATCCACACGGCAATAACCCTTGAGACCTCTGTCAAAATACTCCGATTAGGGGATTTCTGCAAGAACGGCTGGTCGTTCATGTCGTCCGGTTTGAATGTTCTTTGAGGAATGTTCGTACTTTGACGACGAAAATGCCGATAGAAGCGTTAAGGAATATGCTTCGCTCGTGGGCGAAGTAGCGTCAACAGCCATCACGGTTGGAGAGACAACATGCGATTTCGGGCGAGTTTGTGCTTGTCGGCGCTCTTTGCCGTCAGCCTGTCGGTTGGCTGTTCAATGACAAATCCAACGATTCGAGGCCAGGGCCCGGAATCGAACGGCCCAATCATCGGGACGGCACCGGGATACGGAGATCATAAACGAGCGCCGTATAACGGTCGTCACGGGCATGATTTCAATGTGCTCACGGGAGCCCGGGACAACAACTTCGGTTACGAAGGCGGTTTCTACGCCGGACCAAACGGGACATACACCGATCGGAATCTTCCGTATTCCGTCAACGGTCCCAATGGGGCGACGGCGTGTCCCGATTGCAACAATGGCCAGGCTTGTCCGCAGAATGGATGCCGCAAATGTGGACGCGGCTGTGGCTATCACCACGGCATGCCACATCACTATCAAACCTACCAATACGACTGGCCACAGAACATGGTCTACCCACAACAGGGTGTGCCATCCGGCATGGTCCAGTATCCGTACTACACGCTTCGTGGCCCCACGGACTTCTTTATGAAGTAAGTAGGTCGGGTTTCGCCTTCATGGCGGATCAAGCAATCAGCGGAATCGGAACCCAGCTCGTGCATCGGTGCGAGCTGGGTTTGATTCGTTCTTAGCGGTCGCTATCGATCCGTGATCTGATTGATTCAAGTCTATTGGTTGACGGACATCGCGACGTCTTGAGGATTCGTTCCCAAGGCGACAAGCAGCCTCAATTCGGCACGGTTGTAGTCAATGACCGACGCGAGAAGTCGCTGGCGTGCGTCGCTCAGACGCGTAATGTTATTCAGCGCTTCGATGGGTAGTGCTTCACCCGCTCGCGTTCGTCGAAGTTCCTGCTGCGCCCCTTTTTCCGCCGCAGTCAGTTGTGTCCACGCCACGTCAACGGCCCGACGGCGAGCCCGTGCCTGAGCCTGTTGCTCGGTCACTTCCCGGCGAATTTGGGCGAGTGCCAACGCGCGAGAGAAGATCAGTTGATCGCGCTCGGACCGGCGAATGTTCTGCCAGGCATGGTTGCCGGCTCCCAAATTCTGCACGGTCCAGAATGCCCAAACGTCGAAGTCGGTGCGCCCGGCGGTGGTCTGGTAGATGCTGGACACACCCAGATCCTGCCGATTGCTGCCGCCTCCGAATGCCCCACCGCTGAACCCGGCGGAAATTTGAGGTAGCCAAGGCCGCATTTGTTCGTTCCGAAGTCGAGAGTCCGCAGCACCAATTTCGGCATTTCTTGCCGCAACTTCGGGACGAAGGTGCTGTGCCTGGCCGACCAGATCATCAATGTGAGCATGCTTGTCGACAAGATCCAGCAGCTCGATCGGCCCGGATGACGTTACCAATCGGCACGATGGATCAAGATGCAGCACGCGACTTAGTTCGGCGGCGGCGACGGCAATATCTTCTTGGGCCTGCTGTTCCGCCACCTCCAGCAGAAGCCGTTCGGTTTTCGCGCGGTGGTAATCGGCTTCGCGCTCTTGCCCCACTCGTGCGAAGACGGCCTGCGCACGCTCCACAATCGAAACTTCCTGCAACGTGGCAATCAGCGCCTCGCGACGTGCTTCGGACGCGACCAGGGTCAAGTACCGATCACAGACTTCCAAAAGCGTCACATTGTCGGTCGTGCGGGATTCGAACGAACGAACTGTGACCATCTGACGCGCCGCCAGCGGCAGATAGTAAGCGTCGCCAACATGGGCAAAGATTCGTACGGCCGGTACGGCGACCGTCTGCGTTCCGACTGTATTGCTTCCACCGCCAACGTATAACGATTGTGAATTCAGGCGTCGAATCTCACCAAACGAGGTCTGAACCACGCCACCATGCAGGTGATAGTTGCCGCCGGCATTCAAGGTTGGCAGCCAGAGTGCTCGCGCTTCGCGATGTTGTGCGACCGATTCCGTCACCATTTCCCGGGCAAGAGCTATTCGTGGATTCTGTGATTCGGCCAGATGTAGGGCCGTACCCAGATCGATCATCAATTGATCGTCGGTATGCGGAATGATTTCCGCCGGCGGCTTGAATCCGGTCATCGTCTCGACGGGTGTGTCGAAGACCTCCTGTGCCCGCAGGCCAGTCAGGTTCGACAGGCACACCCCGATGAACATGATGACGATCGTCAGGCACGTGCGTGACGGATGGCGAGATTTCGTTACAACAACACATTCCATGCGTTTCTCCAATTGTTGCAGATCCCTCCGCATGACTCACTGACCTTTCTGTTCGGGCGTGACGGCTTCCACCTCGGGAAGCAGATCCGCCGATCGGATCAGCATTTCGGCCTGTGGTTGTCCCAGGGCCTGATACAGCTCGAACTGCGCGATGTTGTATTGAATGATCGAGTTCAGCAGCGCCAGCCGCGATCGAAGCAGCAATCGCTGGCTATCCAGCACTTCAATGGGCAGACCTTCGTTTGCCCACATCCGTTGCCGATCCTGTCGCCAGCCACGGTCCGACTCGTGCACCGCTTCCTCGGCAGTCTTCAATTGCTGGAATCGAACGCGAACTCGGACCGAGGCCGATGCCACTTCGGCGCGAACGCGATCAAAAATCATCAATTGCTGAAGTTCCGCCTGACGAACTCGGCTGGCCGATGCGTCAATCTGAGCGCGATTGCCGACACCCAGATTCCTGAGCGTCCAGAACATCACGACATCGAAGTCTGATCGCGAGGCAAAGTTTCCGTATCGGTCTTGTCCGGTCGCGTATTGACTGCTGCCGACCGGCTGCGACGACAGATCGCTACCGCCGCCCATGACCCCGGAACTAATTCCCACCAGGACTGTTGGCGAAAAGGGCAGGATCTGTGCCGAATCGAGAGCGAGCAGTGTGCGGCAGATTTCCGCACGCTGCTCGGCCAGTTCTGGGCGTTGCAAGGCTGCGATCGTCAAGAGTTCGGGAAGGGGAATCGGTTCGGGCACAATCGTATGGGGAACGGCCCAGCGATCGGTCGGTGTCAGGCGAATCGCCGAATCCAATCCAATTAAAGCGGCCAGCCGAGCGGACGCGCGCACCATCTGGCTTTCGGCCTCAATCACATCGGCATCACGCTGGCTAAGTTCGCTTGCGGCGCGATTCGCGTCAGAAAGGCGCCCCTGACCGACTCGTGCAAAGGCGGCGGTGCTCCGGGCGACTTCCGCGACGTTTTCTCGTGCTTGCCATTGAATGCTGTGAAGTTCAGCGGCACGAACCAGATTCAAATAGGCTGTCGCGACCTGAAGCTGGACGTCGTTGCTGACCGTGGTGACGTTCGCCGCACGTCGTTCCTGAACCTGTCGACTGATCAGATAATTGTAAATCGAATCCGAGACATTCAGGTTCCACACGACACCCGGGACATTGACCGTTCCTGCCCCGACCGCATTTGCACCCGCACCAATGTACAGCGAATCCTTGCGGACATTCAGGATGTTTCCGTCCGACTGCTGCACAGGTCCCTGATGGGAATCGATATTCATCCCCAGGTTGATCGTCGGAAGAAGTTGCACGGCAGCGAGCTGTCGGGCGGCGTCAGCTTCAAGGACACGCTGCTGTGCGGCAAGAAACTGGGGGTTCTGAATGCCAATCAGGGCAAAGGCACCGGCGAGATCGATCTGGCTAGTTTCCAGCGATTTCAACACAGCCAGTTCGGGGCGAGCTCGAAATTCGGTGGCAATGGACTCTTGGGTCTGCCCCCTCGGCGCACTTTCAGCCCTTTCGCCAACAGCACCATCCGATGCGCGGGGCGGCATCGCAGTTGGCGCAGGTGGCACCGACTGTTCGTCCCGTTGCTTGTCCTGGCGGGCAGAAACCGTCACGACCTTTCGTTGACCGGGCCGTGAGGTGATTGGTTCGCCCGCCGTTGCCGCGTCATGCACCATGGCGGAAAGAGTCAAGGCACACGCGACCAAACGAAGTCGCCGCTGGCCCTTTGGGGCATTCAAACGAGTTTTGGCAGGCTCGGTGATTGCAGCACGCGTCATCTATTCAGGCTCCGGAAGATTCTCTGATGATTCATTCTCGATTGCAGGGCGTGCCAGCAGGTCTGCTGGCGGCTGGCCAATGGCGACATACAAGGCGTAGTGTGCCTGGTTATAGCCAGTGATGGTGTCGAGATAGTCACGCTGCGACATCGCGAGCAGCCTGAGGCTGTCGAGGACTTCGATCGGACGACCTTCTCCCGCCCGTGCCCGTTCGAGGTCCGCGCGATAGCCTTGTTGGCTGGAGAGCACCGCCTGTTGGCGAATGTCGAGTTGGGCCGCCGATGCCTGTGTCCGGGCGAAGGCATCCGCCACTTCGGCGCGAATATCGTTCAATTGCTGCGTCTGTTCCCAGCTTGTCGCGGCCAGTCGTGCGGTTGCGGCTTTCACCAGTGCTCGATTCGCGCAACCCATGTTGCGAACCGACCAGTACATGATCAGGTCTGCGTCGACGCGATTCGCGAAATTGCCGAATTGTGACTTGCCCGTTAAGGCCGCGTTCACGTCGCTTCCTCCACCGAACGCGCCGTCGCTTAGGCCCGCAATGACCTGTGGTGAAAACAACAGCATCTTGGCACTCTGCAACTGCAGCATGGCGGCATGAACTTGGGCGCGTCGGTCGGACAGTTCCGGACGTTGATAGAGTGAAATGGCGATCAGTTCGGGCAGCGGAATCAGGTCCGGCACAATCGCGCGAGGCACGGCCCAGTTTTCGTTGGATTGAAGTTGAACCGACGATTCCAGGTTCAAAAGCTGGCCAATCCGCGCCGACGCTTCGACGACCGCGACTTGTGTTGCCAGAATATCGGCCTCGCGCCGTGCCAGTTCCGCCGCGGCACGTTCGGCATCGGCGGGACGGCCCTGACCAACTTTCGCAAAGCTTGCCGTGATCCTCGCGATCTCCGCCGCGTCGTCACGGATTTGGATCGCGATGGCCCGAGCCCCTTGTGCCTGGACGAGCTGACAATAGGCCGTCGCCAGTTGCAGGAGGGTATTATTCTGTGTCGCTTGAGTTCCAAACTGTGAACTGGCCGCGAGCTGGCGGCTCACAAGGTAGCCGAAATACGCCTCGCCGACGTTCAAGTTGTATTGAAGTCCGGGAATGTTGACGGTCCCCGCGCCGATGGCATTCGTCCCGCCACCGATGTACAAGCTGCTACGCTGAACATCCAGAATGGACCCGCTGCCTCGCTGAAGAGCCCCCGTGTGCTCGTTGTAGTTCATACCAATGTTTAGGTTGGGAAGGATCTGAGCGGCGGCCAATTGCTGCCGCGCGGCGGCCGCCAGCATCCGCTGCTGTGCGACCAGAACTTGAGGAGAATTGTATCCCGCCAATCGCAGCGCTGCCGGTAGATCGATGGGTGTGACGTCTTCTTCCAGATTGATCGGACGGTCCGTGGCTGATTCACTGGATGCTGCGATTTGCTGCTGAGGAAATCGCTTGAGCGTCGACGAAGGAACCAGCCCCGTCTGATCTTTGTCCGCGATCCCTTTCGCGGGAGACGGCGGCAATGCACTGGTGGAATCGATGGCCGCGGTCGGAAGAACCTCAGAACGGGTCGACTCTGTGCGTGAAGGATTCGAGGTGCGGTCGGCAGGGCGTGTCGCAGAGTTCTGCCGACGGAACAGACTGAACCGATCTGCGGCGTCGCTCTGGTTTTCTGCAATCCCGCCGACGCACAACATCAGCGGTGCGGCACGCAGCAGAACGCGATGTCGACAAACGAAACTGCGAAACCAGCTTGGACCGCTCGTATGGTCGATTCGAGGGAGCCGCCCATCCATGGGTTTGCATCCTTGTGAAGTCGGAGTCCATCCTGGACCCATCAATCGGCATTGTCGGAAAACTCTGCATGATCGGACTGAACGATTCGATCCCCAAATCCATTCAATCCGTCCGAATCCCTTCGTCATGTCTGAGACCTGGTCGCGTTGCCGCGTCCTGCTCGAACATGTCCTGTGGAGGCCGTACTTGCCAATCGACCCGACGACACAAAGCCCACAAATAAAAACGACGGCTCGACCGAGTATTGCGGGGACGTCGTTGCCGAAGCCCTATGAATGCGAACTAACCAGCACAGCTTCACAAGACGTCTTCGGAACTCGAGCAGGCACGGTGGGTAATAACTTTCCAAACACGGAGCTGATGGCAAATCTCTTGCATGTTGATCGGTGTCTGGCAACTCACTTGCCTTGGCCCGGTCACTCGTCGCCAACGCTGGATTGAGAATGACGCCGACGCCCTTTTTTCGCCGTTGCTCACCTCAAGTTCGCGATATTCTTGTGATCAGCATGTCTACCTAACGCCTTCAAGACGAACGGCGCACGCACGATCCGTTGCACGCTTGGTTGAACGCATCCATGCAACGAGTCTGTCTGCATCCTTCTTTAAGGTTGTCAGCGCGCTTCTCAGGTGGCTTCGGTGCGGCAATCGATCACGATCGTGTGGCATCGCAGCGCGGAGAGATCGTGTTCGACGATTGCACGAAACTGTTTCCCGACCCTGCTGCAGGCATGATCTCTCGTAAAGCGTTTGATCATGTTGGAAACAAAGTTTCCATGATGGTGGGAGTAATGTTTCCATTCGGCGTTGTGGATGTTCTGAAGAGTCGAGGAATGCGATTTCACACGTGGATAAACCGTAATCTGACTCGCTTCTCGCGCCATTGGCATTTAGGCTGCTGTAAGGCATTGGGCGGCGAAATGACATTAAGGGAACGTAATTTTAGGCATGTTTGACCTACGCAAAGAATGCGCCGAGGTTCGAGCATTCTGTTGGTTCTCGACGATGAACGACACATACTGAATTGATGGGGCGGACACGTTTGGCCTTGGCGTCGTTTGTCACGATGACGTCCTGGCCTGCGATGGTCATGACGGCCCGCCCGATTGATCTTGAACGCGCTTTGGATGCGATGCCACTTCGACAGGTAGACACATGACAAGACTTCGGGCTCGACGTTTTACGATACTGGGATTCGCTGTTGCCGTGATCGCTGTCACCTGGTCAGGCTGGTACTTTCGGACACACGAAAATCGGGCGATTGATGTCGTCGAGGCCGCGAATCATGCCTCAAGTTCAGCATCCGCGAAATCGTCCGGCGTCAAAGTGGATGTCGTCAAACCACATCAAGGCGGACTTGAACGGACCAGCATCCAGCCCGGTTCGATTCACGCTTACGAGGCGGCTGAACTCTATGCCAAAGTGTCTGGCTACCTGGCCAAACTTCACGTCGATATCGGTGACCGGGTGAAAGCGGGCCAGATCCTGGTCGAACTCGATTCGCCTGAGCTTCATCGAGATGTCGACCGGGGTAAAGCGGCTGTCGATCGTGCACTTGCACAAGTCGGTCAGATGAAAGCACGCGTCACCGCGGCCGAGGCCGACAGGTATGCGACCGAGGCCGGTATCGCCCGGGCCGAAGCGGGAGTAAAACGCGACGTTGCGGCATTCGAATTCCGCGACAAGCAGTTCCACCGTTTTAAAGAACTTGTGTCATCGAAATCGATCGATGAACGACTGGTCGACGAAAAAGAGGATCAGCGATTGGGGGCTCAGGCCGCGGTGGATGCGTCACGGGCCGTGCTCGTCGAAGTGAAGGCCATGGTCGCGTCCGCGATTGCCAAGGTCGAACAGGCGAAAGCCGACCAGCGTGATGCCGAAGCAGAAGTCGAAGTCGCCAATGCGTCGCTAGCTCGCGCCAGCGTCTTGGCGGAATACACACGCGTCGTGGCCCCGTATGACGGCGTTGTCACATTTCGTGGATCGCATCGCGGAGACTTCATTCGAAGCGCCGACCAGGGGCCGGTGCATCCGTTGCTCGTGGTCGAACGAACCGACGTTGTCCGATTGGTCATCGCCGTTCCCGACAGCGAAGTTCCCTTCACCGATCCCGGTGACGAAACCGAAACCGAGATTGAAGCCCTGGCAGGGCATAAGTTCTTTGGCAAGATCACACGCGTCGCATTTTCGGAAGACCCCAAGACCCGCACCATGCGGACGGAAGTTGACCTTCCGAATGAAAATGGACTGTTGCGCAACGGAATGTATGGACGAACCAAGCTGCGCCTGCAGGCTGGAAATCCGGCCGCCGTGCGGGTTCCTTCCAGTGCACTCGTCGGTGGAACAAAGGACGGAAAAGGGACGGTCTTTGTCGTCCGTGATGGTGTTGCTCGCAAGGTGCCGGTGGTCATCAGTGGCGACAATGCGGTGAATGCCGAAATCACAAGCGGGATTACGGCAAGCGACCAGGTCATCGTTGGGAACAATAACTCCATCATTGATGGAACCCAGGTCGAAGTGCATGAATTGTCGAACGAGCTTCTCAAGAAGTAACGTCATTTGTTCGAATCCCACCTCAGCGACTCCCTCCCTTTTTGTAGACGGCGCCTGACACCATGAATGGGTTAATTCGAGCCTCACTTCGCAATCCCTACGCTGTGACGGTCGGTTGTTTGACAGTGCTCGTGATTGGCGTTTTGACGCTCAATCGAATTCCCATCGACATTTTGCCGGTCTTTCGATCGCCGGCCGTTCAAACGCTGACCTTCTACGGCGGGATGCCCGCGGAAGGGATTGAAAAAGACATCACGAATCGTATGGAACGCTGGACGGGCCAAGCCAGCGGTGTGGCGCGGCAGGAATCGCGATCGATGACCGGCGCGAGTATCGTCCGCAACTTCTTCCAGGGCGATGCCGATCCCAACGGCGCGTTGACCCAGGTGAATTCGCTGGCACTGGCTGCGGTTCCCACCATGCCGCCGGGAACGCTGCCTCCCGTCGTGCTGCCCTACGATCCGACCAGCACCACCCCCGTATCGATCGTGGCCTTGAACAGTAAGACCGAAAGCGAAGCCACGCTGTATGACGTCGGGCGATACGAAGTCCGCAGTATGATCATGAGTAACCCCGGGGCCATTTCCCCTGTGGTCTACGGCGGACGTGTCCGCGCGGTCATGCTGTACCTCGACCGTATTCGGATGGCGGCACGCGGGTTGGCCCCGGTCGACGTCATGAACGCGACGGACAAGTTCAACATCTTCCTGCCGACCGGTACCGTGAAGATGGGCGATTCCGACTATGCCGTCGATTCGAACTCGATGATCGACTTCGTCGAACGCATGGGCCAGATGCCGCTGAAGGCCGAATCCGGCAATGTCAGCTATATCCGAGACGTCGCCACCCCGACTGATTCGTCGTTCGTACAGACGAACATCGTGCGTGTTGATGGCCGCCGACAGGTCTACATTCCCGTATTTCGGCAGACGGGGGCCAGTACCCTGACGATCGTGGATACGCTCAAGAAGTCCCTGGATTCGATGCAGTCCCGATTGACCCGTTCGGGGATTGAACTGGCGCTGGTGATGGATCAGTCGGTGTATGTCCGCAGCTCGATTAGCGCCCTTGTTCAGGAAGGCCTGTTGGGAGCCGTCCTTTGCTCGCTGGTCATTCTGCTCTTCCTGGGCCAGTGGCGGATGACGCTGATTGCGATCCTGACACTGCCGCTGTCCGTTCTGGGCGCGGTCATTTGCCTCTACGCGACTGGAAATACGATCAACGTGATGACCCTCGCTGGCCTCGCGCTCGCGATCGGCCCGATGGTCGATAGCGCCATCATCTGTCTGGAAAATACGCACCGACATCTGGGACAGGGGGTGAATTCCGAAGAGGCCGCGTTCCTGGGCGCCAGCGAAGTGGCGCTGCCGGAACTGGTCTCGACGCTTTGCACATTCCTCGTATTGGCACCGCTGGCACTTATGCCCGGCATGGGACAGTTTCTCTTCCGGCCGATGGCCATGGCGGTCGCATTCGCCATGATCAGTGCCTACATTCTCTCGCGAACACTCGTGCCGGCGTTTAGCTCATTGCTGCTCAAGCCACATGCCCACCATGACGAGACGCACCAGCCCAAAGGGTGGTTGAATCGAGCGTTTCATCGCTGGGAACAGATGATCGACGGAGCGATCGCGTTTTACGTTCGCTGCCTGGATGTCGTGCTGCGACATCGGTTGCTGACCGTCGGAACGGCCGTTGCACTCCTCGTGGGGGTGCTCCTGTGCTACGGAAGCATCCTGCGACGGGAGTTCTTTCCCGAAGTCGATTCGGGCGCTTTCGAAATGATCATGCGCGGCCCCAGCGGACTGCGAATCGAACGAACCGAAGAAGCCGTGGCCAAGGCCGAAGCACTCTTGCGAGAATCGATTGATGAACATGATCTGCAGTTGATCATTTCCGAAATTGGCGTGGTTGCAGACTGGTCTGCGGCTTACACCCCCAATGCGGGACCGATGGACGCAGTGCTCAAAGTGCAACTCAGTCCACACCGGCATCGCACGGCGCAGCACTATGTCTCGTTGATTCGCGATCGCGTCAGCAAGGAAGAGCAGTTCTCGCAATTTGAGTTCGGGTTCGATTCCGGGGGGATGATCCGCAGCGCGCTTAACGAAGGGAAATCGAATCCGATCCGGATTCGAATCACCGGCAAGCAGCAGAAAGTGGCTCACCAGATTGCGTCAGCGATCAAAGAGGAAGTCTCGAAGATTGACGGTGTCGTCGATGCGCGCATTCTGCAGCGGCTCAATTATCCGCAGTTCACGATTAACGTCGATCGCGTCAAGACGGCCGACCTGGGGCTCAGCCAGGAAGACGTGATGCGGAACGTGGTGGCGGCGGCCAACAGCAGTATTTCATTCAATAAGAAGAATTTCTGGATCGATCCCGTCAGCTACAACCAGTATTTCGTGGGCGTGATCTATCCCGAGCAGGAATTCAAAACGATTGAAGATCTCTTGGATATTCCCATCACGGGCGTGGGACAAAAGACACCCGTTTCGCTCCGGTCTCTCGCGACGATCTCGCGGACAAGCGTGCCGACAGAAATCTCGCACACGAATTTGCAGGCCTCGATCGATCTCGTGATGTCGGTCTCGGGTCGTGACCTGGGACACGTCTCGCAAGATGTCTACGCACAGATCCAGAAATTCGGTGTGCCGGACGGCAACGGCGCGTGGAATCCGTACGACCCTCGCGCGGAAGACAAGTCGTTGCTCAAGGGATCAAAGATCGTTCTCAGCGGTGAATATTCTCGGATGCAAGACACCTTCTCGAATCTGGGTGTCGGGCTGATCCTGGCCTCACTGCTGATGTATTTCTTGATGGTGGCACTGGTCAAATCCTGGGTGGTGCCGCTGACTGTCATGCTGGTTGTGCCGCTATCGCTCGTCGGGATTCTTCCCTTCTTGTATCACACGGGAACGGCACTGAGTGTGCAAAGTCTGCTGGGAATCATCTTCATCGTGGGGATCAAGGTCGCAAACACCGTGTTGCTGACCGACTATGCCCAAGAACTTCGTCGGCATGAAGGACTCAGTCCCACGGCAGCCATTCGAAAATCGGCATCGGTGCGGGTGCGACCGGTGACAATGACGGCCCTCGCGGCCTTCTTCGCCATGATCCCTGCAGCACTCGCGATCGAACATGGCAGTGAAGCCAACGCGCCGCTTGCGCGGGCCATCCTGGGGGGACTGCTGGCCGGTGAGCCCTCTGACTTGTTTGTTCTTCCCGCCTTGTATTCATTGCTTGTCCGCGATCGACGAACTCCATCTGATCCGCGAGAAATGCCTCCAGCCGAAACGGCTCCCGAGCCGACACCCTCTGCAGGACAGGCACATGCTTGAACTGACTGATTGACCTCGCCGATCAAACCGCTTCAAGAGTTCAGACAATGAAACAAGCACTGAAGATTGCGATTTCTGGCGCGGCCGGACGAGTCGGATATGGGCTGGCATTTCGGATCGCGGCGGGGGCGATGTTTGGTGATCAGCAACCAGTCATCCTGTCGCTCTTAGAGACACCGGTGCGGTTGCGGACGCTGCAGGGGATTCAGCTTGAGTTGACCGACTGTGCGTTCCCATTACTCAAAGACTCGCTGATTTCGGACTCGGAGGATGAGGCGTTTGCGGACGCCGATTGGATCATCATGCTGGCCGCGACAGAGAAGACTCTCAGCGATTATTCTCGCCTTGATCTTCTGCGAGCGAATGGACCGATCTATGAAAGCCATGGCCAGGCGATCGAGCGTGTGGCGCCCCGAGCCCGTGTGCTCGTCGTCACCGAGCCGTGCAACACGCTCTGTTTGGTTGTTCAACATTTTGCGCGGTCGGTTCCGGCCGAGCACTTCTTCAGCTTGAATCGCATCGACCGCATGCGGGCCACGGCGATCATCGCGGCCACGGCGGGTGTCCCGGTCAGTCGCGTCAATCGCGTCAATGTGTGGGGCAATCGCAGTGACAAACTGTTTGTCGATTTTCACAACTCGTACATTGATGACCAACCCGCAGAACAAATCATTACCGAACCCAACTGGCATCGCGACATTCTCGAGCCATTGATTGCGCGTCGGACGCAAGAGGTGATGTCGTTGCTGGACGCACCACCTGCCGCCACGGCAACACAAGCGATTGTTGCCACCGTGAACTCCATTTCGACACCTACGCCATTCCAGCGGCGTTTTGGAGCCGGTGTGGTTTCGGACGGAAGCTACGGCGTCCCGTCGAACATGGTCTTCGGGTTTCCGCTCAGAACCGAAGATGGCGTCAATTGGTCCATCGTTCAAGGACTCTATCTCGACGAGTACGCGCTCGCGCGAGTGCAGGAAAACATCGCCGAACTGCATCACGAAGCCACGGTCGCAGGGCTGTAGCAGCCTGTTGAAGTAACGGGACTGGCTCCGGCCAGTTCAAGAAACGCCATGACATTGTGAACGCGAAGGTGCCAGTCCCTCCGACTTCAACAGGCGATCACCAAGATCCGACGACTTAGACTCTGATCGTGCCCGTTCGGCCGGCTACTGAGCGGCGGGGCCCGACGGACTTCCAGTGTGATCGCGCTGCAGCAACCAGGCATGGAAGGCATCGTCCAGCGCTCTGGGGTCGGCGGTCGCCGTGACCTGACACAGCGACCGAAGGCCGGTGGGATCGCCCACGGCATTCTCGCGGCAGGTGCGATAGAACGGCTCCAGCCAGCCATGTTCCTGCAGGAACAGGCAAAGTGCGCGGACCTGAGCATAGTCCAGGTTCGCGCGTCCCGCGGACCCGAACCGCTTTGAAGCGACGTCTTCGAGAAGCCGCAGTTCGCCTTGATTCAACGCGTTCAGCGCCACCGCGTCACGCCAATTGGGCATTCCCTTCAGTCGCAACCCGTCGGAAGATGGCTCGCACTCTTCATGGAGCGCCGCCAATCCCTCATCAAACCATTCGGGCATCCGAGGAAAGTCCGCATGAGCCAACGCGTGTGTCAGTTCATGAGCGAGCGTTCCGTCGCCCGAGGCGATATTGACGACGACCCGCCGCTGGCGGCGAACATAAAGTCCCGAATACTGACTGCGATCAGGTTCGCCGAGCCGACTGTGGCATTCTCGAAACTTCGCCTCTGTTGAACACAGCATGATGACAATCGGATGCCGTGGAGTCTGATGAAAATAACTGGCGGCCAGGGCGCGCACTGTGGGGACGATCGACCGTTCGTAGCACTTCTCGAGTTCGACCCGGCTGAGGTCACCGCCCAGGATGAACGGTTCACGAACCAGCACGCGCCAATCGGAAAAGAGCTTGGCTCGAAGCTCTTCAGCAATCGCCTCACATCGCAGACCTAATGGTGCGTCATTCACCGTGTTGTCGTCTGGCTCGATCCCAGCGGCAGAGGCGACCTGGTCGGTGACACGATCGTTCGAAGGCGCTGTCAGCAGGTAGCAGACGGCCACCAGGACAATCGGTCCAATCGTTAGAATGTGCTTATGTGTTAAAATCACGCCATTTATCCAGTCAGACCGCCATCGACGCCATCGCCCTATTCTGCGTGGAGTCCCGAAGAATAGTGCACTCCCCGCGCGTCATTCCTTTACCAGACTGTACTATGCGTAAGCTGGGTGGGCGCCATTCTGTTTCATGTCCAAGGTGTAGATTCAATTGATTGTCTGCGTTGCTACCAGTTGATACGATCCGTCCGACTTCACCGACAACGTCGGGATAACGCAGATTCGCCGACAATGTCGGCAAAATGGATCTGTGCGCTCGCGGTGTACCCCACCTGACGAATCAACATCTCAAACAGGTTCTCAACGGATGGATTCCACTCTCTACCAGCATCTGGGCGCACATCTCGAGACACAAAACGGGGTGGAAGGGGTCCGCTTCGCCGTCTGGGCTCCCAATGCCACCGAAGTCTCGGTTCTGTGCGATCTGAATATGTGGATGCACGGTCAGAACTGGCTGAACTCCAGCAGTAACGGAGTCTGGTGGGGATTCGTCCCGGGAATGAAAAGCGGCGATCCGTACAAATTTGGCATCCGCAGCAGTCACGGAGCACTTCTGCAGAAGTCGGACCCGTACGCCTTCTATGCCGAATTGCCGCCCAAGAGCGCATCGGTTGTCTACGATCTGACAGGTCATACCTGGCGCGATCAAGAATGGCTGTCGCGCCGCGAATACTCGAACTGGTATGAAAAGCCTGTTTCGGTCTACGAAGTTCATCTGGGGTCTTGGAGACGCCCGACCGACGGTCGACAGTATTTCACCTATCGTGAACTCGGCAAGATGCTTGTCGACTACGTCAAAGACCTGGGCTATACGCACATTGAATTGATGCCCATCAACGAATTCCCCTTTGATGGCTCGTGGGGTTACCAGGCGACCGGATATTTCGCCCCGACCAGCCGCTTTGGGACGCCGCATGACTTCATGGAATTCGTCGAGATGTTCCATGAAGCCGAAATCGGCGTCATCATCGACTGGGTGCCCGCCCACTTCCCCACCGATGGACATTCGCTGGGTTCATTTGACGGCACCGCCTGCTTCGAGCACGAAGACCCCAAGAAAGGATTTCATCCAGATTGGGGAACGTTGATCTTCAACTACGGACGAAACGAAGTCCGTGATTTCCTGCTGTCGAGCGCCCGGTTCTGGCTCGAGACGTTCCATGTCGACGGCTTGCGTGTCGATGCGGTGGCCTCGATGCTGTACCTCGACTATTCGCGCCGGCCCGGTGAATGGGTGCCGAATATGTTCGGCGGGCGCGAAAACCTCGAGGCGATCGATTTCCTCAAGGAAATGAACACGCTGCTGTATCGCGAATTTCCGGGCATTCTCACGATCGCCGAAGAATCGACCGCCTGGGGTGGTGTCTCACGTCCTGTCTATACCGGCGGACTTGGTTTCGGCATGAAGTGGGACATGGGTTGGATGAACGATACGCTGCGCTACATGCGGCGCGAGCCCGTTTATCGGAAGCACCATCAGAATGAACTGTCGTTCCGGATGGTGTACGCCTTCACCGAAAACTTCATGCTGCCGCTGTCGCATGATGAGGTCGTTCACGGCAAGTGCTCGCTACTTTCGCAAATGCCCGGCGATCACTGGCAGAAGTTCGCGAACTTGCGATTGCTGTACGGGTATCAATTCACACAGCCCGGCAAAAAGTTGCTATTCATGGGCGGCGAGATCGGGCAGTGGCTCGAATGGAACCACAATACCCAGCTCGACTGGCCGCTCGTCGGGCAGCCGATGCACGACGGCGTCACAAAATTGGTCCGCGATCTGAATACGCTGTATCGGGGCGAACCCGCCTTGCACCAGCTCGACATGTCGGGTGAAGGCTTCCGCTGGATTTCGTGCGATGACTGGCAGAACAGCGTCTACGCCTATTCGCGTCAGGGTAAATCGGAACAAGATCGCCTGATCGTGGTGATTAACTTCACCCCTGTCCCACGGCATCAGTATCGCGTGGGGGTTCCGGCTCCGGGTTACTATATCGAACGGCTCAATACCGATTCGACGTTGTACGGTGGCTCGAACGTGGGTAACGTCGGCGGTGTTTACTCGCAGCCGGGGACCTGTCACGGAGAAAGCCAGTTCATTTCTCTGACGCTGCCCCCACTGGGAATGCTGGTGCTGAAACCGGTGACGTCGGGAAAATGAATCGGCACAGCATGATTGTTGCCTGCGGGACATGGCATGTCGGACGCCGTACGACCTTCTGATGATTTCGACTGGGGACTGGCCACCCAGGCCATCACCGTACGGATTCGCTGGTTCGGAATCTGCGTCGGGTATGTGCTGGTCAATCTGATTGGTGACGGTCAGAACCGCAGCATCCTGAACGCGATTCTGGTCCTGGGGGCGTTTTACGCTCTGTTCGATACGGTCTGGTCGGTCCGCGGACGCGTCTTCCTTAGCGAATGGCCCATGTTCATTTCGTTCATGGAATCGCTGTTCATCGGACTGCTGTGCCATTTCGACGACGGATTGCTCAGTGCGTTCCGGTTCTACTACTTCCTGTCTTTGCTGGTCTGCGCCATCCGCTATACGCCGCTGGTGACGTGGATGACGTTCCTGTTTCACACACTGAGCTACGTGACGTTGGCGCTCACCAGACACGCCGAAAGCCGCGATGAACTCTCGGCTTTGATCCTGATGCCGATCTTTCTGGGATGGGTGACCTGGGCCTGTGTTTCGCTCTCGGAACTTCTCAAGTGGGCCAGTTTTCGCCTGCGGGAACTCAATATCAAGCTTCAGCAGAACCAGTCACTGCTCGAACATCGAATTGCCGACAGAACACGACAACTGCAAGAATCGCAGGCGATGCTGGTCCAGCAGGAAAAACAGGCCGCGTTTGGATTGCTGGCGGCCGGGATTGCGCATGAAGTCGGCAATCCCCTTGCAGCCATCAGTTCGCTCGTCCAACTGTTGAACCGACGCAACATCGAAGGGGAAACCCGCGAAAAGCTGTCGCTCGTAGATGATCAGCTGCGGCGGATCCAGCGGACGCTGCGAGAACTTGTCGATTTCAGCCGTCCGGCCGTTCATGTGAAGACGCGTTGCGACATCCATTCGATTATCGATGCGGCACTGAATATTGCGAAGTATTACAAGCGGAAAAAAGGAAAACAGATCCGCACCCGTTATCTCGAAAACGTGCCGCGGATGATGCTCGTGCATGACCAGCTGGTCCAGGTCTTCCTGAACCTGATCCTGAACGCCATGGATGCGACGGAAGAGGGCGGTACGATCGAGATTCAGACGACCCGCGAGGATCACTGGTTGCGGATCGATGTCCATGATGATGGGGCAGGAATTCCCGATGAACTGCGGATGCGAATGTTCCAGCCATACGTGACGACGAAGGAAACTGGGACGGGACTGGGACTCTTCGTCAGCCGCAATATCGTCGAGCAAAACGGTGGGCACATCGACCTGACCTCGACTTCAATGCAGGGAACCACGTTCACCGTACGGCTCGAATACCCGGACGACGAACGATCGGACAGTGGCCTCAGCAACAGTGCGATTGTGCCAGTGATCGCGAAGACGCCGGACGCCACTGAACCGCCAACGGAATGAAACTGCGGTGACTGGGTGATTTGCGGAAAATCGTGTTCCCAAATTGATCTCCGCGCGGTTTCGCCCCTTTGTTACCATCCGCGCAACTTAACGTCCTGAAGCGACTTTGGGTCAATCGTCTCGGATGCCACTCGTCGTTTCATCACGCGGATTCAGCCAGGAGGGCTTTTCGATGTGGGTCAAGAATTCATGGTGGAAACTCGGTCTGATTGTCATCACCCTGGGATTCGGCCAGTGGACGCATGCCGACCCACCAACGTATCAACTGGTCTACCGCTTCCAGCCCGGCCAGTTCACGCACTATGAGATCGATGACCGTGCCGAGATGATCGTCCAGCACGGGAACAACTTCTCAAAAATCATCCAGCAAACACAGTGGCTGAAGTCGTATCGCGTCGTCACCGTCGACGAAAACGGCGGTGCAACGCTCGAACCGATCACGGAAGCGGTTCGCATGTCGTCTCAGGCGGGCGAAAAGCCGGTGCTGAGCTATGACAGTGAAAAAGATTCCTCCCCTCCCAAAGAATTCGAGAACGTGGCAGGCACGATCGGCCGTCCGCTGGCCCGATTCCAGGTCGCTCCGAGCGGTCGCTTGCTGAAGGTCTCGATGATCGCGACGGATGTTCCGAAAAGCTTTTCCGACGCTGCCGAGAAGGCCGATCCCGCGATCAATTTTCTGATCGTGCTGCCTGAGAAGCCGGTCAAAATCGGTGAGCAGTGGACGGAAAAATATGAAACGCCGGTTCCCGTCGGCAACGGTTTGACCCGAGCCGTCACGATGATTCGGACCTACGAACTGACAAAGGTCAACGAAAACATCGCGACGATCAGCATGCGTACGTCCCTTCTGACGCCGCTGACCGAGCCTGAAATTCTCCGCAATCTGGTGCAGCAAACCCCGTCAGGAACGATTGAATTTGACCTCGCAAAAGGCCGAATTTCCAACCGTTCGCTCCAGATCAACGAGAAAGTAGTCGGGGCCTACGGCAGCCAGACACTGCTGGAAGCACGCGGCGAATCTGTGGAAAAAATGGTCCAACACCGCTGAGTCGAGCCCGCTGCCTGTCCGATTCTGGTCCGCCGGCGGGCCGTTTTGGTCCGCCCCCGGAATTTCGCGTTAAAATGGAGGTGGCGTTTGTCTTGCCGCGGAATCGTATTCTGATATTATCTCGCCCTCCACGATCGGCCGCCGTAGCTCAGCTGGCAGAGCGATGCTTTCGTAAAGCATAGGTCAACAGTTCGAATCTGTTCGGCGGCTCTCTGTAACGTCTTTATAGAGCACAATTTACAGCTCATCGGAATTGCTCCGGTGGGCTGTTTTCGTTGGTATGACAGGCGAATTACAGCCCATCACGGTGTTTTCGCTTTTAGTGCCGCTTCCATGTCGTCCGCTGCCATGTCCTGCATCCCCGCCATCAAGTGGGGATAGGTGTTCATCGTGAGTTCGATCTTCGAGTGACCAAATCAGAAAAACCAGACCTCGACAATGTTATGGAATTCCATTGCATGACGATCATATTTCAGGAAGTGAAATCAGCGGTGAGAGGAGAGCACTTCGCGTCCTTGAGAACGTAGCTTCGCCCCTCTCTTACAAGTGTTCCAACGGCCCGCACAATCACTCCGTTGCGATGGTATTCGATTGCGAGTTCGTATTCTGACTCGATTAGCTCCATTGTTACGCTCTTCGGGGTTCCATCTATTTGACCGAACACCGTGATTCTGCCGTCGTTTTCTCCTGCTTTTCGGTTGAGTTTGATTACAGGGCCAATAATCTCAAAGTCCGTGATTGGCGCACGTTCTCGCATCAATCGTCCCGCTTCACGAATGATTGGAATGCGATCAGCAGCAAACTTCACCCACGATGGCGTTGCACCCTCAACTGGCCTGACTGGTGACCAGGAAAATGTGAATTCGAGGTTTCTTTGTGAATTGTCCGTGCCCCACAGACCTGCAACGGCATCACATAGATTCGCACTGACGCCCATTTCTACGGCGCTCTCAAATTCGCTGAACTGTCCTGTTGACGCCGCTCTAGCAGCGGCCTTATCCAAATATACGAGTGATGACGCGAGCGTTTGAATCACGCGGCGCTCGAATGGGATTTCCCTCTCAAAGAGCTCGCCATTTGATGGGGCATCAAGTGCTGGCGGGACACGTGAAATTATTGTGATGATGTAGCTTCCCCGTTCTGTCTGGCCAGATCGAAGGTTCTGAATATACTCTGTGGCAGGCGCAGGCTTTCTGGAGTGCCACACTGATTTCTTTTCCGTTGCGGCGCATGCGGCAGCCATCACCAAGTCTTTCGCTTTTTGTGCAACTTGGGCGTGCGCTTCGATGGGAAGAGTGCCATCTGACATGTCAGGATCATCAATTCGAATTCGAATAACATCTGCGAATGTCGTGAGTAAATCTGCGAATATTTGCGACTGCGATCGCTTTTCAAATGAAGACAACGCCTGCAGGACCTCGCTCATCCTGAGCGCATAATCTCCGATCGCGTTATCTGTTGGCACAACCGCTTCGTAAACATCTCCATTCAAATCAGCGGTCCATACTGATATTGCGTCGCTCTTTGTCCGTTGCGAAGTCCATCCCCGAGCCCGGAGATACGCGACTACTTCCAGAGGGCGAAGCGTTCGAATCGATTCTGAATCACGAATATCCGTCTTCATGGTAATTCTCCTGCGCCAATCCGATTCATAATTGCTCTTAGACCTTCGGGATGGAATGGCTGGGAGCGAGGAATGTGCACTGTAACTGAATCGGCATTTGGCGAGTCTGGAAAACCTCGAATACTTACCCAATAGCCTGATCTTCGAATCGAAAGTTGCGATTCCTCATGTTCAAGCCATTCCTGTTCGAGGCTTGGCACAAGAACCACGACAAGAATTCTAGGAACTTGAAACGAATTTGGGCGCAAATCGTCGTAATTCTTTTTCTTTAATGGAAATGAGAAATGATCATCAACAGGTGATTCTGCTGCATGGCACTTCAATTGAAGGTCCAATTTCGGGGAACGAACGGTTCCGCCGCCACCTTTTTGAGCCAAAGTTAAGTCAACACTGTCGTCATCGACTTCTGGTTTCGAATAACAGTAGCCAGCAACCGCCGCGACTGCTTGAACGTAGGCCTGACTGAATTGTTCTTTCCTCGCATTGATATCCATTGCGACGTAGCCCTTCTTCGGAACCCCTTTCGCTTGCTGTATTATCGGCATGTTGCGACGCGATCGTGACGCCTGTCAACTCTGCCGCAGGTCCGGATAGCCTTTGCTCGATCATTCTCGATTCGCTCTTTCTGGATCGCATCCAACTTCTGCTTGGTCTCAACGTCGATTTGTCGCAACTTCTCATCGTGGAGGCGTCCGGCGAACTCTTTGTCCATTGCTGCCATCTCAGCCCTAATGACCGGATTCGACACTTCGCCGAATGCGGTCATGGCAGTCTTGCCAAGGTCGGCTAGATTCGTGTCGGCCTCGTTTACCACAATCGTCTGTTCGGTGAACGACTGGTTCAGCACGCCTACAGACTAAGCTGGCTGCTTACTTTCAACTGTCATCTGTTCAAGATGCTGATCAGTGGCGTCCAATCCATCCGCAACATGATCATCACAATTTAAAAAAAGCGTTGGCATGGCGAGAATTGAGAAGACGGATTGACTCATTCCGAGAAACCGGCGAAACATCCACCGCTTGGGTTTCAGATTCCGCCGACGAGGGAGTGGTCATGTACAAGACGTTGGCAGTTTGGACTGCAGCAGCTGTGGCGGGATTGATAGTTAACCCGCAGTTGATGGCTGGCGACTGGTCATCTGATCGAGACTTGGTGATTGGCGGAGCAATCATCATGCATCCGAATCTGATGCGTCCTGACGGCATTCGGCGGGGGACGTCATCTTTCGCAGCGTCTACCCCAAAAAGCGAAGGAGTATTCGCAGATGTGGGGCTGGAAATGTGGAACATGGAAAACCGCCTTTTCGCCGCACTTCGAGGAGTTGAGCATGTCGCTCAATCGATCGTGAAGCCAATTTCGGTTGAGTGATCGCCGTTCGGTTCCTCCTGAAGAGTGGATTCGCGCCTACTTACGTGGTGGGTGCGCGATCCAGTACGCTTGCTTGGCTTTTTTGACGTCGACCTTCACTGCCTGAAGTGGCGCGAAAAAAAGCGTGATTCATGGCGCAGCCCATCATGACCGCTCGATGTGGGCGGCTTCTTACGTTTCGTGGCCCCCACTTGCTCGCCACCGTTCGTGATGCCAAACTACAGACAAAACGTCACGTATTGTCCGCGAGCCAGATCATGCGAGAGTTCTTCAGGGGTTGGAAACGAAAACTGGGTGTCGTCACGCTGGTGATGGCGTGCATGCTCGCGATCCTGTGGGTTAGAAGCCTCTGCGTGTGGGATGGATTGCAGTTTTGTAGCGGCAAGGACTCGATGGAGAATTTCGTTTCGGTGGATCAATCACTGATTTGGGGACGATTGCACATCGAGAATCACGAATTGGCATCGATGACGATGTTTCATGTGATGAAATCGGACTACATGCCACTTGATGCATGCCTAAAGCGGATGGCACTCAACTGTACTTGGTACGGTCCCGGATTTGGCGTCGGCGCACCGCCTTTGGAGTTGCGGTTAGATTGGGGATTTCGATCCACGTATTGGATCATCCCCTATTGGTCGCTCGTCATTCCTCTGACCCTTCTCTCCGCCTGTCTGCTGTTCAGCAAGCCACGGGCGACAGTTCAACCTGATTGAACTTCTGTACGGATCGCGGTGCGTGACCAGGCCCTTCGGTCACTTTTTTGACAAGCCGGACAGGCGGAGTCGCCTTTCGCGCAGGTGCGCCAAGATTCGATGCGCGAGACCAGAATGCCACATGCGTTGATCCATGCCTCGGCACATAAAATAGGATCAGTCCGCCATCTTGGATTCGATCGAGCAGGCGAGCTACGATGTGAAACTGGAGAGTCGGGTCTAGATCGTCGGCGTCCAGTCGCAGGACAGCAATCTCCGCCTACCTGCTGCTCAGCAGACCACGTCGATTGACGCAAAATCAATTTGACGAACTCGTTTCCCCCAAAGCCGCTTGAATCGAAGATGCATTCTTTGTTTGACAGAAAGTATGAAATGAATCAACGAGAAGCGATCGTAATGCCCGCTCTCTTTAGTGTGGGGCCACTGGGGTTGGTTGCAGGGATATACTCGCTGACAATTATGTCTGGAAGTAACCGAAGCAACCAGTTTTACGATGTCGGATGGATCGTTGTATGGGGGCTCTTAATTGGTAGCGCAATGATGTTGCGAACGGCCCTTGGAATCATCTTCAAAGAACTGGTCAGCCTTCGTCAAATGCTCGAAGCGAAAACCAATGGGCATCAAGAGTGAATTGGCAGTCAACCTCTGCGCTGTGAATCTGAATAAGCGCAGGTTCATGCCCCACGGGCCGCAAACCAGTCGGTACGCGACGTTCATGGCTTTTCAGCCTGTTGAAGTAAAGGGGACTGGCTCCGGCTAGCTTCAAAACCATCATGACATCGTGGACGCCAAGGTGACTGTCCCCCTTACATCGACAGGTTGCTAGACTTGGCGACCGGAAGGGTGGCGAATCGGGGCTCGACACCCGCCACAGATTGCAAATATCAGTTCCAGAAAACCGGTTCGCCCGATGAAAACCACGAAAAAATGAAAAGGGGAGCAGGATGTCAGACGTCGGCCCAGGTTCTAGCGGAAACGTCCTTGCCGCGTTGTGTAGTTTCTTGATTCCAGGCTTGGGGCAACTGCTCCAGGGGCGGGTGATCATGGCCGCAGTGCAATTCGCCCTTGCGGGTGTCCTTTGGTTTTTCTTGTTAGGTTGGCTGATTCACTTCTGGTCGGTAATTGATGCCGCCAGATGGACGCCCGCGTCGTAGCCGAGGAGGCTGCGAACAAGAAGGCGGTGTCACCGCCCGCAATCCTTTGCCTCAGGTCACGACACTTGCCAAACTAGAGACACAGAGTCTATTTTTGGCTCACGGGCAGGGGATGGCCGTGCGAGAGTTCTTTAAAGGTTGGAAACGCAATGTTGGCGTCGTCACGCTACTGATGGCGTGTCTGTTCATGTCGGGATGGGTGAGGAGCGGTCGATTATCCGACTTTGTGCAACTCCCTGGAACCCGCAAATGCCACTGCACTTTGGCTTCTTTTGGCGGATGTTTCCGAGTTTTGTGGACTTCCCCCTCCCACAATCTCGGATGGCATTGGACGTCCGACGATCTCAGTCATCTGCGTGGATTCAAAATTGGTCCGAATGGCAAACAAGAATTTCATGATACTTGGGAGGGCTACAATATAGAAAGAAGGATGGATTGGGGTGACTTTAAGTTCGGTGTTGCAGTACTGCCCGGCGATGGAGCAAGAAAAACAGTTCGTATCGAAGCCTATCAAATCCCCTACTGGTCGATTGTTGTCCCCATGACCCTATTCTCGGCCTACCTGCTACTCAGCAAACCAATTGTGATCAAGCCAATTCCAGAAAACCGGCCCGCCTGAACCCAGGTAGGCTGGTTCGCAGTCCGCCAGATGTGACTTGCCAGTGATGCCGAATTGGTTTTGCGCGTTCTGAGCGGATTTCGTTGGCGCTGCCCTATGTCTTTTTTGAACCGCCATGATTTGCTCCACAACCTGCTGGACGGTCCCCAATGCCTGCTGTTGTTGCTCAAACGTCTTGAACGTCTCAATTATGGATGCGATCATCGACTGATTGACGCCACATTGCTGGACAGACGGCTGAAGGGTTTGCTGACACGACCTTCGCTTGTGTCTGTTCAATCTCACGCTTGCTCCTCACCCTGTGCGCTGCGAGACTACAGACACACCGTCATAAGTCGTCCGCGAGCCAGATCATGCGCGAGTACTTCAAGCCCCTGCGCCGTAAACTTGGCGTTGTCACGCTCCTGATGGCGTGCTTGTTTGCCGTTGGATGGGTCAGGAGCGAGATCATTTCCGAGATCGTGATCCTTCCCGTGAATGCTCGAACAGCCATAGGCATCGTTTCATCTCATGGACGATTTTCGGTTGAGACAGAAGCAATCCAAACCCCGGCGCAGCCCCTGTACACAACTTCCCCAGTTTCGAAGATCCGGCGTGCATTCGCCGGGAAAGAGACCCAATGGGCTTCATTAATGGAGTTTGACAAACTTTACGGAGCGTTCGTGCCGTATTGGTTGATCGTCATTCCGTTGATCGCAATCTCATTTTCGCTCTTACTTTTCACACCTGGTAAATCGAGTCAAAAAGTGGCGAATCTCTGGGGCGTCGACCTAAAGTCGGTGAGAAGGAAGTTGGGTGGAGCGACACTGATGATCGCTTGCGTGTTCATCGGGATTTGGGTCAGAAGTCAATTTCACGAAGACAAATTATCGACACCTGTTGATAACGGTATGATTTACAGTTTCGGCATCGTGTTGCTTCGCGATGGCATCGGGTTAAGTCGATTCAAGTTGGCAACGATTAGAGGATCCCAGTCGGTCGTTGAAGATACCGTACTTTGGGTAGTCCCTCATTGGTCCATTGTATTGCCTTTGATCGCTCTATCCGCCTGCCTGCTGCTCAGCAAGCCGCGCCAAACGGACAAGGTGGCAGCATGAGCGACCTCAAGTTGTGGCGAAGGAAGCTTGGCGTTGTGACCCTGCTAATGGCATGTTTATGCACGGCAGCGTGGGTGCGCGGTCTTCATACGGCTGATCTCGTGCAGTTCCGAAAACCACCCCGTAAGACGAGCGGGGTCGTTTTCGCTTCGGGAAACATCGGTTGTTTTTGGTGGGATCGAGAATGTTGGAAATATTTCCAACAATCGCCTGAGTCACTTGCAAGCACGAATCATTGGCAATCAGTTCCTATCGAACGCCTCTATTTGTACAGGTCTCAAGACCCATTCCAACGATACAGAGTACTTCCTTACCGTGTAACAATTGATCGCGATTTGGGGCCAGATCAATCACGATTGGAGAGTGAAGGGATCTGGGGACCAAATATCATCGCAACCGGGAATGTGGTTTACATTCCCTATTCAAACATCGTCCTCCCCCTGACTCTACTGTCCGCCTGGTTGCTGTTCAGCAAGCCACGTCCCGAAGTGAAGATGACGGTATGAACGACCTTACATCGCGGCGCGGGCAGTTTGGCCTACTCACCCTGATGGCGGCCTGCATGTTGGCCGTTGGGTGGGTGAGGAGCTTCGGCTTCGTTGACATCGTCTGTGTCCCATTCGCGAGGACAAATACGATTCTCGTCTCAGGGGAGCAAAAGTGGGCGTTGATTCAGACGGGTTCACTCGATTTGGAAGCGCCTTGGAGAAGCAATCATCAGTGGATCGATGGCGTCAAACTCGTTCAAAGTCCAAACAAATGGTCGGGGTATCATTGGATTGTTGAGAAGTCGGGAAAAGTCAGCATCTTTCGAAACGACGACGACAATGCTCCGCTTGCAATGACTCCGTACTGGTCGATCGTCATACCACTTACACTGCTCTCCGCCGTCCTGTTGTTCAGCAAGCCGCGTCAGAAGCCGATTTCACCACCACCGGACCGCCACTCATGAGCGGGTACTTCAATTCTGCACGCCGAAGGATCGCAGTGCTGAGGTTTCTTATCGTGATCGTCCTCTTTGCGGTGAAGATTTGGCTTGTGGAGGATGTCCCCACAATGCGTTCATCATTCCCAATGGATTTCGCGGACAAATTTGTTTTATACGCAATGGTACAGGCATCGTTCCCTCCGTTTCCGGCAATACGACACCAATACAATCCCGAATTCTGGAGAACTTACGCTTGCGGAAGCACTGCCCTATGAGCAAGGAAGTCGGACCGAGGCATTGTGGAGTGACAGCACGGAATTGAGACATGAAATTGAGCATGGTCCACGTGACGAAGGCGAGACGTACTTCTGGACATGCTGTTCTGATCCGTATACGGTCTGGCCCTTCGTTGGAACTCGCAATGAGTATCGCGGGTGGGCTAGCAGCCTACTAAAGTGATCCAGGCAACGTCGTGGCCCGTTTTCTGCGGCATCGCAATCAACTTGAATCGCCATAGAGGACCGGCACGGCAATTGGATGTCGCAAAGGGGGCGCGTCATCTGACACGGGCTGTGACAGCTGGTCGGTTACCTCGATCAGCGGAGAATCCGATCTACAAAGCCTTAACACCCTGTTGAAGTAACGGAGACTGGTTCCGGCGAGATTAATAAACGCCATGAAATCCTGAAAGCCACGGTACCTGTCCCCCGTTACTTCAACGGGCTCTTAAATCGACTCCTCTCGCGGTTGAGTTTGATCGATGGATTGAATCGGTCGGTATGCGTCATCAACGAATTCGAGGCACTCGCTTGATCCGAAGCTCAGAATTATTCGTTCAAAGATTTACCAGAACAAAAAGCGGGCTACGCCTCGGTTTCACGGAACTCGAAGTTGAACGAAAGGTGCGAATGAAGGTTCACGTCCAGACGGCTTACGATCCTTCACGGTGGATTATGAGAAAGGCAACTGGCTACAAAGTGATCGTCAACGACGAAATCATCTACACATCCGGAACAGGGTTCAACCCTGGGAGTTCGCAACTTGATTTGTACGGCGACAGCACGCTCATTTTGAAACGAACGAAAAAGGACGACTCCAAAAACTGGCTAATGTTTCGCAACGGGATTGAAATTGCACGAATCGCTCACCGTTACGGAATAACCTTATCAAATTTCTATGATGTGATGGCACGTGGCGTCACGTACAAGTCCTTCGGTGGACTTTCGTCTCTGAGCAAGGACAAATCCTTCTACAAAGGAATCGGACGATGGGGGAATAAGTTCTGGTTCATTGACGAGATCGGTTTCGAAGTTGCGGCGATGATAGCGCTCTATGAAACCTGTGTGATCTGGGAATCTTAATTTCCACGTTCGGGTGAAAATGGCTCCCACTAAGAAATCCGTCATCCCTTGCTCCTCACCCTGTGCCTCGCCAGGATATAGACGAAATGTCACGAGTCGCTTGCGAGCCAGATCATGCGAGAGTTCTTCCGGGGATGGAAACGCGTGCTGGGCGTAGTCACGCTCGTGATGGCGTGCGTCTTCATGTCGGGATGGGTGAGGAGCGATCGATTATCCGACTTTGTGCAACTCCCCGGACCCCGCAAATGCCACTGCACTTTGGCTTCTTTTGGCGGATGTTTCCGAGTTTTGTGGACTTCACCCTCCCACAATCCCGGATGAAGATACCGTACTTTTGGTAGTCCCTCATTGGTCCATTGTATTGCCTTTGATCGCTCTATCCGCCTGCCTGCTGCTCAGCAAGCCACGTCAAACGGTCAAGGTGGCTGCATGAGCGGGCGCAGGAAGATTGGCGTTGTGACCTTGCTAATGGCATGTGTATGCACGGGAGCGTGGGTGCGCGGTCTTCATACGGCTGATCTCGTGCAGTTCCGAAAACCACCCCATAAGACGCGCGGTGTCGTTTTCGCTTCGGGAAACATCGGTTGTTTTTGGTGGGATCGAGAATGTTGGACATATTTCCAACAATCGCCTGTTTCACTTGCGGGAAGCACGAATCATTGGCAATCAGGTCCTATTGAACTCCTCTATTTGTACAGGTCTCAAGGCCCATTCCAACGATACCGAGTACTTCCTTACCGAGTACCAATTGGTCGCGATTTGGGGCCAGATCGATCACGATTGGAGAGTGAAGGAATCTGGGGGCCAAGTATCATCGCAACCGGGAATGTGGTCTACATTCCCTATTCGAACATCGTCCTCCCATTGACTCTACTGTCTGCCTGGTTTCTGTTCAGCAAGCCACGTATACGAGACGCGAAGTTGACGATATGAGTTACTTTAATTCTTGGAAACGCAAGCTTGGTGCCATCACATTGCTAATGGCGTGCGTGTTTGCGGCCGGGTGGGTGAGGAGCAATGTGGTTGTGGACATCCTTCATTTCCCCGTTCGAGTGAAAAAAACGAATTCGATGGTCTGCGTCACTTGGAGTGACCTAAGTTCAATGGACAGCACAATCGTATGGACGTGGTTACACGAAGAAGCACAAGATCTGGATGCGAAGGAAAAACGAGTCGACATTGCTCGTGCCTCGGTAAGATGGTTGTCACGGAATCGGAATCCTGCATTCGACGGAGCACTTTCAGCCCATCGGATGCAATTGAAACAATTGGGTTGGGGGTGTTGCGGATTTGGTTTCGCCTACGCCGGTGTCGAGGACGACAAAAACGAAGAGGATTGGGATAAGATTGAGATGCGCTTATTGCTGGTTCCTTACTGGCTGATCGTCCTCCCGCTCACCCTGCTCTCGGCCTACCTGCTTATTAGCAAGCCACGGGTGAGAGCGCCGGTATCAGGAGACCGGCACGCCTGAGTTTGTTAACAATTGATAACAAACTCGCGTCCGCGGAATCGCGAGCCAGAGCCCTTGCTCAGGGGGCTGACCACGACGACGTCCTTGCTCAAGCGTGATCCGCAGTTGTCGTCGAAACCAGATCACGGTCACCCTTGCTTTCCGCCCAGCGAGCCGCCAGACTACAGACAAAGCGTCATTCGTTTGGGGGAATCGTCACATCGAGGGTGATTTCGTTTTGATGACGCGAACGAAGGAAAAACAATGAGAGAAAAGCTCGCTCCTTGGATGCCTGCCCTGTTTTGCGCAGTTCTATCCACCATAGTCATTCTTGAACAATTGTTCGTCGCCTTCAGAAACGGAACCACGCAGAGCATTCCGACAACATTTTTGTGTTTCTTGCCAATGAGCTTTTTTTTCGTCGGGAACTTTCTGGCTCATTTGCAGAAAGAAAATGACGAGATCAAGAAGCGATTTGATGAACTCTCATCGCAGATACGATGCGGAAACCAAACCAGAGATCAACTTGAAGTCTAGCAAGCGCGATTCGAATCGAACCGTCACGAGTCACTCGTGGGCCAGAACATGCGAGAGCTCTTCAGGGGCTGGAAACGAAAGCTTGGCGTCATCGCGTTGGTGTTGGCGTGCGTGTTTACAGGCGCGTGGGTGCGGAACTATTCCGTTCGAGACTCGATTAATCTTCCGACTGGGAATTCGTCGTCCATTCAATTCCTCTCTGGCTATCAGTGCCTGAATGTGATTGCGATGTGGACATCGATTCCTGACAAGGAAATGGCCTCATTTCGGTTGTACCGTCACGAAGAAGGCGATGGAGTTGGGATTCATGCGGGCGAAATCATGTTCGCTGGTGATGCGTCTCCATTTCGTCCGAAGTGGTTCCGCTTTGGTATCGGAGAACGGAAAACCACTCTGATGACTTTCAGTCTTCCTTACTGGTCGATCGTCCTCCCGCTGACTGCGCTCTCTGCCTACCTGCTCATCAGTAAGCCACGTGCGTCAGCGAAACTGTTGCCATCCACTGGAACAGAATCCGAATGAGCGACTTCAAGTCCTGGCGACGCAAGCTTGGTGTCGTCACGTTGCTGATGGCGTGCCTGTTCGAGGTGGGGTGGGTGAGAAGTCGATACACCCATGACACGATCAAAATTCAGACAGCCCAGTCTCTGTATATCATCGACAGCCATCAGGGAACGCTTGTTGTATGTCGCGTTTCGATTGCCAACATGCCCGCGTACTTGGGGTCTCCGTCTGACGTCATTGCGACAAACATGCAGATCCGGCAATCGTAACCCTTCACAGACCGGGGACTGGCTCATTTTCCCGCCGTAGACGGAACGCTTACCCTCGACGATGTACTGTGGATTCCAATTGAACCGGGAAAATGTGCCTGTTCCCCTCTCTTCGGGCTCTGAACGGTCACCCGGCAATCCAACGTTCTCGACACCACGTATCGGATCGGTTACGGCATTCGACAAGGTTTTCGTTGGACGACAACATCAACAGAATCGATAGGCCTCGAAGACGCGATATTCGAAGATCCAGAATTGGCTCGCGTCGGACTGCCTGGGCTGGTGTGCGCCCGCAAAAGCATCGTTAAGAAACGTCCTGATGCCTCGCAGGCCCAAGAGGAACATTTTGTGTTCGTTTCGACAGCATACTGGCCCATCGTGATCTCGCTCGGATTGCTCTCCATCTACCTGTTGCTCAGCAATCCACGACAACGGATCACAAAAGCGTAGCGTCAAAACCTCGGGCTTGGGGCAGCCCCTCATGATTTTGATTCCAAGGGATTCATTTAGATGTGCACAGCAATTTGTTCATAAATCGCAGTTGGGAAAATCGATTTAAAGAGTTGAAAGATGCCGATTGCCTTCGATTTGTGCTCGGCCCGATAGAAATGGCCGATTATCACTTATTCGGAAGTCAGTCGAGCAAATCCGAAACTTGGGGAAAGCTGCATCAAAAGTCACCTGAAGTCAACTTGAATATTCGAATCGAGTGACCAATCCTATGAAAAGGTCGCCTCAACTGCAGCGATTTACGCAACTCATGCGAGACGACTCCCATTTGCCCATCCACGCACACACAATTCTGTGTTCCATTTCCGAAGAGAATATTTTCACTGATTGCCAAATAGTCGCATTGATCCGAAGCTGCAGAAATAGCCAATGCAGCAGGTCGACGTAAGCCGTAAGCTCTGGTATCTCCCATTCCATATACGCATACGATCATCCTTTCGCTAGGACTCCTACTTGCGGCCCATACACCGAGACTTGCGATGTCCTGACCCCAATCGGTGTTGTCACCCAATATCGCGGGGCGATCACGACACCATACGTTGGCGAGTTCGTTTTCCCACCCCAGGAAATCTGGTGATTCAAAGAATGCACCGATACCAAGCCAAGTCACGAAGCCAAATACCAAGATTTTGGAGACTTGGGTACGAGGTCGTAAGGCCAAACCAATCCATGGACACCAAAGTGCTAGAGCGGGCAGCAGATATCGAACGGATGCATTTGTACCAGTTCCCGTAAAAAGTACGATCGATATCGTGACCTCTAAGGCAGGGACGATCGTACATATCGCGGCCCATCTCGAGAATCCATTCCCGCTCAGAGCAGACGGAATATTGACAACTGCAAGCCATGTAAGCGCCTGGATCGGAATTGGCACCTTCACCATCGCGGCAATCAAGTACCAAAATGACCAGCCACCAACACGTTGCTCGCCGAGTAAATACACCGCTTGTGATCGCTCGACGTCCGCAAGTTGAAAATCGAGACCTCGTATAAACTCAATTGGAAGAGGGAGAGGAATCCAGAGCATCCACGAAAACAACGGCCAAGACGCAAATGATCTTAAGGTAGCAGACGAGGCGGAGTTGCCAGTTGCCAGTATCTCAAGTTTGAAGCCGACACCTTGAAACAGATAAAATGCATCGATTGTCACAATGCTTGCCGAGAACATCAAACACCCGAGAACCGCAAACTGGCGGAACTGATGTCCCCTGCTGTATCTGTAGAACAGAACGCAGAACCAACACGGACAAAGAATAAGCAACGTATACTTAGTTGCAATGGCGACGCCCAGAAGTGCACCGCTCAGCATGGCAGTTGGTGGCCGCGGATTAAGCAAAAAAGACCAAAAGCAGCGAGCAGCTCCCAGCGCAGCTACGACCGCTGGCACATCAGACGTTACAAGTGATCCATGCGCTAGGATTAAAGGCATCCAGCACCAAGCAATCAGGGAAACAATGCCCGGCCACGGACCGAAAAGTTGAGTGGACCATTCACAAATGACACATGTCAGTGGGCGCTGAAACAGTACCAGTGAAGGGCGCTTGAAACGGTACCAGTTGAGACAAAGGGGCTTTTGTTTTGCAGTAGTGGTTTCTTTTCGTAGAAACCCACCACTGGAAAGACGATGGCTTATCAACTGAGTATGGACAAGTCCTTTTCGATTAAGGCTTTGCACGACAACGGACTCTCCGAGCGTGCAATCTGTGAGTCGCTGGGTGTATCTCGAGGCGCAGTTCGGCGTCATTTGGCCGAAAATTCGTCAAACGATACCAAAGCGCCCACCGGCAAAGCGCCCACCGGGTCGGAGGCTCCAAACAGTACCAAAGCGCCCACCGGGTCGGCTGAGCCTGAGAACAGTGCGGTGGTTCGAG